>NZ_JAMYTN010000005.1:0-418164 GCF_040322455.1 Mesorhizobium sp. M0139
CCGACCACACCACCAACCAAACACTCCGTCGCCGCCTCCCGCGAAAGTCTTCAATCACACCCTCTCTTCCCCCCCCCCCCCCCTGGGGCAGCGGCCCCACGAAAGAGCAATTTTGCTCTTTCGTCGGGGTGGGGGTCTTGGCTCCTACCTCTGTTATTCGCGGGAGCGCTGGACCGACGTTAGTTGGCGCTGCACCCCCACCCCGGACCTGCGGTCCGACCCTCCCCACAAGGGGGATGGTAAGCGGAGCTACTCCGCCGGCTCGACATTGGCGTACGCCGCTTCCTCAAGCTCCCGCTTCAGCCTCGCTTCCTCATGCGTCTTCGGCGTGACGAAGCGGCCGAGCAGGAGGTAGGCGACCGGGGTCAGGAACAGCGTCGAGACGGTGGCGAGACCCAGCCCGCCGACAATGACCCAGCCGAGCGCGATGCGCGCTTCGGCACCGGCGCCGGCGGCCAGCACCAGCGGGACCCCGCCGAGAATGGTGCAGATCATCGTCATCATCACCGGCCGCAGGCGGATGATCGAGGCCTGCTCGATCGCCTCGCGCACGCCGAGGCCGCGGTCGCGCAGCTGGTTGGCGAATTCGACGATGAGGATGCCGTTCTTGGCCATGACGCCGACCAGAAGCACGAGGCCAATCTGGCTGTAGGCATTGAGGCTGGTGCCTGACAAAAGCAGCGCAAAGATTGCGCAGGCAAGGCCGAGGGGGACCGTCGCCATGATGATGACGGCGCTGACGAAGCTTTCGAACTGGGCGGCGAGCACCAGGAGGATGATGACCAGCGCGAAGCCGAAAATGGTGATCATGGCGCTGTTGGTCTCGCCGAGCGTCGCGGCTTCGGCCAGCGGCAGGACGCGGCTGCCCGGCGGCAGCAGCGGGGCGGCGATCTGCTCGGCAACGCCGAGCGCGTCACCCAGTGCGAAATTGCCGTTCAGGTTCGAGGTGATCGCCACCGAAGGCTGCTGCTGTTCGCGGGTCAGCGACGGCGGCACGGCGCGCTCGGTCAGCGTGGCGATGGTCGACATTGGCACGAAGCGGCCGTCGGCGGTCTTCAGGAAGATGTTTTCCAGATCGGTCGGATCATTGATCGGGTTGGTGGTCGAGACCAGCTTCACGCCATAGCTGCGGTCGGCGATGTAGACATCGACGACATCGTTGCCGTCGAGCATCGCCTGCAAGGTGTTGGCGAGACCCGATATGTCGATGCCGAGATCGGAGGCGCGCTCGCGGTCGATCGCCACCGCCAGCTGCGGCTGCGTCGGGTCGATGGAAAGCCGCGGCGTCTGGAAGCGCGGATCGGCCTGCATCCGGGCGATGATCTTCACCGCCGCGTCGCCGAGCGCCTTGCGGTCGTTGCCGACCAGCGCGAATTGCAGGCCGTTGCCGGCGCCGCGAATGCCGAGGCTATTGGCCTGCACCGGGAAGGTGCGCACGGATGGCACCTGCCGGGTCAGCTGGCTTATCTGCGCCATGATCTCCTGCTGGCTGCGCGTGCGCTCGTCCCACGGCGCCAGCGTCATCACCATGAAGCCGGAATTGTAGGCGCCGTTCTGGCCGGCGTTTTCGAAGGTCGAGACGATCTCGCCGGAATCGCGCAGCGGCTGGATCAGCCGCTCGATCTTCTGCATCTGCTGCGTGGTGTAATCGAGGCTGACGCCTTGCGGCGCGTTGATGCGCAACAGCACGACGGCGCGGTCCTCGCTCGGCGTCAGTTCCTGGCGGATGGTGCCGAACAGGCTGAAGGCGACGCCCGCAAACAGCACCGCAACCAGCAGCACGATCCACGGCGCGCCGAGGCAGGCATGCAGGGCGCGCTTGTAGGCCGCGTTCAGCGCGCCACCGACGCGCGCGCCAATGCCGTGACCGCCTTCATGGTGGAGCGATGCGCCGGTCAACATGCGCGAGGCCAGCATCGGGCACAGCGTCAGCGCCACCACGCAGGAGAGCAGCACCGACATGGCGAGGACGAAGCCGAATTCCCGAAACAGGCCGCCGGTCTGTCCCGGCAGGAAGGAGATTGGCACGAAAACGGCAACGAGCGTCAGCGTCGTGGCGATGACGGCGAAGAACACTTCGTGGGCGCCGAGCACGGCGGCGGCACGAGGCCCCATGCCTTCGTTGCGCCGTCGCACGATGTTTTCCAGAACGACGATGGCGTCGTCGACGACAAGGCCGGTCGCCAGCACCAGCGCCAGAAGCGTCAGGATGTTGATGGAGAAGCCGGCGAGATAGATGGCGGCGATGGTGCCAATCATGGCGACCGGCATTGACAGACCAGGGATCAGCGTCGCGCGCCAGTCGAGCAGGAAGATGTAGATGACGATCAGCACCATGGAGATCGACAGGCCGAGCGCGATCTCGACCTCGTGCACGGCGCCGTTGACGAAGACTGCGTCGTCGCTGGTGATCTTGATCGACATGCCCTTGGGCAGGTTTTCCTGCAGCTTGGCGACGGCTGCCTTCACTCCGGTGGAAATATCCAGCGTGTTCGATTCCGCCTGGCGGATGATGCCAAGGCCAATGCCGGTCTTGCCGTCGGAGCGCAACGAGGTCTGGCCGATGTCGGGACCGAGCGTGACGGTGGCGACGTCGCGGATGCGCGTCGTGCCGCCGATGATGATGTTTTCGAATTCTTCCGGCGTCGTCACATCGGCCGTGGTGCGGACGATGAGATCCTGGTTGGTGGTGGTGATCGAACCGGCTGGTGAATCGAAAGCGACCGAGGCAAGCGCTGCCCTCAGATCGGCGACAGTGAAGCCGAGGCTGGCGAGCTTGTTCTGGTCGACATCGATGCGGAAGATCTTGTCGCGGTCGCCATAGACCTGAACGTCGGCGACGCCGGGCACGGCAGCCAGTTCGTCCTCGATCTGGTCCTGGACAATCACCGTCATGTCCTGCACCGACATGGTGTCGGAGGTGACGGCCAGTCGCATCACGGCATCGGAATTGGCATCGGCCTTGACGATGCGCGGCGGATCGGCGGTGTCCGGTATCATGTTGGCGACACGGCCGACCGCGTCGCGCACGTCGGAAGCGGCGACGTTCAAATCGACGCCGTCGTTGAACTCGATGGTGACGCGGCTCTGGCCGAAGGACGAGGTCGACGAGATCGACTTGACGCCGGATACGCGCGCGACCGCACCCTCGATGGTGTCGGTCAGTTCACGGTCGACGGTTTCGGCGGCGGCACCCTCGAAAGCCGTCGACACGGTGACCACGGCGCGGTCGACATCGGGGAGTTCGCGGATTTCGACGCCGTAGAAAGCGGCAAGGCCGGCCACTGCGATCAGCGTGTTCAGCACGAAGGCCATGACCGGCCTGCGGATGAAGAGAGCGGTAAAGCCGGTTTCGTTGGCGGTGCTGACAGGCGCGGTCATGAGCCTTCGGCCGCGTCCGCGGCCCGCTGATCCTGGCCGGCGATGCGGACCGCGCCGCCTTCGCTGACGCTCTGGGTGCCCTCGGTCACAACCATGTCGCCATCCTCGATCTCGGCGTCGATCAGCACCGTCTCGGTGTTGCGCTGGATGATGCGCACGGGAACGCGCCTGGCCTTGCCGTCCTCGATCTGCCAGACATAGGCGCCGTCGGAACCCCACAGGATTGCCAGCGGGCTGACGGCCGGATAGGTGTCGCCGGGGAAGCGCATGGTGATGCCGAACGACATGCCGGCGCGCAGCGAATCCGCCGGATTGGCGATTGCAGCCTTGACCAGCAGGGTGCGGCTCTTTTCGTCGATGTGGTTGTCGATGGCCGACACAGTGCCGGTATAGGCCTTGCTCGGATTGGCGATCGGCGTCGCCGACAGTTGCGCGCCGACCTTGACGGCGGCGGCGAAGCGCTCGGGCACCAGGAAATCGACCAGGATGGAGGAGCGGTCGTCAAGCGTGGCGATCGCCGACTGGCTGGTGACGTAATTGCCGGCCGATATCGGCAGGATGCCGACCGTGCCGGCGATAGGGGCGACGATCGAACGACGCTGCAAGGCGAGTTCGGCATCCTGCAGCGCCAGTTTGGCGCCGGCCAGCACCACTTGGGCATCGGCGACGGCGACCGGGGTCGCGGCGTTGGAGGCCCTCAATGATTTCACCCGCTCGAGCTTGTCCTGGGCATCCTGCAAGGCAAGCTTGGCACGATCTTGCGAGATCACCTCGGTCTCGGAATCGAGAACAGCGATGATCTGCCCCTTGTCGACGCGGGTGCCGGATTGGACGAGAAATTCAACGAGGCGCCCAGAGCTGTATGGGTTGACCGTCACCGAGGCGTTGGCGCGGCCGGTGCCGATCGCCTGCAGGCGATCGTTGATGGTGGCGGTGGTCGCCGGCAAGGCGACGACATTTGCCGGGCGGCCGGCAGCGTTGCGGCCGCCTGCCTGTTTTGTCGTGTCGACCGCACCGGTTGTGGCGGGCGCCGAAGGATAGGTCCAGTCGATGCCCCAGCGTGCTAGAACCTCCGGCGCGCCCGGGAAGAATCGCGCCCAGGCGAGGACAGCCGCGACCAGGATCACAAGCGCAAAAACGATCTGTTTCCAGGCGACCATCGACACTCCGGTTGGCAAAACGTCTACCGGTTTCGCCAAGCAAAAAAACGCGCAGCGACGCACCCAGTATGTGCGAAGCCGCCACAATATCATGGCTTTATGGCAATTCTGCCGCTTCCATGCACATTAAATCTGCGTAATTTTGCGCACCTGCGGCGGGGATTGAGCGTGTCAGCGCAGGCTTTCGAGGTCGCGGATGCGCCTGGCGCTGTCGGCCTCGAGCTGCCTGGTGACGGCGCCGATCAGCGTCTCGGCGACAACGAACAGAGCGGCCGAAGAGTCCCACGCCGAAGGCACGGCGGTGCGTCCGGCAATGACATGGCGGGCGAAGCGGGCGATCGGCGATAGCCACTGGTCGGTGAACAGCACGATCTGAACGCCGCGCTGATGCGCGGTCTGGGCAAAGCGGACCAGACTGTCCTGATAGCGCCTGATGTCGAAGATCACCAGCACGTCGCGCTTGCCCATGTCGATCAGCCGGTCGCGCCAGATGCTCTCCTGGCCGGCAAGGTGATAGACATCGGGCTGGATGATGGCGAGATGGGCGGCCATGTAGCGTGCCAACGGATCGGTGAAGCGGCCGCCGATCAGGAATGTCTTGCCGCGCCGTTCGGCGAGCCTTTCGGCGATGTCGGCAAGCTGTCTGTCGGAGAGATGCCTGAAGGTCTCGCGCATATTGTCCAGCGTCGCCTCCAGCATTGGCGATACTGCACCGCTTGGGGAGGCCGGGTTGAGCGTGCGCGATGCCGGCGATTGCAATTGCGCCGCCAGTTCGTCCTGCAGCGCCGACTGGAATTCGGGATAGTTCTGGAACCCCAGCCTGGAGACAAAGCGCAGGATGGTCGGCGACGATACGCCGGCGGCGGTCGAGAACTCGGCGACCGTCTTCAGCCCGATCAGCGGATAGTTCGCAATCAGTGTCTGCGCGGCGCGGCGCTCGCCGGCCGGCATCGTGCCGATGCGGTCCGAAATCAGTTCGGCAATGCTGGAAATCATCGTTTTCCCCACCCCTGAGCCCGTCCAGACCGCTTCCCCGAAATCGCATTTGACAAAGCCGGACAAACTGTATGAAATCATCCACAGGGACGCAATGAGGCAAAATACGTAACATAAGATACAGCGCTCCCCAGGGGACGGCAGACTATGGAGAGAGCACGGCCCGCCAGCCTTGCATCGTCTGATACCGTAGGGGTGACGAACCCCGGCGGGTCCAGCCCTTTCGTGCTGACCTGCGACCACGCTTCCAACTTCCTGCCGTCCGAATTCGGCACGCTTGGCCTGCCGGCCGAGGACCTCTCCCGCCACATCGCCTGGGACCCCGGCGCGCTGCCGGTGGCGCGCCGCATCGCGACCGCCCTCGATGCGACGCTCATCGAAACCCGCATCTCGCGCCTGATAATCGACTGCAACCGTCCGCTCGACGCACCGGACCTGGTGCCGCCGGTCAGCGAGACGACGGCCATTCCGGGCAATGCCGGCCTGTCGGACAGTGAGCGCGCCGAGCGCATCGCTTTGTCGTGGCGGCCGTTCCACGACACGATCGCATCGATCATCGACGACCGGCAGGCGCGTGGGCAGGAGACCCGGCTGGTGTCGGTGCATTCCTTCACCCCGGTCTACAAGGGCAAGAACCGGCCCTGGCATATCGGCATCATCCACGATGACGACCGCCGGCTGGCGTCGCCGCTCATAGCGGCGCTGCAGCGGCTCTCCGGCGTCACTGTCGGCATCAACGAGCCCTATTCGCCGGCCGACCGCGTCTATTTCACTTTGGAGCGCCATGCACGCTCGCGCGGCCTTGCCTGCGCAATGATCGAAATCCGCAACGACGAGATCTCCGGCGAGACCGGGCAGCGGAAATGGGCGGATCTGCTCACAGGCATTTTTTCTGACCTGGAACCCGAGGAGGCCAAGGGTTCCCGGCGACACGCAGTGGGAAAGTCAGTTCAATCGGCCAGCTAGAAAAACAGGGGACGAAAATGGCAGGACCGGACAAATCAGACGCTGAAAGATCGGAGGATGTAAAAACCCTCCATAGCATGGGCTATGCCCAGGAGTTGGCTCGCCGCATGAGCGGCTTCTCGAACTTCGCTATTTCCTTTTCGATCATTTGCATTCTGGCGGGCGGCATCACGTCCTTCCCGCTGGCCATGGCGACCGGCAGCGGCTTCGAGGCGACTGTCGGCTGGGTCATCGGCGGCGTCTTTGCACTTGTCGTTGCCGCGTCCCTTGGCCAGATCGGCTCGGCCTACCCAACGGCCGGCGGTCTCTACCACTGGTCGTCAATTCTCGGCGGGCGCGGCTGGGGCTGGGCCACGGCCTGGATCAACCTGCTCGGCCTGGTCTTCGTCGTCGCCTCGGTCAATGTCGGCGTTTATGCGCTGTTCAAGGACCTTGTCTGGTCCGGCGTGTTCGGTCACGACGTATCCGCGTGGGGCTATCAGGAGCAGGTGATCGGCGTTGTGATCATCACGGTCGCGCAGGCGCTGATCAACCATTTCGGTATCAGGCTCACCACCATGCTGACGGATTTCTCGGGCTACCTCATTCTGGTCGTCGCCGTCGTGTTGACCGCGATGTTCCTGATCTGGGGCGCAAGCTGGGATTTCTCGCGGCTCACCACCTTCGTCAACAACACCGGTGATCCAGGCGCAGGCTACGTTCCGACCGCACGGACGGCACTCGTCGCCTTCCTGATCGGCCTGCTCTACCCACTCTACACCATCACTGGCTTCGACGCTTCGGCCCACACGTCCGAAGAGACCCACAATGCCCGCGTGGCGGTGCCGCGCGGCATGATCCATTCGGTCCTGTGGTCGCTGGTGTTCGGCTTCGTCATGGCCGTTTCGTTCGTACTGGCCAGCCCCGATCTGGCAGCGACGGCCAAGGATGGCGCCAATGCCTGGTTCAATCTCTTCAACAACCTGCCGGCACCATTCCTGCTGAAGAGCATCATTGCCATCGCGATCGTGCTGGCGAACTTCATCTGCGCTCTTGCCGGACTGACGTCGACCTCGCGCATGATCTTTGCCTTCGCGCGTGACGGCGGCCTGCCCGGTTCGTCGGTGTGGAAAACCGTCAGCCCGACATGGCGCACGCCGGTGGCGGCGATCTGGCTCGGAGCGGTGCTCGCGGTCGCAGCGACATTGTACTCGCCGGCTTTTGCCGCACTGGCGGCCGGCTGTGCATTGTTCCTCTACGTGTCCTACGCCATGCCCGTGGCCGCCGGCCTGCTTGCCGAGGGCAAGAGCTGGACCGAATTCGGCCCGTTCCGCCTCGGCATCTGGTCCAAGCCGTTCGCCGTCATCACGGTGCTTGGCGTTCTGGTGCTGATGTATGCCGGCATCCAGCCGCCCTTCGACATCCTGATCAACTATGCCATCGGCCTGATCGTTCTGCTCGTGGTGCTGTGGTTCGGCATCGAATCGCGCCGCTTCAAGGGCCCGCCGATCGGCGCCGACATTGCTCGCCGCGCTTCCGAGATCGCGGCCGCGGAAGCAGCCGTCGGCCAGACGGCAGGCTAACAGCAAAGACTAGATGCTCCGGCCGGTGCAAGCCGACCGGGGCAGGGCCGGCCAGCTAAGAACGCAAAGGGGACTACAATGGCAGCACCGGGTTATTCAGACACAGACAAGGCGGAAGACGTAAAGCACCTCCATTCCATGGGCTACGCCCAGGAACTTGAGCGGCGGCTAAGCCGCTTCTCCAACTTCGCCGTTTCCTTCTCCATCATCTGCATCCTGTCGGGCGGCATCAATTCGCTGGCGCAGGCAACGTCGGGCGCCGGTGGCATCGGCATCGGCATCGGCTGGCTGGTCGGCTGCTTCGTCTCGCTGACCTTCGCGGTCGCCATGTCGCAGATCAGCTCGGCCTATCCGACGGCCGGCGGCCTCTATCACTGGGGTTCGATCCTCGGCAATCGCGGCACTGGCTGGGTGACGGCCTGGCTCAACCTGCTCGGCCTGATCACCGTGCTCGGCGCCATCAATGTCGGCACCTGGACGTTCTTCATCGGCGCCTTCGGGCCGACGCTCGGCATCGAGGGTACGCTGACCAATCAGATGATCTTCCTGGTCATCATCACCGGCGCCCAAGCGCTGATCAACCATCTCGGCATCAAGCTGACTGCGAAGTTGACCGACTTTTCGGGTTACCTGATCTTCTTCGGCTCGATCCTGATTGCTGTCGTCTGCCTGTTCTCCGCCGAGACCTGGGATTTCAGCCGGCTCTTCACCTTCCACAACTACTCGGGTGAGGCCGGCGCCAGCGTCTGGCCGTCCGTCTCGAACGCCTGGGTGTTCGCTCTCGGCCTTCTGCTGCCGATCTACACCATCACCGGCTACGATGCTTCGGCACACACTTCCGAGGAAACCATCAAGGCGGCCTCATCGGTGCCGCGTGCGATGGTGATGTCGGTTATCTGGTCGGCGGTCTTCGGCTATTTGTTCCTGGCCGCCTTCGTACTGATGATCCCCAACATGGACGACGCCGCCAAGCAGGGTTGGAACGTGTTCTTCTGGGCCTTCGACCAGCGCGTCAGTCCCGGCCTCAAGGAGTTCGTCTACCTCGTCGTGTTCATCGCCCAGCTGTTGTGCGGCCTCGCAACCGTCACCTCGGCTTCGCGCATGATCTTTGCCTTCTCGCGTGACGGCGGCCTGCCGGGCTCGTCTGCACTGGCCAAGGTCAGCCCGACCTATCGCACGCCGGTGGCGGCGATCTGGACGGCGTCGGTCCTGTCGGTGCTGTTCGTCTGGGGTTCGACGCTGGTTTCGGTCGCCGGCACCTCGGCCTACACCATCGTCGTGTCCTGCACCGTCATCTTCCTGTTCCTGTCCTTCACCGTGCCGATCGTGCTCGGCATGGTGGCCTGGGGAACGCCGAAGTGGGACAAGATGGGACCGTGGAACCTGGGCCGTGGCATCTTCATGCTGTTCGGCGTTCTCTCGATCGTGTCGATGATCCTGATCTTCATCATCGGCATCCAGCCGCCGAACGACTGGGCGCTGTACATCACCGTCGGCTTCTTCATCCTGACGGCGATTGTCTGGTTCGCCTTCGAGCGCAATCGCTTCCAGGGCCCGCCGCTGGGGGACATCATCGCGGCACGTCAGGCAGCGATCAAGGCCGCCGAACAGGCGGTCGGCGAAACCGGCCACTGACGTCACCATCATGGCCATGGCCGGCGTGCAGCCGGCTATGGTTTCGTCCTCAACGACCAAGCACTGGAGTGCCAAAGGAAATGGCCGGAAATTTCTCGTTCGATCAGTTGAAGAAAGCGGTCTCCAGTGGCGAGATCGACACGGTGCTGGCCTGCATCGTCGACATGCAGGGGCGGCTCGCGGGAAAGCGTTTCCTGGCGCAGTACTTTGTGGATTCTGCTCATGACGAGACGCATGGCTGCAACTATCTGCTCGCCGCCGACATCGATATGGAGCCGGTGCCGGGCTACAAGGCGGCAAGCTGGTCGAAGGGCTATGGCGACTTCGTCATGAAGCCGGACCTTGCGACGCTGCGGCGGATTCCGTGGCTGGAAAAGACCGCGCTGGTGATCTGCGACGTGCTCGACCACCACACCCATGACGACCTTCCGCATTCGCCGCGCGCGATGCTGAAAAAGCAGGTCAAGCGGCTCACCGAACGCGGCTATATCGGCTACTTCGCCTCCGAGCTCGAATTCTACCTGTTCAACGAGACCTACGATTCCGCCCGCAAGAAGCACTGGCAGGGGCTCGACACCGCGTCGCCTTATATCGGCGACTACCAGATCGGCATCACCACCAAGGAAGAAGGCGTCATGCGCCGGCTTCGCAACGAGATGGAAGCGGCGGGCATCCCGATCGAAAACTCCAAGGGCGAATGGGGCCCGGGCCAGGAAGAGATCAATGTGCGCTATGCCGAGGCGCTCGACATGGCGGACCGCCACGTCATCCTGAAGAACGGCGCCAAGGAGATTGCCGAGTCCGAAGGCAAGTCGATTTCCTTCATGTCGAAATACAATTACGGGCTCGCGGGCAACTCCAGCCACATCCACAATTCGCTGTGGAGCGCCGATGGCAAGACGCCATTGTTCTTCGACAAGAAGGCGGACTGGACTTTGTCCACGCTTGGCCAGCAATGGGCGGCTGGGCAGCTCAAATACGCCAGGGAGTTTACCTGGTTCCTGGCGCCCTACATCAACTCCTACAAGCGCTTCCAGGCCGGCACCTTCGCACCGACCAAGATCATGTGGAGCGAGGACAACCGCACCGCCGGCTTCCGCCTGTGCGGTGAGGGCACCAAGGGCATCCGCATGGAATGCCGCATCGGCGGCGCCGACCTAAACCCCTATCTCGCTTTCGCGGCGCTGATCGCCGCCGGCCTTGCCGGCATCGACGAGAAGCTCGAACTGCAGAAGCCGTTCGTCGGCGATGCCTACCAGGCCTCGCGCCTGCCGGAGATCCCGAAAACGCTGCGTGACGCCACCGAGACGCTGGCCAAGTCGAAGATGCTGAAGCAGGCGCTCGGCGACGATGTGCTCGAACATTATGTCCACACCGCAAAGTGGGAGCAGTTCGAATACGACCGCCGCATTACGGATTGGGAACTGCACAGAGGGTTCGAGCGGTACTAAAACTTTATACAGCTTTAATGTTGACAATGTGGTGAAGTTAGTACCATATGGCCTGTAAACTGCAGTGCGCTACATTGAGGAGTTTGCAATGTCCAAATATGCGCCGCTCAAGGACTTTCTCATTGCCCAGAATGTCGATCGCGTTCCGATGTCGTTCGCCGAAATCGAGAGAGTGCTCAATCTGCCGCTGCCCGCATCGAAGCAATACCCTGCATGGTGGAGCAACAATCCGAGCAACAATCCCATGACAAGGGAGTGGCTTGAGGCTGGGTTCGAGACCGAATCCGTCAATATAGGGAGTGGGAAACTGGTATTTCGCCGCGTTCGCAAAGAGCCCATTTCGGCGCCGCCCAGTGGTAGCGTGCCTGCCGCGCCAAAGGAGGCGCGCGCGGATCGCCACCCCGGTTTTGGTTTCATGAAGGGCCTAATAACGATCGAAGCCGGATTTGATATCACCAAACCTTTCGATGACGAGCCATGGGACCGGGGCTATCTGGGCGGTGAGGCTGACGCGCGTGACGGCAAACTTGCGGTGCGTAAATGAGCGAAGGGCCAAACCTGCTTCTGGATACATGTGCGGTGATCTTTGTCGCCAACGATAGTCTGATCGATCCGCACGCAAGCCGGGAGATTTCGGAAGCGGCCTATGACGGCCGTCTGTATCTTTCACCGATGTCGGCATGGGAGATCGGAATCGGCGTAGCCAAGGGTCGGCTCAATCTGCCATTGGCACCACTCGACTTCGTGGAGCGATTCATCGAGCGAATGTCGGCAAAGCTCAGCGCTATCTCACCAGCCATTCTGATTGCGTCATCCAACCTGCCCGGTCCGCCTCATGGTGATCCCATCGATCGGATACTGATGGCAAGTGCGAGAGCGTTGGACATGGTTCTGGTGACGCGTGACGAGCCCATCCTTCGCTATGGCCGCAATGGCCATCTGCGCACCCTAGCCTGCTAACTTGGAGTATCCTTTGGAAACCGTAAAACTCAAATCGCCCATCGATGGTTCGATTTACGCCGAGCGGCCGATCGCGACCGACCAGGCGATCAATGCCGCGGTCGAGCGCGCCAAGGCGGCGCAGGAGAAGTGGGCGCTGACACCGATCGTCGAGCGCGGCAAATTTATGCTGGCGATGCTCGAAGCGCTGGTCGCGATGACCGACGAGATCGTGCCGGAGATCGCCTGGCAAATGGGGCGACCGGTGCGCTATGGCGGCGAGTTCGGCGGCGTCAGGGAACGCACCAATTACATGGTCGAGATCGCTGAAGCCGCGCTGAAATCCGTGCCGGCATCCAACCCGAAGGACGGCTTCCGACGCTATGTGAAGAAGGATCCGCTCGGCGTCGTCATGGTGATCGCGCCGTGGAACTATCCCTATCTGACCGCCGTCAACACCATCGTGCCGGCACTGATGGCCGGCAATACCGTTATCCTCAAACATGCGGCGCAGACGCTGCTGGTCGGCGAACGGTTCCAGCAGGCGTTCGACAAGGTTGGGCTGCCCAAGGGCGTGTTCCAGAATGTCGTGCTGAACCATGCCCAGACCGAGAAGCTGCTCGGCTCGGGCAAGATCGACCATGTCAATTTCACCGGTTCGGTCGGCGGCGGCCGCGCCATCGAGAAGGCGGCGGCCGGCACCTTCATGACGCTCGGGCTCGAACTCGGCGGCAAGGATCCGGCCTATGTGCTGCCCGACGCCAAGCTCGACCATGCGGTGGCCAATCTGGTCGACGGCGCCTTCTACAATTCCGGCCAGTGCTGCTGCGGCATTGAGCGCGTCTATGTGCATGAGAAGGTCTACGACCAGTTCGTCGAAGGTTTCATCGCCGAGACGAAGAATTATGCCGTCGGCAATCCGCTAGAACAGGCGACGACAATGGGGCCGATGGCGCAGGCGCGCTTTGCCGACCTGATCCGCGAGCAGAAGGCCGAGGCGCTGCGCAAGGGTGCAATCGCACACATCAATATGAAGGTGGCTAACGACAAGGCCGGCTCGCCCTATCTGGCGCCGGAAGTGCTGACCGGCGTCGACCACCAGATGAGCGTCATGCGCGAGGAAAGTTTTGGCCCGATCGTCGGCATCATGAAGGTGCGCAACGACGAGGAGGCGATCGCGCTGATGAACGACAGCCCCTACGGGCTGACCGCTTCGATCTGGACCGACGATATCGAGCATGCGGTGGCGATCGGCGACCGCGTCGAGACCGGCACCGTGTTCATGAACCGCTGCGACTACCTCGATCCGGCGCTGGTCTGGACCGGCGTCAAGGACACCGGCAAAGGCGTCGCCCTTTCGGCGCTCGGCTACGACAATCTGACCCGGCCGAAATCCTTCCATCTGCGCGAAGCCATCTGATTTTTTGAAAGACAAGACATGTCCAAGCTGATCTCCAAATGGAACTACCCGACCACCGTCCGCTTCGGTGCCGGGCGCATCAAGGAACTGCCTGAGGTGCTCGCGGCCACCGGCATTAAGCGGCCGCTTTTCGTCACCGATCCGGGGTTGGCGAAACTGCCGGTCGTCGCTTCGACGCTGAAAATCCTCGACGACGCCAAGGTATCCTATGGCGTGTTCTCCGAGGTGAAGCCGAACCCGGTCGATTCCAACCTCACCGCCGGGATCGCCGTGTTCAAGAAGGGCAAGCATGACGGCGTCATCGCCTTCGGCGGCGGTTCAGCGCTCGATCTCGGCAAGCTGATCGCGTTCCAGGCTGGCCAGACGCGGCCGATCTGGGACTTTGAGGATGTCGGCGACTGGTGGACGCGCGCCAATTCGGATGCCATCGCGCCGATCATAGCCGTGCCGACCACTGCCGGCACAGGCTCGGAAGTCGGGCGTGCCGGCGTCATCACCAATGAGGCGACGCACACCAAGAAGGTGATCTTCCATCCGAAGCTTTTGCCGGCAATCGTCATTGCCGATCCGGAACTGTCGGTCGGCATGCCCGGCTTCATCACCGCCGGCACCGGCATGGATGCGCTGGCGCACTGCCTCGAAGCCTATTGCGCGCCGGGCTATCACCCGATGGCCGACGGCATTGCGGTGGAAGGTGTGCGCCTGGTGTTCGAGAACCTGCCCAAGGCCTACGCCAACGGCAAGGACCTTGTCGCGCGCGCCCACATGATGAGTGCGGCCGCCATGGGTGCTGCCGCCTTCCAGAAGGGTCTTGGCGCCATCCACTCGCTGTCGCATCCGATCGGCGCGCTCTACGACACCCATCACGGCATGACGAATGCGGTGTTCATGCCCTATGTCTTGGCCTTCAATCGCGACTCCATCGAGGAGCGGATTGCCCGGCTCGCTGCCTATTGCGGCATCAAGGGTGGCTTCGACGGCTTTGCCAAAGCGATCATCAAGCTGCGCAAGGAATTGAAGGTGCCGCATGCGCTGCCCGATCTGATCAAGGGGCTCTACATGGACAAGAAGCGCAAAGGGCTGATCGCCGACATGGCGGTGGTCGATCCGACCGCCGGCGGCAACCCGGTCAGGCTGACCAAAAAGGCGGCGCTGACGCTGCTCGAGAACACTATCGCCGGCACTGTCTGAGGCGGTTTCTGCGCCGGACGTGATCTAAAAACGAAGGGAAAGGAAGGGCAAGGGGGCAAAAAGCAAGGCTATAAACCATTAGCCGGGAAATTAAGTGCAGGCTAATTGCTACAGCCTGTTAAAAAGAGTTAACTTTTCGTGCCGCCGGGCGCCTGTTTCAAAAAGCTTTCATCTGGCTGTCACACGAAATCGATACCGCATCGCAGGCGTCCAGGACGCCAGTTCAACGGAGAGAACACATGTTCAAGTTTACAGGGAAAGTGCTTTCCCTTTCGGCCGTCGCCCTCATGGCGACTTCTGCTATCTCGTCGGCCCAGTCCATGGACGAACTGGTTGCCGCTGCGAAGAAGGAAGGCCAGCTCACCACCATCGCGCTGCCGCATGACTGGTGCGGCTACGGCGCCGTCATCGACGGCTTCAAGGCGAAGTATCCTGAGATCACCATCAACGAACTCAACCCCGATGCCGGCTCCGGCGACGAGGTAGAGGCGATCAAGGCCAACAAGGACAACAAGGGCCCGCAGGCGCCCGACGTCATCGACGTCGGCCTGTCCTTCGGTCCGACCGCCAAGGCGGATGGGCTGCTGATGCCCTACAAGGTGTCGACGTGGGACTCGATCCCGGACAGCGCCAAGGATGCCGATGGTTACTGGACCGGCGACTACTATGGCGTGCTATCCTTCCTGGTGAACAAGGACCTCGTCAAGGAAGCGCCTGCTGACTGGGCTGACCTGCTGAAGCCGGAATTCGCCAACACCGTGGCGCTTGCCGGCGACCCGCGCGCCTCGAACCAGGCCATCCAGGCCGTCTACGCGGCCGGCATTTCCGGTGGTGCGGCTGCCGGCGAAGCTGCTGGCACTGCTGGTCTCGACTTCTTCAAGAAACTTAACGCCGCCGGCAATTTCGTGCCGGTCATCGGCAAACCGGCGACCCTGGCACAAGGCCAGACGCCGATCCTGGTGACCTGGGATTACAATGCACTTGCCGGTCGCGACACGCTGAAGGGCAATCCGCCCGTCGACGTCGTCGTGCCCAAGACCGGTGTCGTTGCCGGCGTCTATGTGCAGGCGATCAGTGCTTTCGCACCGCATCCGAACGCTGCCAAGCTCTGGCTGGAGTATCTCTACTCCGACGAAGGCCAGATCGGCTGGCTGAAGGGCTATTGCCACCCGATCCGCTTCAACGATCTTGCCAAGAACGGCAAGCTCCCGGCGGACGTGATGGCCAAGCTGCCGCCGGCCGAGGCTTACGCTGCCGCGGTGTTCCCGACGCTGGACGAGCAGGGCAAGGCAAAGGAAGCCGTCACCAAGAACTGGGATGCCGTCGTCGGCGCCAACGTCAAGTAAGGCTTGAAACCAACCGGGCGGCCTCGCGGCCGCCCGGTGTTCCTCGGAGACGGTAGCCGGCGCATGACAGATATCTCGCTTTCCGATCACGCAGTTGCCGGGAAGACCGCGCCCCCCAGCGAGGCGCGTGCAATGCGACTGCCGACGCAATGGCTCGGCGTTGCGCCATTCTTCATCTTCGCCATCATGTTCCTGATCCTACCCACGCTCTATCTGATGCTGGGTGCATTCCAGAACGATGCCGGCGAATTCACGTTCGAAAACATAGCAGCACTGGCGCAGCCATCGATTGTCGCCGCCTACTGGATCTCGCTCAAGGTCAGCCTTTCCTCGTCGCTGATCGGCGCCTTCGCAGGTCTCGGCATCGCCATCGCCATCGTGCGCGGCGGCCTGCCGGAGTGGATACGTTCGGCGACGCTGACATTCTCCGGCGTGGCTTCCAATTTCGCCGGCGTACCGCTGGCCTTCGCCTTCATCGCCACGCTCGGACGCCTCGGTCTCGCCACGGTGCTGCTCAACACCGTGTTCGGCCTCAACATTTATGCGCACGGCTTCAACATCCTATCGTTCTGGGGCCTGACGCTGACCTATGTCTATTTCCAGATTCCCCTAATGGTGGTCATCATCACGCCGGCGATCGACGGCTTGAAGAAGGAGTGGGGCGAGGCTGCGGCGACGCTTGGCGCCACCCAGACGCAATACTGGCGCATGGTGGTCATCCCGGTGATCTGGCCGAGTTTCCTCGGCACGGTCATCCTGCTCTTCGCCAATGCCTTCGGCGCCATCGCCACCGCCTATGCGCTGACCGGCTCTTCACTCAACATCGTGCCGATCCTGCTCTATGCGCAGATACGCGGTGACGTGCTGCACAATGCCCATCTCGGCTATGCGATCGCCTTCGGCATGATCGTCATCACCGGG
This sequence comes from Mesorhizobium sp. M0139, assembly GCF_040322455.1. NCBI lineage: Bacteria > Pseudomonadati > Pseudomonadota > Alphaproteobacteria > Hyphomicrobiales > Phyllobacteriaceae > Mesorhizobium > Mesorhizobium sp. M0139. The sequence continues at coordinate 16,969 of NZ_JAMYTN010000005.1, forward strand.
CTGGCCAATGTCTTCTACATTTGGTTCCGGACGCGCTCGGAGAGGTGGCTGAAATGAAGTCCGGAAAATTCTGGGCCTGGGTCGTCTTCGGGCTGGGCGCGGCCTATTTCTTCATTCCGCTGATCGCGACGGTGGAATTTTCCTTGCGCATGCGGCGCGGCGCTTATTCCTTCGACGCCTATCAGATCGTGCTTGGCGACCCTCGTTTTCAGGCGACCTTTGGCTACTCAGTGCTTGCCGCCATCTTCACCATCATTCTGGGCGTGTTGATCGTGGTGCCCGCCGCCTACTGGATTCGACTGCGCCTGCCGCAACTGCGGCCGATCGTAGAGTTCATCACGCTGCTGCCGCTGGTCATTCCCGCCATCGTCATCGTCTTCGGCTATATCAGGATGTACGGTTCGAATTCGCCGCTGCCGTTCCTGGCCACCGACATGGGCACAAATGCCTTGCTGGTCATCGGCTATGCAATGCTGGCGCTGCCCTACATGTATCGCGCGGTCGATACCGGACTGCGCACCATCGACGTCAGGACGCTGACCGAAGCGGCGCAGATCCTTGGCGCCGGTTGGGGCACGATCATTGGTCGTGTGATCCTGCCCAATGTGCTGATCGCCGTGCTGTCGGGCGCCTTCCTTACCTTCGCCATCGTCATTGGCGAATTCACCATGGCCAGCTTGCTCAACCGGCCCGCCTTCGGCCCCTATCTGCAAAACGTTGGCGCCAACCGCGCCTATGAGCCGGCGGCGCTTGCCATCATCGCCTTCGCCATCACCTGGGGCTGTATGTCGCTGATCCAGATCCTGTCCCGTTTCGCGCCGAGATCGGCGAACCGCCCGAACTGATCGACAAAGTACTGATCGAAAGAAAAAGCCATGGCCGAACCATTCCTCTCCATCCAGCATGTGCGAAAATCCTTCGGCGCCACCACCGTGGTCGAAGATTTCAATCTTGATGTCGAGCCGGGCGAGTTCGTTTCCTTCCTTGGGCCATCGGGTTGCGGCAAGACCACCGTGCTGCGCATGGTCGCCGGTTTCGAAGAGCCGTCGGCGGGCAAGATCGTCGTCGCAGGCAAGGACATCACGAGGCTAAAGCCCAACCAGCGCAATGTCGGCATGGTGTTCCAAGCCTATGCGCTGTTCCCCAACCTGACGGTGGCGCAAAACATCGGCTTTGGCCTGAAGGTCGCCGGCATGCCCAAGGCGGACATCGACAGACGCGTGGCCGAGATGCTCGACATCATCAAGCTGCCGCAGATGGCCGACCGCTATCCCTACCAGCTTTCCGGCGGCCAGCAGCAGCGCATCGCGCTGGCGCGTGCCATCGCGCCGAAGCCGAAGCTGCTTTTGCTCGACGAGCCGCTGTCGGCGCTCGACGCCAAGGTACGTGTGTCGTTGCGCGAGGAAATCCGCTCGATCCAGAAGAAGCTCGGCATCACCACCATCTTCGTCACCCATGACCAGGAAGAGGCGCTGTCGATCTCCGACCGCATCGCGGTGATGTATGGCGGCAAGGCCGAGCAGGTCGGCACGCCGTTCGAGATCTACAACCGGCCGGCGACCAAGTTCGTCGCCAACTTCGTCGGCACGCTGAACGTGCTCGAAGGCAAGGTCACTGACGCCGCGGCCGGCACGGTGCAAGTCAACACGCAGGAAGTCTCGCTCAAGGGCAAGCTCAACGGCTCGAAGTCGGGCGACACGCTGTCGCTGGCGCTGCGTCCCGAGGCGATCTCGCTCGGACGCCAGCCCGGTCGCGATTCAAGCCTGTCGGGCGAAATCTCCGAAGTGCACTTCCTCGGCTCGGTCATTCGCGTTCGCGTCGGCATCGGCGGCAACACGGTGTCGCTCGACACCTTCAACAGCCCGGCCACACCACCGCCGGCTGTTGGCGAGAAGGCGGAGATATCGTTTTCATCGAGCGACATGCTGGTGCTGCACTAGTAAAAGCAGCATCCCAAGGGAACCGAGACGGTCGAATCAGGCCAGCGCGATGAACGGCCGTATCCTGCCAAGGTCGGGCGTTTGCTGGACAATCAACAGCATCTTGCCATCCAGCCACTGCCCATGATGCCGCTTCGCCGCTACGATGGGCCATGGCGCTATTCGAACTTACCCTCATCCTGCTTCTGGCTGCCGTCGCGCTGACGGCGCTGTCGCGGCGGCTGGAAATTCCCTATCCGTCCCTGCTGGCTCTGGCCGGCGTCGCGATTGCCTTCGTACCCGGTGCGCCGACGATCGAGATCGATCCGGAGCTGGCGCTTGCCCTGTTCATCGCGCCGGTGCTTCTCGACGCCGCCTATGACACGTCGCTGCGCGACCTCAAGCGCTACCGGCTGTCGCTCGCGTTGCTCGCGCTAGGCGCCGTGGTCTTCACCACCGTGGTGGTTGCCTTGGTCGGCTGGAAGATGGCCGGCCTGCCGATCGCGGCGGCAATCGCGCTTGGCGCCATCGTCGCGCCACCGGATGCGGTGGCCGCATCCGCCGTGCTCAGCCAGTTCAAGGTACCGCACCGCATCACCGCCATCCTGCAGGGCGAGAGCCTGCTCAACGATGCCACGGCGCTGCTGATCTACCGGCTGGCGGTTTCGGCGGCGCTTGGCACGATCATGCTCAGCAACGCCGTTCCGGTGATCCTGCTGGCAACGATCGGCAGTGTGATCGCGGGCTATCTGTTTGGCCGCGTCTCGCTGCTGGCGCTCGGCCGCATCGAGGATGCGGCGAGCAGCACGGTGGTGCAGTTTGCCGGAACCTTCGCCGTGTGGATCATCGCCGACAGGCTCGGCCTTTCCGCCATCATCACCATCGTCGTCTATGCCATGACCATTGCGCGCAGGGCGCCGCGCCAGTCGTCGGCGAGACGCCGCGTCAGCACCTATTCGGTCTGGGAGTCGGCGGTGTTCGTGCTCAACGTGCTGGCTTTCGTGCTGATGGGCCTGCAGGCACGCACGATCGTTGGCAGGCTGGCCGGCGACGGGCAAGGCGAAGCATTCCTTTTCGCCGCAACGGTGCTGGTCGTCGTTATCGTCGCGCGCCTTGTCTGGGTGGCGAGTTACGTCGCGATCATCCGGTGGCTTGCCCGCTTCGGCAGCCAAGAGGCAAGGCGGGAATTGCCGACGTTCGGCGGCGCCGTCATTGTCGGCTGGTGCGGCATGCGTGGGTTGGTGACGCTGGTGGTGGCCATTGCGCTGCCGGCCGATTTTCCCGGCCGCGACCCGATAGTGCTTGCCGCCTTCGCGGTGGTGCTGGGCACGCTGGTGCTGCAAGGCATGACGCTGAAGCCGCTGCTGCGCTGGATCAACTTCGACCCCGATAGAACCGTCGACAATGAGGTGGCGCAGGCGCGCGTCGCCATCATGCAGGCAGCACTGGACGTGCTGAGCCGCAAGACATCTGCGGCCGCCGCCGTCGTGCGCGAACAGTATGAAGCGCAGCGCCTGATTGCGGAAAACCCGGAGGACGCTCAGGCCGCGACCGAATACGACCGGCTGCGCCTCTATGCCATCAACCGCCAGCGCGACACGCTCGAGGAGTTGCGCAGCAACGGCACGATCGGCGACGAAGCCTACCACCGGCTGGAGGAAGAGATCGACTGGGCCGAACTGGCGGCATCGCCGGCGGGCCGGTTCCAGCCGCTGACCACATCATAGACGCTGGCCCAGTTCCGCCGTCGTGCCGGTACATTGCAACCCGTCTGCCGAACCGCTACTGCCAAAGCGAAATTGAGCCGGATAAGCAATGAAGCTGGTCAGCTACAACATCCAGTACGGGTTCGGCGGCGATGGCCGTTACGATCTTTCGCGCTGCACCAAGCTGGTCGACGGCGCCGATATCATCGCGCTGCAGGAGGTCGAGCGGCATTGGCAGCGCACCAATGAGGACGACCAGCCGGAGGTCCTGTCCAAGCTGCTGCCTAGCTATTACTGGGTCTATGGCCCGGCCTTCGACATGGACGCCAGTGAGCAGCGCGACGGCCGGGTCGTCAACCGCCGCCGCCAGTTCGGCACCATGCTGCTGTCGAAGCTGCCGATCGCCTGGTCGCGGCTGCACGCGCTGCCCATGCGCCGCACGCTGCGGCCGCTCAACACGCGCAACGCCGCGCTCGAATGCATGATCCGCACGCCGGCCGGACCGGTAAGGGTCCTGTCGCTGCATCTCGCCCATATCGCGGCGGAGGAGCGTCTGGAGCAGATCGACTATCTCTTGGCCGAGCATCGCCGCGCGCCGTCCGAGGGCGGCCCGTGGAGCGGCGCGGACGATGAGCCTTCGCGCAACTGGACCAGTGGCGAGGCCGAGCCGGAAAACCCGACAGCTGCGATCTGGATGGGCGATTTCAACATGGAGCCGGGCAGCGCCGAATACAGCCGCATCGTCGGCAGCACGCCCTATCATCGCGGGGCAGCTTATCTCGACGGCTTTGTTGATGCCGCTGCCGTCGCTAGCGAGCCGGCTGCCGATTTCCACACCCATGTGAAAACGATCGACGGGAAAGTGGCAAAACGCCGGCTCGACCATTGCTTCGTCGGCGGTATGTTCGCGGACCGTGTGCGCTCGGTCAGTGCCGATATAGGCGAGATCGCTTCAGACCATTTTCCGGTCCGGATCGATATCGATCTCGAAACGCCTTTGAGCTCAGGAGATCGGTGAGCCCTCAATGACGCTTTTCGTCTTTTTCGCGGTGCTTGCCGCCGCCGCCATGCACGCGATCTGGAACGCGCTGGTCAAGGTGCATCTCGATCGCTTCCTGTCGATCACGCTGATGACGCTGGGCATGGGTTTTGCCGCACTGTTCGTGCTGCCCTTCGTCGAGTTTCCAAAGGCCGCGGTATGGCCCTTTATAATCGCCTCGGTGCTCTTTCACATGGGCTACCGGACCTTCCTCATCGGCGCCTACAAGGCCGGCGATTTCGCCCAGACCTATCCGCTGGCGCGCGGCACGGCGCCGCTTTTGACCGCGCTCGGCGGCGTTGTCGTGGTGCAGGAGATGCCGGCGCCGTTCGCCATCCTCGGCATCCTGCTGCTGTCGGCCGGCACGCTGGTGATGTCGTTTCGCGGCGGCGCGCATCTGGAGCGGATCAATGTGCGGGCGGTCGGCTTTGCGCTCGGCACTTCGATCTTCATATCCAGCTATACGCTCTCCGACGGCAGCGGCGCGCGGCTGGCCGCAACGGCAACGAGCTATGCCGCATGGCTGTTCATCTGCGATGCCACGTGGGCGCTGGTGCTGTGCCTCATCTTTCGCGGGCCCAAGGCGCTGCCCGTGCTGGCGCGTGACTGGAAAGCAGGCCTGTTCACCGGCGTGCTCAGCGGCGCGGCCTACTGGATCGTCATGTGGGCGATGACCAAGGCGCCGATCGCCTCGGTGGCGTCGTTGCGGGAGACGTCGATCCTGTTTGCCATGATGATCTCGGTTTTCGCGCTCGGCGAGAAAATGACAGGCTGGCGCGGCGCCGCCGCGCTCAGCATCGTCGCCGGTGTCGTGGCCCTCAGGCTGGGCTGAGATTCTGATACTTCAGCCGAGCACCGTCATCACCTGTCCGCGCCGTTCCGGACTGAAGCGGATGACGAGGATGATGCAGACGGCGACCACGCCGGCAAACAGCGCCAGCGCGTAGCCACGAGATTGGGCGAGAAGGCAGCCAGCGCGCCGATCACCGAATAGCTGACGATGTTGAGCATCAGAATGGGCTTGCGCCCATATTTGTCGGCCAGCCTGCCGAAGAAGAAGGCGCCGATGAAGCGTGTCGCCAGCGTCAGGAACAACGCTTTGGAGACTGCCGGAACGTCAGTGTTGAATCAGGTTGCGATATCGGTGAGCAGGAACGTCAGAAGGAAGAAATCAAAAGCGTCGAGCGTCCAGCGGAGGAAGGAGGCAAGGACGGTTTTCTTCTGCTGCGCGGTGAGAGCCACGACGTTCCTCCTAAACGCCCCCGGGGAACGATATGTTCCTTGGGGCGCAAAAGAGAACAGGCGTCAGCCGGCTTTCGAAAGAAAAGCGGTCACTTTTTCGTAATGTCGAGATCGAACACCATCAGCCCGTCGGTGCCGCCTTCGAGCGCTGCGACCAATCGGGCGCCGGCGCGCTGATGCGCTTCATGCACGAGATAGGCGTCGCGGGCGGCGGCATCGCGGAAGTCGATGGTGAAGGCATGGCTGAAGCCGCGCGCGAACGGCTCCGGGCTGACATTGGTGCTGAAATGGACCGTGTCCATGCCGTCGACGACGGAGCGCAGTGCTTCGAGATCGGCGTGGATTGCCGTGCGCTCGGTGGCGGGCACATCGCCGCGGAAGCGTACGAAGACGCAGTGTCTGATCATTGGTTCGTTCTCCTAAGTGGCTATGCGGCCCGATTGCCGGAGAACACCGCCGGCGGAAGCGGCTCGCGGCCGAGGATGATGTCGGCGCCTTTTTCGCCGACCATGATGGTCGGCGCATTGGTGTTGGAGGAAGGCACGCGCGGCATCACCGAGGCATCGCAGACGCGCAGGCCCTCGATGCCGCGCAGGCGCAGGTCCGGTGTGACCACCGCCATATCGTCATGGCCCATGCGGCAGGTGCCCACGGGGTGATGGTCGGTCTTGGCGGTGCGGCAGGCATAGTCGATCAGCTCGTCGTCGCTGGCGAGCGATGGTCCGGGCAGCACCTCGCGCAACACGTAAGGTGCAAGCGCCTTCTGCCGCATGATCTCGCGCGCAAGCCTGAGGCCCTTGATCGACATGGCGCGGTCATAAGGGTCCGACCAATAGTTGGGATCGATCAGCGGGTGGTCGGCCGGGTCGGCGCTGCTCAGCCGCACCGTGCCGCGCGAGCGCGGGCGCAGGAAGGCCGAGTTCAAGGTCACGCCGGGGTTCTTCAACCTCTCGACGCCGGCCTCGATGCCGGAGCCCAGTCCCAGATGGAACTGGATGTCGGGCGAGGCGGCGGTCGGATCGGCGTACCAGAAGCCGCCGGTCTCGAACAGGCTGGAGGCGACCGGCCCTTTCTTCAGCAGCAGATACTGCAAGCCGGCCCACGCGGTGCGGTGCAGCTTGGCGTAGTTGTCATAGGTGTGGTCGCCGGTGCATTCGGCGATGACGAACAAATCGAGATGGTCCTGCATGTTGGAGCCGACACCGGGCAGATCATGCACCGGCGTCACGCCGACCGATTTCAGGTGATCAGCCGGGCCGATGCCCGACTGCATCAACAGCTTCGGCGAACCGATGGCGCCGGACGAGACGATCACTTCGCGCTCGGCGCGCATGATGGTCTTCTCGCCGCCGGGTTTGTCGACGATCTCGACGCCAATGGCGCGGCCTTTCTCGACGACGATGCGGGTGACCAGCACATCGGTTCGGACCGTCAGGTTCTTGCGGGCGCGGATGGGCTTCAAATAGGCGACCGAAGCGGATGAGCGCCGGGCGTCCTTCTGGGTCAGCTGGTAGTAGCCGACGCCTTCCTGGCTAGCGCCGTTGAAATCCGGGTTGAAGGGGATGCCCATCTCTTGGCCGGCGCGGAAATAGGCCTCGCAAATCGGCAGCGGCGAAATCGGGTTCGACACGCCGAGCGGCCCCTGGTCGCCGTGAAAATCGTTGGCGAAGCGCTGGTTGTTCTCGGCGCGCTTGAAATAGGGCAGCACGTCGCGATAGCCCCAGCCCGCGAGGCCCTCTTCCTTCTCCCATGCGTCGTAGTCGCGAGCGTTGCCGCGCGTGTATATCTGGGCATTGATGGACGAGCCGCCGCCGACCACCTTCGCCTGCGTATACCAGAAGACGCGGTCCTGCATGTGCCTCTGCGGCACAGTCGACCAGCCCCAGGAAGCGATTCCCTTGGTCATCTTGGCAAAGCCCGCCGGCATGTGGATGTAGGGGTGCCAGTCCTTGCCGCCGGCCTCGAGCAGCAGCACGGAATTCGCTGAATCCTCGCTCAGCCGGTTGGCCAGAACGCAGCCGGCCGGGCCGGCACCTACGATGATGTAGTCGGTCATAACTCTATCCACCTACAGTCGAGGCACGGAGAGCGCGCCGTCGACATTGATAATCGAGCCTGTGGAAAAGCCGAGCTTGCCGGCGGCAAGCGTCGCCACCACGGCGCCGATGTCCGATGCTTCGCCCCAGCGTTTTGCCGGCACCAGGCCGCTGTCGATAAGCGCGTCGTATTTGGCTGATACGCTCGCGGTCATGTCGGTGCGAATGATGCCCGGCCGCAGTTCGAACACGCCGATGTTTTCCGGCGCAAGCCGTAGCGCCAGGTTCTTCACCCACATCGAAAGGCCGGCTTTCGAGATGCAGTAGTCGGCGCGTTCCGGCGAGGCCATATCGGCGCTGACCGAGGTGATGGTGATGATCGAGCGCGGATGATTGCTGGGAGCCGCCAGCATCGCCTTGGCGACGGCCTGGCTAAGGAATACGGTGCCGCGCAGATTGATGCCGAGCGCACGGTCGAAGTTTTCGGGCGTCAGTTCCAGCAGGTCGCCGCGCACCATGGCGCCGACGCCGGCATTGTTGACAAGGCAGTCGATTCGGCCGAACTCATGCGTGGCGGCGTCGATAAGCGATGCGTGATCGGGAAGGCTGGCAATGTCGCATCGGTGGTAAGCGAACTTTGCGCGGCGCGCGATGATGTTTTCAACAAGCCGTTTGGCGGGGTCGTTGGCCAGGTCAGCGACGAGAATGTCGAAGCCTGCATCGGCCAGCGCCTCGGCGCAGGCCAGTCCAATGCCGCGCGCGCCGCCGGTGACGATGGCTGCGGGGCGGGTCATGCCGCGAGGTCCGTTCGGCGAATATGCTCGGCCACGCGCAACGCCTGGGCGGCAATCGACAGCGCCGGATTCACGGCTGCGGAGTTCGGCAGAAAACTGGCGTCGACGACGAACAGGTTCGGGTGGTCGAAGGCGCGGCAGAAGGGGTCGAGCGGCGACGTCGCCGGGTCATCGCCCATTTTCACCGTGCCGCACTGGTGCGAGGGCGTGCGCTTGTCGAAGGGACGCGACAGCACGATGGGATAACCGCAGGCGCGGAAGTTCTCACGCATCACCTTGGTCAGCCCGTCCAGCGACTGCATGTTGGAGCGCCGCCATTGCATGACGATGTCCTTGCCGTCGACCATGATGCGGCTTTCCGGATCGGGCAGATCCTCGCACATCAGATACCAGTCGACGGCGCGACCGGCCATGTAATCGAGCGCGAATTTCGGCACGCGTTTGACGTTGGCCTTCAACATGTTGCCGTCGATCTTGCCGAGCAGTTGGACGTTGCCGAGCGGCTTGCCGCCTTTGCCGTCGGAGAGATAGTAGTCATTCAGCATCAGCGTCTTCTGGTAGACGCTGTCGTTCCTGCGGCGCGGATCGATCGCCAGCATGGCGCTCGAATTATGGTTCATGAAATTGCGGCCGACCTGGTCGGAGCGGTTGGCGAAGCCTTTGCCATCTGGTGAAGGCGAGCGCAGCAGGATGACGGCGGAATTGACCGCGCCGGCGGACAGGATGACCAGCTTCGGCGCGACTTTCTTCAGCTCGCCATTCTGACGGTAGTGAACGGCAGCGATGCTTTTGCCGTCGGACGACGCTTCGAGATATTCGACATGGCAGCCGGTTTCGAGTCGGATATTGCTGTCCTTAAGTGCAGCCGTCAGCGGTCCGGTCTGCGCATCGACCTTGCCCTGGGCGGTGTTGGGGAATGCGTCCCAGCCGGTCTTGCCCTCCTTCAGCCAGGTGTCGATGTCGACGCCGAGCGGCAGCGAGGCGGGGTGCAGGCCCAGTCCCTTCAGCTCGGCGCGGGCGCGCGCAATCGGCGCTTCGTCGGGCACCGGCTTGAAGGCATAGGGGACCGAGTGGAACGGTTCGGTCGGGTCCTCGCCAAGTGAGCCGCGGACGCGAAACAGCTGCTCGGCTTTCGAATACCAAGGCTCGAATTCATCGTAGGAAAACGGCCATGCCGGCGAGACGCCACCGAAGTGCTCCACGGCGGCGAAATCCTCTTTGCGGTAGCGGATCAGCACCGCGCCGTAGAATTTCGAATTGCCGCCGACATAGTAGTAATTGCCGGGGTTGAAGGCGGCGCCGCCGGGCTCGCGCCACATCTCCTTCGGACGGTAGTGGCCGTCGACGAAGATGGAGCGCGTGTCGCGGGCATGCGGCGTTGCCGTCAAGGGCTCGCCGCGCTCCAGCATCAGGATCGAGGCGCCGCTGCCCGCCAGACCGGAGGCGATCGTAGCGCCGCCGATGCCGGAGCCGATGATGACGATATCGGGGCTGACCATCTCGATCAGCGGATGCGGTGTTCGGTCGCCGGATCGAAGAACACGGCCTTGGTCAGGTTGAAGGCGAGCGGCGTGCTGGTGCCCGGCTGGATGTTGGCGTCGGCCCGCAACCGCGCCACCACGCCCTTGCCGCCGAGATTGGTCACCGCGAAAGTATCGGACCCTGCCGGCTCGACCACTTCGATGTGCAGGTCGGCAGTGGCAATGTTGGAGGCGTTGCGTTCCGCACCTTCCGGATCGGTCAGCGCTTCCGGGCGCACGCCGAAGATGATCGGCTTGCCCTGGAATGCCGAAAGACCCGCCGGCGCGTTGGCCATCGGCAGCGTGATCGGCTCGCGCGCCTCGCGCTCCAACACGACGGACAGCGCATTTCCCGACGTGGCAATGGTCGCCGGGATCAGGTTCATCGCTGGCGAACCCATGAAGTCGGCGACGAACAAATTGGTCGGGTTGTTGTAGATCTCGGCCGGGGTGCCGAACTGCTGCACCTCGCCGTCGCGCATGACGGCGATCTTGGTAGCCAGCGTCATCGCCTCGATCTGGTCGTGGGTGACGTAGACGATGGTTGTGCCGGTGGTGGCATGCAGGCGCTTGATCTCGATGCGCATGTCAACGCGCAATTTGGCGTCGAGGTTGGACAAAGGCTCGTCGAACAGGAACAGCTTGGGGTCGCGCACCAGCGCCCGGCCCATGGCGACGCGCTGGCGCTGGCCGCCGGAAAGCTGGCTCGGCTTGCGCTGCAGGAGGTGGCCGATCTGCAGGACCTTGGCCACCTTGTCGATCGCCTTTTGGCGTTCGTCGGCCGGCACGCCGCGCATCTCCATGCCGAAGGAGATGTTTCCGGCCACCGTCATGTTCGGATAGAGCGCATAGCTCTGGAACACCATGGCGATGTCGCGCTTGGATGGGTGCAGATCGTTGATGGCGCGGCCGTCGACGCGGATTTCGCCCTCGGTGATCTGCTCCAGGCCGGCAATCGTGTTGAGCAAGGTGGACTTGCCGCAGCCGGACGGGCCGACCAGCACCAGGAAGCCGCCCTTTTCGAGCTCGACATCGATGCCCTTCAGGATCTCGACATTCCCGAAGCGCTTCTTCAGCCCATCAATTTCCAGAAAAGCCATGGTCGTTCCTTCCGAATTGATCAGCCCTTGACCGCGCCAGCCATCAGCCCGCGCACGAAATAGCGGCCGGCGACGACGTAGACGATCAGGGTGGGCAGAGCCGCGATCATCGCGGCCGCCATGTTGACGTTGTATTCGACGACGCCGGTCGAGGTGTTGACGACGTTGTTGAGCGCCACCGTCATCGGCATGGAGTCGCCTGTGCCGGCGTAAGCCGAAGCGAACAGGAAGTCGTTCCAGATGTTGGTGAACTGGTAGATGACGGTGACGACGAAGATCGGCATCGAGTTCGGCAGCATGATGCGGCGGAAGATCTGGAAGAAGGAGGCGCCGTCGACCTGCGCCGCCTTGATCAGTTCGTTCGGGAACGCCTCGTAATAGTTGCGGAAAAACAGCGTGGTGAAGCCGATGCCGTAGACGACATGGACGAAAACCAGGTTGACCGTCGGATTGCCGAGACCGAAGGTCGTACCCGTCGCATTCTGCAGCTTCACGCCGAAACGTCCCAGGCTGCCGAGGATGGTCGCCATCGGCAGCAGCACCGACTGGAACGGAATGAAGCAGGCAAACAGCATCAGCCCGAACACCAGCGTGGCGCCGCGAAAACGCCATTTGGTCAAGACGTAGCCGTTGAGCGCGCCGAGCATGGTCGAGATCAGTACGGCTGGAACCACCATCTTGATCGAGTTCCAGAAATAGCCCTTGATGCCGGCGCAGGTTAGGCCGACGCAGGTCTCGCCCCAGGCCTTCAGCCACGGGTCGAAGGTCGGCGCCTTGGGCAACGCCAGCATGTTGCCGTTCTGGATCTCGTCCATGGTCTTGAACGAGGTCACCAGCATGACGAACAGCGGCATCAGATAGAACAGCGCAAACAGCGCCAGAAGCCCGTAGATGACGATGCGGTTGAGGGTCTTGGTGCTGATGCCGCCGGAGGCCTGTCGGGAAGCAGCGGGACGGGCAGGGGTGGCGACAGCGCTCATCGCGGCTTCTCCCGCAGTTCCGAATAGAGATAAGGCACGATGATGGCGACGATGGTCATCAGCATGATCACGGCACTGGCCGAGCCGACGGCCATTTCGTTGCGCTTGAAGGTGTACTCATACATGAAGTTGGACGGCAGCCAGGCCGAGCCACCGGGGCCGCCGCTGGTCAGCGCCACCACCAGATCGTACGACTTGATGGCGAGGTGGGCGAGCACGATGAAGGCCGACAGGAAGATTGGCCGCAGCAGCGGAATGACGATGCGGCGATAGAGCTGGAAGGTGGTGGCACCGTCGATCTGCGCCGCCTTCATGATCTCGCCGTCGATGCCGCGCAGGCCGGCCAGGAACATCGCCATGATGAAGCCGGAGGCCTGCCAGACGCCGGCAATGACCACCGTGTAGATGACGAAATCCTTGTTCTTGATCCAGTCGAAATGGAAGCTTGTCCAGCCCCATTGATGCAATGTCTGTTCGAGGCCGAGGCCCGGGTCGAGGAACCATTTCCAGGCAACGCCGGTGACGATGAAGGACAGCGCCATCGGGTAGAGATAGATCGGCCGCAGCACGCCTTCGCCGCGGATCTTCTGGTCGAGCAGGATGGCCAGGAACAGGCCGAGCGCCAGGCAGATGGCGATGTAGAGAAAGCCGAAAATGCCCATATTGACGATCGACGTGTACCAGCTCGATGGCGGGTCGGAGTCGAACGTCCAGCCCCATAGCCGTAGGTAGGCGCGCGGTCCGGTGATGACATAGGACGGAAAAGTCTTGGAATTGGTGAAGGACAGATAGACCGTCCACAGGATGAAGCCATAGACGAAGACGATGGTGATGGCGAAGCTCGGCGCCAGCACGATCTTCGGCAGCGCGTCCTGCAGTCGCGCGCGCACGGAGGGGCGAGACCGCTCGGGCGTCAGCTTGATCTGGGTTGTCGCTACACTGCTCATAGGGCTCCTCCCGTTCGGGTCGTCCGTGCCTGCCGTCAGGCGGCAAGGCGGCCCCGTGCATACGGTCTCTGGTCGGCATGGTGTTCAAGAGGGTTTCACCGTTTCACGGAAACGGCGAACCTCTCTACTCTTTCTTTTACGCAATTCCGGCCGGAAAACCGCTCACACTTTTCCTGGAATTGCGCCAGCCGGCCAATCCTGAGGCGAACCTTCCCCGCCGAAGCGGGGAAGGTGTCTTGCTGGCCAGGGCTTACTTGGCGTCGTCGATTGCCTTGACCAGTTCGGTCACGGCTTCGTCCGAGGTCTTGATCTGACCGTGGACGAACTTCGAAACGACGTCCTTGTAGGCATTGGCGACCGCCGGAGGCGCGCCATAGCCCTGGGCAAGCGAGCCGAACAGTGTGCCGCCTTCGTTGGCAGCCTTCAGGTCGGCGATGCCCTTCTTGCCGCACGCGTCGAAGTCGGTGTCGGGAACGTCGGTACGGGCGGGAACCGAACCCTTGACGACGTTGAAGGCCGACTGGAAGCTCTTCGACAGGGTGGCGGTGGCCAACGCGACCTGGGCGGCCTTGCGGTCGTCCGGAACGTTGAACATGCCGAACATGTCGGAGTTGTAGACCACCGAGCCTTCCGTGCCCGGGAAGCGATAGCACAGGAAGTCGGTGCCCGGCGTTTTCTTGGCGGCGTTGAACTCGCCCTTGGCCCAGTCACCCATCACCTGCACCAGGGCATCGCCCTTGATGACCATGGCGGTGGCAAGGTTCCAGTCGCGGCCCGAGAAGTTCGGGTCGACATAGGTGACGAGCTTGGCGAGGTTATCGAACGACTTCTTCATCGTGTCCGACTTGAGGGACTCGTCGTCGAGGTCGTTGAAGGCCTTCTTGTAGAACTCAGGTCCGCCGGTCGACAGCACAACCGAGTCGAACATGGTGGCTTCCTGCCAGTTCTGGCCGCCAAGGGCGAGCGGGATGACGCCAGCCGCCTTGGCTTTGTCGAGCAGGGCGACGAAGTCGTCGAAGGTCTTTGGCTCGGTGCCGCCGATCTTGTCCATCACCGCCTTGTTGATCCACAGCCAGTTGACGGAGTGGACGTTGACTGGAGCAGCGACCCACTTGCCGTCATAGACGGAGAACTTCTGCAGGGCTGCCGGAACCGACTTGTCCCAGCCTTCCTTCTTCGCCGTCTCGGTCAGGTCGCCCATCACGCCGGCCGCCGCATAGTCGAGCACGGTGTAGCCGAGCATCTGCGACGCGGTCGGGTAATTGCCGGCCGCGACCATCGCCTTCAGCGCAGTCATGGCGGCGTCGCCGCCACCACCGGCCACCGGCACGTCCTTCCAGGCATAGCCTTCCTTGGCAAGGTCGCCCTTGAGGACATTGAGAGCAGCCGCTTCGCCGCCCGACGTCCACCAATGCAGCATCTGCACTTCCTTGACGTCCTCGGCATGGGCCGAGAAAGCAAAGGCCGTCGCCAGAGCCGTTCCGATAAGCAGTTTGCGCAACATGTTCTACCTCCCTTGTTGCATTACACGACCGGTGGAAGCCCACCGGGTTCTTCCAAACTCAGCCGACCCACCAACCGGTGCGCTGGCCGCGATGAAACTGGATTGTCTTTTCCTCGGTATAATCCTCGACAGCGCGTTTGCCGAGTTCGCGTCCGATGCCGGACTGCTTGTAGCCCCCGAATGGCAACTCGGGAAAGCCTTCCATGAATGTGTTCACCCAAACGGTCCCCGAACGCACACCACGCGCCACCGACATACAAGTGTCGATGCTGGCGCTCCACACCCCTGCAGACAGACCATAGGGCGTGTTGTTGGCGATGTGCAACGCCTTTTCAATCGATCCAAAAGTCAGCACGGAGAGCACCGGGCCGAACACTTCCTCGCGCGCAATAGCCATGTCTTCGGTAACGCCGCGGATGATGGTCGGATCGAGGTACTGGCCGGCATTGGACGCCAATTGGCCGCCACCGCTATAGACATTGCTGCCGTCTTTTGCTGCTGCCGCAACGTAATCTGCGACCTTGGTCAGATGGTCGGCGGAAATCATCGCGCCAACCTTGGTTCGGTCGTCGAGTGGGTCGCCGACCGTTACCTTGGCGGTCAGGGCCTTGACAGTGGCGAGGAAATCGTCGGCGATGGCTTCATGCACGATCAGCCGACTGCCGGCATTGCAGCATTCGCCGGCGTTGAAGAAGCCGCCGAACACTGCTGCGTCAGCGGCCGCCTCGAGATCGGCATCGGGGAAGACGATCTGGCCGTTCTTGCCGCCGAGCTCCATCGAGACTTTCTTCAGCGACTGCGCGGCGGAAGCCATGGTCATCTTGCCGACGCGGGTAGAGCCGGTGAACGACACCATCTCGACCAGCGGATGGCTGACCATCGGCCCCCCGACATCGGCGCCGAGGCCGGCCAGGATGTTGACGACGCCCGCGGGCAGGCCGGCCTGCATCAGGATGTCGCCGAGCACGAAGGTCGAGGCCGAGGTCATTTCGCTCGGCTTGACCACCGCGGTGCAGCCGGCGGCGAGCGCGAAGGGCAGTTTCTGGCTGACGATCAGGAACGGGAAATTCCACGGGGTGATGATCGAGACGACGCCGATCGGCTCGCGCAGGACGACGCCCAGCATGGCGTCGCCGAGATTGGCGTAGCTCTCGCCGTGCAGCGTGCGGGCGAGCGAGGCGGCATAACGCCAGATGTCGACGGCGCCGCCGATCTCGCCACGCGCCTGGGCGATCGGCTTGCCGGACTCCAGCGCATCGAGGCGGGCGATGTCTTCGAGCTGGGCCTCGATCAGGTCGGCCGTCTTGAGCAGGATGGCTGCGCGCTCGGCCGCCTTCGTGCGCGGCCACGGGCCGGTCTCGAATGCCTTGTGCGCGGCCTGCATGGCCGCCTCCACCTCGGCCTCGCCGGCCTGCGCATAGCGCGAAACGGTGAAGCCATGGCCGGGGCTGTTGCGCGCAATCGTGCGGCCGTCACGGGCATCGACATGCTTGCCGTCGATCAGGAGCTTGTAAGCCTTCGGCGCCTTGGACGCCTCGGCCGGCATGGAAATGTTGAGCGGTGCGTTCATCATGCTTTCTCTAGGATCTGGAAAAGGCCGGCCTCTGCTTGGCCTTGAAGGCGCTCACGCCGGCTTTGAGGTCGCCGGTCAGCGCAACGAAGCCGCTGGCGAGCGCCTCGGTGGCGGCCGCACTTTCCTCGCCTTCGGCGACTGCGATCATCAGCTTGGCGGCTTCGGTTGCGAGCGGCCCGCGCCCGGCGATTTTTTCGGCCCAAGTCCTGGCCTCTGCCAGCGCCTGGCCGGTCTCGACCACGCGGTCAACGACGCCGAGGGCAAGCGCGTCGGAGGCGGCAAAGAGCTCGCCGCCGAGTGCCATGCGGCGCACGATCTGGGCCCCAAAGCGGCGCACGGCGCGCTGCGTGCCGGACCAACCGGGGACGACGCCGATCGATGTCTCGGGGAAGCCGAGCTTCACCTGCGTTTCGGCGACACGGAAGTCGCAGGCGACCGCCAGCTCCAGCCCGCCACCCAGCGCATGGCCGGAAAGCACCGCGATGGTCGGCTGCCGCAGCCGCGCCAGTCGGTCGAAGACACGGTGGCCGTAGCGCACCCATTGCACCTGAAAGTCGGCAGCGCTCATTTGTGCCCAGGCCTCGACGTCGCCGCCGGCGCAAAAGCCTTTGCCTTCGCCGCGGATCAGCACGACGCGCACGCCTTCAGCCATTTCGGCTTCGTCGAGCGCTGTCTCGAGCGCGCGCAGCATTGGAATGTCCAGCGCGTTGAACTTCTCCGGCCGGCGCAGCGTGACGATACCGATGGCGCCGTCCTGCTCGAAGGTGACGAGGCGCTCAGCCATGCGCGCCTCCGAGAGAAGCGCCACCATTCAGCGACAGGCCGATCGGCCGGTCCTGATAGAGAGCCGCCGGCGTGAACTTGAGATCGTTGGCGATGCCGAGCGGAATCTCTGACTGCGCCAGCACATCGCGTTCGAGGTCGATGCCGGGCGCCAATTCCGTCACCATCAGACCGTCCGGCGTCAGCTTCATCACGCAGCGCTCGGTGACGTAGGTGATGTCCTGCCCTTGCGCGACGGCGCGCTTGCCGGAGAAGGAGATGTGTTCGACCTCGTTGACCACCTTCTTGACCTTGCCTTCTGCATCGATGCGGATGCCGCCATCGGCGAGCGACAGTTTTGCGCCGGCATTGAAGAAGCCGGAGAAGACGATCTTTTTCGCCCGTGCCGTGATGTCGACAAAGCCGCCGGCCCCGGCGGTGACATGTGGCCGGGCCGAGAGTTTCGACACGTTGACGGAGCCATGGCGGTCGATCTGCAAGAAGGAGAGCAGCGAGGCATCGAAGCCGCCGGCCTGGAAATAGATGAACTGGTGCGGCGAGGGCATGATCGCTTCGGCATTGGAAGCGCAGCCGAACTTGAAGTCGAGCAGCGGCACGCCGCCGACGGCGCCCTGCTCGATCACCCAGGTGACCTTGCCGTGCTGGCCTTCCTCGAGAAGGATACGCGGCACGTTTGCCGAGATGCCGAAGCCAATGTTGACCGCCATGCCGTCGCGCAATTCCATGGCGACGCGGCGCGCGATTACTTTCTGGACGTTCATCTCAGCGTTGCGGAAGCTGGACAACGGCCGGAAGATCTCGCCCGAAATCGCCGGGTCGTAAGGCGTCAACGTCGTCTGCAACTGGTCCGGCGCCACCACGATGTGGTCGACCAGGACGCCGGGCACGCGCACGTCATGCGGCTTCAGCGTGCCGTTCTCGACGACCCGCTTGACCTGCGCAATGACGATGCCGCCATTGTTGCGCGCGGCGAGTGCCTGTTCGAGGCCGCCGAGATAGGCGCCTTCATGTTCATAGGTCAGGTTGCCGCGCTCGTCGGCGGTGGTGGCGCGGATGATCGAAACGTTGGGCACGATCGAGCGGAAATAGAGCCATTCCTCGCCGTCGAACTGCTGCACCGAGACGATCGGCTCGCTTGCAGCCGCATTCATGGCGCAGCCCTGGTGGCGCGGGTCGGCGAAAGTGTCGAGGCCGACCTTGGTCAGCACACCGGGCCGCTTGGCGGCGGCCTCGCGGTGCATGTCGAACAGGATGCCGGAGGGCACATTGTAGGCAGCGACCGAATTGTCGCCGATCATCTTCCATATCTGCGGCGGCTCGGTCGAGGAGGGGCCCGAGGGATAGGAGCCGCAGAGCGTGCGCTTCAACAAGCCGGGCTTGGCCAGATGGTCGATGCCCTTGATGCCATACATGTCGCCGGCGGCGATCGGATGCAGCGTGGTGATGTCTTTCGGATGGCCTTCGGCGTCGAAGCGCTCGCCGATGGCAGCCAGGACGGCGTCAGGGCAGCCAAGGCCGCTCGACGACGAGACGGAGACGGTCATGCCGTCCTTGATGAGGCTTGCTGCTTCAGCGGCGGAGACGAGCTTGCTCACACGACACCTTTCGGATCGATAGTGACGGCCTTGCCGGACTTTGCCGACTGCAACGCTGCTTCGGCTGAGGCCAGCGACCAGACGCCGTCCTCGCCGGTGGCGGAGGGCTGGCCTTCTCCACGCATGGCGGCATGGAACTGGCGCAGCGACCTGGCGTAGAGGTCTTCTCGGTCGAAGCTCAGTTCTTCCTCGCCCTTGGCGGTGCGTAGCAGCACCGAGCCGACTGGCTTCTGCGTCATCACATTTTTTGCGATCAGCGAACCTTCGGAACCATGCACCTCAAAGCCGGTATCGGCGAACTTGGTTGTGAAGCCTTCATGCGACTGGGCGATGATGCCCGACCCGAAGCGCCAGATGCACATGGCGCCGTCTTCCAGCCCGCTGCTGGCCATGCCGGCCAACTGGGTGAAGGCGGAGACCTCGACCGGGTCGTCGCCGAGCACGAAGCGCAGCGTGTCGGCATCATGCACGGTGATGTCGAGCACCACGCCGCCGCCGGCCTCAGGCTTGGTAATGCGCCAGCCCTGCAGGTTTTCCGGCAAATAGACGGAATGGAAGACGCGCGCGGCAATCGGCTTGCCGATGCGGCCGGCTGATATGGCGTCGCGCATGGCGCGGTGGGCGCCGGCATTGCGCAGATGATGGTTGGTGCCAAGCACCACGCCGGCTTCCTTGGCGGCGGCGACGATCGTGCGCGCATCAGTGCTGTTCAGCGCCAGCGGCTTTTCGCACAGAACATGCTTTCCCGCCTTGATCGCGGCCAGCGCCTGTTCGAGATGCAGTTCATTGGTGGTCGAGATGTAGACGACGTCGATGTCGGCGCCGAGCAAATCGTCAAGCGTCGAGACGGCGAGAGGAATGTTGTTTTCTGCGGCATAGGTCTTGGCGCGCTCCGGGTTGGAGCTCATCACCGCTGATATCTCGCCATCCTTTTGTGCGCGGATGGCGTTGATCATGAACTGTTTGGCGATCGTGCTGGCGCCGATCAGTCCCCATCTGACGCTCATGCCGCGTCTCCCATTCCTGCTGATGTGTCCTGGGCGCGGCGACCGGGACCGCAGCTGTCCCTGACGACCAGATTGACGGCGCCGATATGGTCCTCGGCATGCGTGGTGCGCGACTGGATCATCTTCAGCATGACGTGGGCGGCGCGTTCACCGAGGCCGGGTGTGTCGACCGAGACGCTGGTCAGCGCCGGCATATAATGCTCGGCCTCGACCACGTCGTCGAAGCCGACGACGGCAAAGTCCGCGCCGGGCTCCAGCCCGCGCTTGCGCAGCGCCAGCATGACGCCGAAGGCGACGGCATCGTTGAAGCACAGTGCCGCCGTCGGCGGCTCGGCCATGGCAAGGGCGGTTTCCAGGCACGCGATGCCGCCCCTGCGGCTGGTCTCGCCTTCGACGACAAGCACGTCGCGCCTGGCAATGCCCAATGTTTCGCAAGCTTCACGAAAACCGCCCAGGCGCTCCTGATAGACGACCAGGTCGGAGGTGCCGCCGAAGAAGGCCAGCCGGCGATGGCCCTTGCCGATCAGATGGGCGGCGGCGAGATACGCGCCGCGATGGTTGTCAGGAGCGATCACCGGGATGCGGCTGTCCGGCAGGCGGCGCATGGCGAAGACGACCGGCACGCCCGCCATCTCGAGGCGACGGAAGGCGCCCGGCGTGGTGCCGCGTGCCGGTGACACGATCAGGCCTGCGACGCCCTGTTCCATCAGCGACTTCAGCACTTCTTCCTGGCGCACCGGGTTCTCCGCCGTGTTGGCGATGAAGGGCACGATGCCGGCCGACTGGAAGACGCGCTCCATGCCGACCGCCAGCTCGGCGAAAAAGGGGTTGGTGAGATCGTTGATGACCATGCCGATGACGTTGGAATGGGCTTTGCGCAGATTGGCGGCGCCGCGGTTGTAGACATAGCCGACATCCTCGATCGCCTTGCGAACCTTGACCGCGGTTTCAGGCCGGATCAGCCCTGAGCCTTGCAGCACAAGCGACACCGTCGATTTGGACACACCAGCCTCGCGGGCGATGTCCAGGATCGTTGCCTTGGCCCGGCTGGCCATGTCGGTGGTTTCCTCCGCCTAAATGAGAAAATCTATTGGAACGTTCTAATCACTCTGCCAAACGAGAGTCAATCGGGATTCTTGCGGAGATCGAAAAGGTGATGAATGTGGTTCCTAGCAAGGACTCTTAGCCTTCTTCAACGTTTGGGCCGGTTCAATCGCCGGAATCATAAAGTTTCTTGATTTATTGGAACGTTCCATTTATAGGATGCCGAAACGGAGGTTGCCATGGATATCACCCTGCCTACGCAGAATGGCGGCCGCGTCAGCTACAAGCTCGCGGGCAGTCCGGTCGAGCCCGTAATCGGTGCGGTTTTCCCGCGCATCGCCTATGCCGCGGCCCATGTCGTCGCCGACCCTTTCGCGATGACCGACCCCTGGTCGAAGCCTGCGGTCGACTGGGACAAGACGATGGCGTTTCGGCATCATTTGTGGCGGCTTGGCTTCCGCATCGCCGAGGCGATGGACACCTCGCAGCGCGGCATGGGTTTCGACTGGGCGAATGCGCAGGAATTGATCCGGCGCTCGATCGCCGAGGCGCGCAGCGTCGAATGCGCAGACCTCGCCTCGGGCGCCGGCACCGATCATCTGGCGCCGGCCAATTCGAGATCACTCGAAGATGTGATCGCCGCCTATGAGGAGCAGTTCGCTTTCATTGAAGGCGAGGGCGGCAAGGCGATCATGATGGCCAGCCGGGCGCTGGCAGCGGTCGCAAAGGGTCCGGACGACTATATCAGGGTCTACGATCGCATCCTCAGCCAGGCATCCGGCAAGGTCATCCTGCACTGGCTGGGCGACATGTTCGATCCTGCACTGAAAGGTTATTGGGGCAGCGGCAATTTCGAGGCCGCGCTCGACACCGTCGTCGCCATCATCGAGCGTCATGCCGGCAAGGTCGAGGGGATAAAGATTTCCCTGCTCGATGCCGGCAAGGAAGTTGCCTTGCGCAACCGGTTGCCGGAAGGCGTCGTCATGTTCACCGGCGACGATTTCAACTATCCCGAACTGATTGCCGGCGACGGGAAGCGGCACTCGCACGCCTTGCTCGGCATATTCGACGCCATCGCGCCGGTCGCCAGTGCGGCGCTCGCGAAACTGGCTGACGGCGACCGCGCCGGCTTTGACGCGCTGATGGCGCCGACAGTGCCGTTGTCGCGCAAGATCTTCGAGGCGCCGACGGAGTATTACAAGGCCGGCATCGTCTTCATTGCCTGGCTCAACGGCCATCAGGACCATTTCGCCATGGTCGGCGGCATGCAGTCGGCGCGCGGCATCCTGCACTATGCCGACATCTTCCGCCTTGCCGACCAGGCAGGGTTGCTCGCCGATCCCGAGCTTGCGCTGGCCAGGATGAAGCATTTCTGCGCGGTTGCAGGTGCCTGAGAACGACACAATCGCTGGCTGAAACCTGTCCCCCGTATGGGGGATTTGCGTTCTCGCGCCAAATCTGTATTCGGTTGCCGGGATTGGATGCGGACGGAGCGGCAATGACGGAAAAAGTGGCGCTCATCACCGGGGTTACCGGGCAGGACGGGGCCTATCTCGCAGAATTGCTTCTGCAGAAGGGCTATATTGTCCATGGCGTCAAACGCCGCTCGTCCTCGTTCAACACCGAGCGCGTTGACGACATCTATGTCGATCCGCACGAGCGCGGTGCGCGTTTCTTCCTGCATTATGGCGACCTGACCGACGCGACCAACCTTATTCGCCTGGTGCAGGAGACACAGCCCGGCGAGATCTACAATCTCGGCGCCCAGAGTCATGTCCAGGTGAGTTTCGAGACGCCGGAATACACCGGCAATGCCGATGCGCTGGGAACACTCAGGCTGCTCGAGGCGATCCGCATCCTGCGCCTGGAGAAGTCGGTGCGCTTCTATCAGGCATCGACGTCGGAGCTTTACGGCAAGGCGCGCGAGGTCCCGCAAAGCGAGGCGACGCCCTTCCATCCGCGCTCGCCCTATGCCGCGGCCAAGCTTTACGCCTACTGGATCACGGTCAACTACCGCGAGGCTTACGGCATGTTCGCCGCCAACGGAATCCTGTTCAACCACGAAAGCCCGACACGCGGCGAAACCTTCGTCACCCGCAAGATCACGCGGGCCGTCGCCTCGATCCATCACGGCCTTCAGGCCACGCTCTATCTCGGCAATCTCGACGCCAAGCGTGACTGGGGCCATGCGCGCGACTATGTGGAGGGCATGTGGCGCATTCTGCAGCACAGTGAAGCCGACGATTTCGTGCTGGCGACTGGTGAGGCGCATTCGGTGCGCGAATTCGTCGAACTGGCTTTTGCCGAGACCGGACGCACCATCCGCTGGCAAGGCGAGGGTGTCGATGAAGTTGGTGTCGATGCCGGTTCGGGCACTGTCCTGGTGCGCATCGATCCGCGCTATTTCCGGCCGACCGAGGTCGATCTGCTGCTCGGTGACCCCGCCAAGGCCAAGGCAAGACTTGGCTGGTCGCACACGACCGGCTTCAGGGATCTGGTGACGGAAATGGTGCAGGCCGATCTGGCGCGCGCGGCCGGCGGCACGCGGCAGAACAGCCGTTCTGCGTGAGGCAGGCCGATGGACGCGACATTTGAGCTGAAGGGCAAGCGTGTCTTCGTCGCCGGGCATCGCGGCATGGTCGGTTCGGCCGTCGTGCGCCGGCTGGCGAGCGAGGACTGCGAGATACTCACCATCTCGCGCGACAGGCTCGACCTGCTCGACCAGGCAGGGGTGCAGCGCTGGATGGCCGAGCACAGGCCGGATGCGGTGGTGATGGCGGCCGCCAAGGTCGGCGGTATCCTGGCCAATGACCGGTTCCCGGTCGATTTCCTGCAGGACAATTTGGTCATGCAGGGCAATGTCATCGACGGCGCCTTTCGCAGCGAGGTCGGCAAGCTTTTGTTTCTCGGCTCGTCCTGCATCTATCCAAAGCTCGCGCCGCAGCCGATCAGGGAAGACGCCCTGCTGACCGGGCCGCTCGAGCCGACCAACGAATGGTACGCGATCGCGAAGATCGCCGGGCTGAAACTGTGCCAGGCCTATCGGCGCCAGCATGGGGTCGACTATATCTCGGCGATGCCGGCCAGCCTCTACGGACCGGGTGACAATTTCGACCTGCAGAGCAGCCATGTCGTGCCGGCCCTGATGCGAAAGGCGCATGCGCTGGCGCTGAGCGGCGGCAACAGCCTCAATGTCTGGGGCTCGGGCACGCCACGGCGTGAATTCCTGCATGTCGACGACGCCGCCGATGCCTTGGTCTGGCTGTTGAAGAATTATGCCGGCGACGGCCACGTCAATGTCGGTTCGGGCGAGGATGTCACCATTGCCGAGCTTGCCCAGACCGTCGCATCGGTCGCCGGCGTCGAGGCTGATATCGCCTTCGATACGACCAAGCCAGATGGCACGCCGCGCAAGTTGATGGATGTTTCGCGGCTGTTTGCGACGGGATGGCGCCCGCGCTACGCGCTTCGCGATGGATTGGAACAGACATATGCGTGGTTTCTCAACCATATTGAGAAGGGTGATGTCCGCCTCGGCGCGGCCTGATTCCAATTTTCCTTGAACCATTTCGCTGCCGCCCGCGACCAAGCGGTGTGTAGCAAACACGGTCCATCAAGGAGAACGTCAATGTTTATCACTTCAAGAAACGCATTTCTCGCCGCCATCGCGGTTTCGGTGCTGGCAGGGTGTCAGACGGCACCGCCGAGGGAATGCGAGAAGACCATGCCCGGTGTCACCTACAACGGCAAATGCTGCGGCATCGGCACACCGTGCCGTGAAGGCAACAACACCCCTCATGACAAGCCCGACAGGCCCGATCCGCGGCCACAGTGATCCGCGAGCCAGAAACGTCCCGGCACGTGCCGGGACGTTTCGCCCCCGACAGGGTGGATTTACGGATCGCAAGGCCGCTACCCGGTTCCTTACTGGCCGGCATTTGAATACGAAACGGGACGGCGGGGCAGTAGACGATGCGGTCGCGCAGATCGCGCGAACACTTCCCGCCGGATCTGTACTTCAAGGGGCTGTTCGACTGTTCGAAGGGAAGGTCCCGTAGAAACTCAGATTTCGCTTTCCGTCGATGCGAAGGATCTACTAAAAAAAATTCGAGATGCTCTTGAACTCATTTGGGGCGCCTCCTAATTCGATTTCCGCCAAGGCCATAAGGCTCGGCAAAAAATGGCGGCGCCGCACAGGGCGGCGTCCTTGTACCCATGTTGCTTCAAGGAGGATGTGGCTATGAGAACCTTTGATACCCTCTATCGGACCACCGTCGGTTTCGACCGGCTTTTCGACATGCTCGACAGCGGCACGCGTCCAGACTGGCCGCCCTATAACATCGAGAAGGTCGACGAGAACGATTACCGTATCTCGATGGCCATCGCAGGCTTCAGCCAGGATGAGGTCGAGCTTACCCAGCATGGACCCGAACTGGTCGTGGTAGGCCAGAAAGCTGATGATCAGAGCGGACGCCAGCTGCTGCACCAGGGCATCGCCTACCGCAGTTTCAGGCAGACGTTCAAGCTTGCCGACCACATGAAGATCAAGGCAGCCAAACTGGAGAATGGCCTCCTCTCGATCGACATTGTCCGCGAGATTCCCGAAGAGCTGAAGCCGCGCCGCATCAGCATCGGCGTGGGCGACACGCCGACGGCCGCCACTCAGATCACGCAAGACACGGACCGCGCGCGTAAAGCCGCGTAATCCTGTCGATCTGTCACACTTTGAACTGCGGGTCCGCCTCCCGGTTTTCGGCCGGGAGGCTGTGATTGCGGAGAAACGAAGATGATCACTGCAGGACGTACTGGCGCGCCTCTGTCGCGCGCCCGCAGTTGGCCTGGACCGCGCAAACCATGAAACTCAATGGTTCGTTCGATTTGGAGGATCATATGAACGATCGGATGTTCGACAGCGCCGTTTTCGTGAAAAGCGGCGACAACCTTGTTCAGGAAATCACGTGTCTCGAGGACGCTCTGGAGTTCCTCTATGAATGGCCGAAGGACAGGCGCGGCCCCATTCACCAAACCGCATTGCGGGCCTGCCAGCGAGCTTTCGATAGCGATTATCCGCTTTCCGCAGCCAGAGACGCGTTCAGCGGTTTTGCGAAAGCAGCCAGAATCCTTGAGGAAGTATCCACGACAATGCCGTGGATGATGGGCAGAGGTGGCGAAGGCGGAGGAGTGACTGCCTAAAGCGCGTCGCGAAACGGATTCATGCGACACGCTTTAAGTCTTTGTTTTGATGCATGTCGTTGTCCCAGAACCGCGGCATACTTCTGGGTGACATGCATTAGGAAAGGAGGTCATGATGCTATCGAAACCTTTTGAAAAGCCAGTCCGGGTGTGGGTGGGATTGGGCTTTCCCCGCCAACTCAACACGGTCGCGGATGCTTATCAATTCGCAGCCGAATGGTGTGGCAACAGCCCGGAGCAGAGAGCTGCTATTCGCGCTTGCAAAGCCGCTCTGATTGGTGATGTGGAACCCGAGACAGCACGAGGCGTCTTCGTCGCGTTCGCTCGCAAGAAGGATATTCTTATGGAGGACGGCATCGAGCCTGCGCCTTCAAGGACGCTAAGTCCGCGCCACGTCTAAAGCGCGTCGCGTTTGAACGGACTCAGACGACGCGCTTTAGGTCTTTGTTTTTATGCATGTCGTAGTCTCAAAACCGGGGCCACTTTTGAGCGCCATGCATTAGAATGTCCACAAACACGAGGCGGCTGCCATAAGCGGTGGCCGCCTTACCGGCTAAGTCGTCGAAGGGGTGCGCCAAAAACGGGCTTGGCTAAGTTATCGAAAGGATGGTGGGCGTGACAGGGATTGAACCTGTGACCCCTGCAATGTCAATGCAGTGCTCTCCCGCTGAGCTACACGCCCATCCGAAGCCGCGCATACACCATTTTTGGTCCAGCGCGTCAATAGCCGGAAAAGGGAAAGAAAGGCTCGTTTTGCCGCGCCGCCGACGAAGCGGCGAGATCACACTGTGCGCGCTTCAGGCGGCCTGAAGCATTTTTTCGACCTCATTGACGAGATCGCGCAGGTGGAAGGGCTTGGACAGCACCTTGGCGTCTTTCGGCGCCTTGGAATCGGGGTTGAGCGCGACGGCCGCGAAACCGGTGATGAACATCACCTTGAGGTCGGGATCGATCTCGGTGGCGCGGCGGGCGAGTTCGATGCCGTCCATCTCCGGCATGACGATATCGGTCAGCAGCAGGGAGAAAGGTTCTTCGCGCAGCCGCTCGTAGGCGCTGGCGCCATTGTCGAAATCGCTGACGTGATAGCCGGCCCGCTCCAGTGCCTTGACCAGGAACCGGCGCATGTCGTCGTCGTCTTCCGCCAGCAGAATGCGTGCCATCTTGTCCCGTCCGAATCACCCCAGCCGAGCCTGCCGTCCGGCAAGCCCGTTAACCATCCTGTATATGAGGAGCTGACGGTAAACATCAAGTGAACGTTGGCTGCATTAATCCTGATTTGACGGGGTTCCTGACATGCCGAAATGCTGGACATGCGGCCGATGAGGTGGCAGTTTCCCATCATGATGCATTGCTGTTTCCGGGTTCGTTCAAATTGACGACGGCAGCCGAAGATTTTTCGGTCGTTCCACCCTTCGAAATCCGATCGGGCGCCGAGCAGCGCGTTCCCTTCGTCTTCAACTCACCGCATAGCGGCCGCTATTATCCAGACCGCTTCCTGGCCATGGCGCGGCTCGACCGGAACGCCATCCGCCGCTCCGAGGACTGCTATGTCGACGAGCTGTTCGGCGGCGCGGTGGCGCTGGGCGCGCCGATACTGGCGGCGAATTTTCCGCGCGCCTACCTCGACGTCAACCGCGAGCCCTGGGAACTCGACCCGCGCATGTTCGCCGAGCCGGTGCCGTCCTTCTGCAACATCCGCTCGGCGCGCGTTGCCGGCGGGCTCGGCACCGTGCCCAAGCTGGTGGGTGAGGGGCTCGACATCTATTCCGGCCGTCTGCCGCTGGCGGAGGCCGTCCAGCGCATAGAGGCGGTCTACAAACCCTATCACGAGACGCTGAAGCGGCTTTTGACCAGAACCCATGCCAGGTTCGGCTATGCCGTGCTGATCGACTGCCATTCGATGCCGGCGAGCATCAGGGTGGGCGACAGCGGCCTGCGGCCGGATTTCATCGTCGGCGACCGTTTCGGCATCTCGGCCACGGCGGCCCTGACCGAAACGGCGATCGGCCTGCTCATCGGCATGGGCTACACCGTCGCCCACAACAAACCCTATGCAGGCGGTTTCATCACCGAGCATTACGGCCGGCCGGCGCGCCACCTGCATGCGCTGCAGATCGAGGTCAATCGCGGCCTCTACATGAATGAGCGGACGTTCCAGAAATCGGCCGGCTTCGATGCGCTGGCCGACGATATGGCGCGCTTTTCGGCCGACCTGATGGCGATGCCCGACCACCACTTCGTCGACCTGCCACTGGCCGCCGAATGACGCCGGAGCGGCGGCTGTTCATGCAATCCCGCGCTGGCCATCCCGCAGCGTAAAAAAAGACCGCATCGTTTGCACGACACGGTCGAAGTCTAGGGAGGAAACGCCCAAGGAGGGCATGGACAGGAAAACCTGTCCGAGAACAAATTTATTGTGCGATGCACAAATGTCAATCGATCCCACGCTTTTTTAATTCACTCTGATGTGAAAATGCGTTTCGATGGTCCCGATGTGTGACATTTCGGCAACGCTGATGTCTCTGATAAATCGATAAACCGGCTTGTTTTGGCGGGAAAGTGCCGGCAGACCGGGTTGGCACTCTGTAATGCGGGAGAATCGCGTGGACATCAGCATCGATTTCATGCGCCGGATCGCGCAAGCGGCGGCGGCTGAAACCTTGCCGCGTTTCCGCGCACAGGGCGCCGTGGCCAACAAGGAAAAAGGCAGTTTCGACCCGGTCACCGAGGCCGACCGCGAGGCCGAGCGCGCCATCCGGGCGCTGATCTCGGCTGAGTATCCCGATCACGGTATCCTTGGCGAAGAACATGGCAGCGAAAACATCTCCTCAAGGCATGTCTGGGTGATCGATCCGATCGATGGTACCCGCGCCTTCATCTCAGGCCTGCCGGTGTGGGGAACGCTGGTCGGATTGACGGTCGACGGTGACGCCGTCGCCGGCATGATGGCGCAGCCCTTCACCGGCGAGCTGTTCTACGCCAACGCTTCCGGCTCCCACTACGAAGGCCCCGGCGGGCCGCGGAAGCTGTCGACCCGCAAGAGGACGAAGCTTGACGAGGCGACCTTGTTCACCACCACGCCGGCGCTTTTCAAGGGCGAGGCGCGCACCCGCTACGACGCGTTCGAGAAACAGATCCAGCTCGCCCGCTACGGAGCCGATTGCTACGCCTTTGCCATGATCGCGTCCGGCAGCGTCGACATCGTCGCCGATCCCGGATTGAAACCCTACGACATCGTGGCGCTGATCCCGATCATTGAAAAGGCCGGCGGCGTCGTCACCACATTCGAGGGCGGTCCGGCGGAAAAGGGCGGCGACATCCTGGCCGCCGCAACGCCGGAGCTTCACGCGGCTGCAATGGCAGCCTTGCGCGGCTGATAGTCGACCCGATCAGCGCGGCTTGATCGAGCGCTGGAATTCCGCCGGCGTTCGCCCGTAGACCTGCCTGAACGCTGAGCTGAAATGACTGTGGCTGGAGAAGCCGAGGTCCAGGCCGAGCGTGGTCAGATTGTCGTAGCGGCCAAGCAGGTCGAGCGCGCGCGCCAGCCGCAGGCGCAGATGGTAGCGATAGAGCGGCATCGCCTCGACCTGCTGGAAAACCTGCGTGAGATAAACCGGTGATACCCCGACTTCAGCGGCGATCTCGGCCAGCGTCCAGCGCCGCGAAAGATCCGAGGACAGGACGAGCTTGGCGCGGTCGACCAGCTTCTGCCGGCCAGCGCTTGCGCCGGCGGCATGCGAGGTGCGCTCGCCGAGGGAGCGCCGCACCAGCGTCAGCGCCAGGGTTTCGGCCTCCAGCGTTTCGGCAATGTTGCGGCTCAGGCTGTGGCGCAGCACCGCCACCAGCGCCTGAGCCCGCGGGTCGATGCGGCGGCGCTGACGACGAAACGCCACGGCGCTGCCCAAGCGCAACTGCTCCTTCGGCGTCAGCTCCTGCATTTGCGCCTCCTCGACAACGAGATCGAGGCAGGAATCGCCACCCTCGACGGGATGGCTGATCCGGTAGCCTTCGGCGTTGTTGAAGAACAACAACTGGTTGGCTTCGGCGACCGCATCGTTGCGGCCGACATGGCGCACGAAGACGCCGCGATAGGGAAACACAAGATGCGTGGCAGCGGTGCACTCTTCTTCGCTCTTGTGCCGGCATTCGCCGCTGCAGAGGACATCCCTCACCCTGACGGTGCCGGTGTCCAGAAGCGTCTGTACCGTGAACTGCGACATGGTGAGCTGAGACATGGCCGTTGCATTCTACCCTTGCACCGAAAGCTGCTCCGGCACATTTAGGCGATTGGCTTGTCCAAACCTGTCAGGCGACTTCACCTGTCGGGCCCTTCGTAACGGCCATGGCTCAGTCCCACAAACGGCGCATGTATTCGCAGTGAGCGTCGCTGCGCGACAGACCGATGTCCTTGAGCTGTTCGTCGGTCATTTCGAGCAAGGCAAGGCGGCTTCGGCGCCTTTCCAGTTGACGGCCGATCCAGTTGGCCGCCGCGATGCCTTGTGTCCGCAAGGACCGCCGGAACGTCGCGGTTTGAGTTGTCGGCTGATGTGCGAGGCATTGCGCCGCCGCTGCATGATCGGGGCGCATCGCTCAGGCTTCCCCGTTGCCGGCCACTGATGCGCCGGCCACTGAGGCGCCGGCTTCGTTCAGCGCAATCGCGCATTCCTCGCAGCAGACCTCGACGGTCTTGCCGCCGACCTTGACGCGGATCGGGTTGGCGTCCAGCTGGCAATCGCAGGCAGCGCAGGTTTTCTCGGTCATGACGTCATCTCCTTGGCGTTCAGTACGCGGAGAGATGAACATTCCGGGGCGGCACCGGCTGTCAGAATCTTTAGCTCTTTGTGTGCTGCCGGCGCTGCTCCTGACAGAAGGCTGTCAGCAGGCGCAAGCTCAAGGCGCCGCAACATGCAGCGCCGGCGGCATCAGGCTGTCGGGTCGTCGTTGCCGGGTATGAAGGCGTCGAAGGCGGCGAGCAACTGCTCGCGATAGACATCGGCCTCCTGCAGGATCTCGTGTTTCGAGCCATCGATCATCAGCAGCGAGCCGAGGCGCAGACGCCTGGCATAGGCTTCCACGGCCTTGGTCGAGACGACCTGATCGGCGCCGGCGGCGATCATCAGCAGCGGCACCTGGATCCTGGCCATGAAGTCGGGCTCACTGATGGCTTCGCCTGCCTTGATTGCCGCCTGCAGCCAGCGGATCGTCGGCCCGCCGAGCGCCAGTTGCGGATAGTGCTCGTAGATTTTCGTGTTGCGCTGATAGCGCCCGGGGTCCGATGTCACCTTGTTGAGGGCGAAGGGCAGGGTTTCCCTGGGACGCGGACCCCAGGCGGCGTAGAGCCGGCCGAGGCCGAGAAAGCACAATATCGAGCAGACGCGGCGCGCGGTTTTTGCCGACACGGGCGAGTCGGGCACCGTCAGGAAAGGCGCAATCAGCACCATGCGACGCACCCGGTTGACCATCGACGGCGCCGCGAGCAGCGCGATCACGGCGCCCATCGAATGGGCGAGGATGTAATACGGGCCGCGGCAGTCGGGCAGCACGATATCCTCGAAGAACTGTTCGAGGTCGCCGGTGTAATCGTAGAAAGAGCGGACATAGCCGCGTTGCGGATCGGCGATCAGCCGGTCGGAATCGCCCTGGCCGCGCCAGTCGAGCGTGGCGACTCCGAGGCCGCTGTCGGTCAGGTTGCGGATGGTTTCGAAATACTTCTCGATGCACTCGTTGCGGCCGGGCAGCAGCACGACGGTGCCTTTCAGCGGCCGGGTGACCGCGGCAAACAGGCCGTAGCGGATCTTCTTGCCGTCGCGCGTGGTGAAAAAGCCGCCGGCGACATTTTGCGGCGGCGGATTGCCTGGCGTGGGATGGAAGAGATCCGTCATTAGGCGCTTGCGTCTTCGTGGTGTCTCACCCGGCAGGGCGTCGGCATGGTGATAGACGCCAATGGATGAAAAGCAAAGGGAGGACGCCAAGGGGGCGGACGAACGACAAGCAAGGCCGGAAGCAGCCTGCGGCGGCGTGCTTCCGGCCTCTGTCGATCCGGGAGGAAGGGACGTTACACCCGGTCGGCCTCGTCGCGGCGCTTTCATCCGGCGCCGCCTGGTTCTTTATCCTGGGGGCACTCTAGCGCCGGCCGGCTGAACGGGCGCCGAAGCAGCGGTTCATCTGCCGTTCATCGACGCCTCGATTGGCGCTCTTCAAAAATCCTTGAAATGCGCTTTTGCGCTCCCCAAATGTCGGATGCAGCCGCCGATGTCGGGGCTGCTGGTCCACCCGAAACGCCTTTCCAGGGTTTCGCACCGGCCACACGCAAACATGTTGCTCAACAGGAGAACACCTCATGCGTCACGTTGATTTTTCCCCGCTCTATCGCTCGACCGTCGGCTTCGACCGCCTGTTCACCATGCTCGACTCGCTGGCCCAGCCTGATGGCGCGCAGACCTATCCGCCCTACAACATCGAGCGCACCGGCGAGGATGCCTATCGCATCTCGATGGCGGTTGCCGGCTTCTCGGACGAAGAGATTTCGATCGAAGCCCACCGCAACGTGCTGACCGTCAAGGGTGAGCGCAAGGAAGAAGGCAATGGCGAAGGCTCCGAGTTGCTCTACCGCGGCATTGCTTCGCGTTCGTTCGAGCGCCGCTTCCAGCTTGCCGACCATGTCGAGGTCGTCGGCGCCACGCTGAAGAACGGCCTGCTTTTCGTCGACCTCAAGCGCAACATCCCCGAGGAGCTGAAGCCGCGCAAGATCGCGATTACCGCCTCTTCGGCCAACGCCAAGCAGATCGAGGCCAAGAACGCCGCGTGATCAAGACGGCGGCGTCACAACGCCCAAGGTTAAAAGCGTCTCCTCCCGAGACGAAAGCGGCGCCGCGAGGCGCCGCTTTTTTTCGCCGCAGCCTCTGTCACCCCAACCGAAGAGTTCTGGCTCTTTTGCGGCGGGCGCCGTCTTCCCATGAAGGGCAATGTCTGATCTCTCGGCTGATTTTTCCCTGGCCCTAACGGCAACCATTGCGGTGACCTTCCTGCTGGCCGGCATCGTCAAGGGCGTTACCGGTATGGGACTGCCGACGTTGGCGATGGGGCTGCTGGGCACAATCATGCCGCCGGTCGCCGCGGCTTCGCTGCTGATCGTGCCGTCCTTCGTCACCAATATCTGGCAGCTGTTTGCCGGCCCGAGCTTCGGATGGATCCTCAGGCGGCTGTGGCTGATGATGGTCGGCATCGTCGCCGGCAACGCTGGCCGGCTCATGGCTGCTGGCCAGCGACAATGTCAAATGGACGACGGCCGGCCTCGGGGCGGCGCTGATCGTCTATGCCGTCTATACGCTGCTGGCGCGGCAGTTGACGGTTCCCGCGTCAGCCGAGCGCTGGTTGTCGCCCATCGTCGGTTTCCTTACCGGCATCGTCACCGGCGGCACCGGCGTGTTCGTCGTGCCCGCTGTACCTTACATTCAGGCGCTGGGCTTGAGCCGTGACGATCTGATCCAGGCGCTCGGCCTGTCCTTCACCGTGTCGACGATCGCGCTCGCTGCCGGCCTTGCCTCGCACGGCGCGTTCCAGGTCGGGCATGTCGCCATGTCGTCGCTGGCGGTTGCGCCGGCCTTGCTCGGCATGTGGCTCGGACAGTTGCTCCGGCAGCGGATCAGCCCGGCGACCTTCCGGCGCTGGTTTCTTGTTTTCCTGATCTTGCTCGGCCTCGAGCTTTTGGCGCGGCCTTTCCTTGCTTAGCGATCGGTGCCGGTTGCGAGAACGGCCTCGACGTTTTGCCGGTGGACGGGCTCGTACAGCGCGAAGTACTCGACCGCGCCCGTGGCGAATATGTCGGCGCCGAAGGTTTTCAGATCCTGCTTCGCAAGATCAGGCTCACGCCGGCAGCGAAGCAGTTTTTGAACGTAGGCTTGCGTCGCGGCGATGAGGCCTTTGTCGTAGCCGCCTCGCTCTATCGCTTCGAGCGAGCCGTGATTGGGCAAGATGCGGTCTATCGACCAGCCGGCCATGCGTTCGAGATCGACCAGATGTTGCGCCAGCCGATCCGCCTCGCTGACATAGGTGATCGGATCCTCAAGCGTGTCGCCCGCCAGGAGCAGGCCGGTTTCGGGCATGAACAGCACCGTGCCGTCATGGCTGTGGATTTCGACCTGACGCAGCTCGATGGCTATCGATCCAACGGTGAGGTCAAGACTGCCTTCGAAGGTCCTGTTCGGCAGCACGAGAGGCTTGATCGGTGGAACACCGCTTTCGATCTCAGCCCGGTTGTTCGCGAGCGCCGAGGCGGTGAGCGTGTTGGCGATAATCTCGCAATCCTGAAACACCTCATTGCCGGCAATATGATCGTCATGCCAGTGGCTGAGCACGACCCGGATCGATGTTGCGCCCATGTCTTCGAGCGTCTGCCTGATGAAGCGCGCGTGAGGCAGCGAAATATGCGTGTCGTAGACAAGCGCCTGCGAACCATCGACGATCTCATAGGTGCAGATGCCGAGGGCATAGGCGCCGTCGTCCAGCCAGTTCGGCTCGTCCGACCAGGCGCGAACGCCGTCAACGCGGCCATCGTAGAAGCCGAGCACGTTTGGCGCCGGGCGAACCAGCCGCATGGTTGAGCCGAGAGGTGGCTTTGTCATTGGCGCGGTCTCGCGGGTTCAGGCGATCATCTGGCCGAAGCGATCGACCTCATCTGAAGTCGTGGCAAAGCTGGTGACGAAGCGATAGAGCAACTCGTCCTCGCCGACATGGCCGTCGAAGCCGTGCGGCCTGTGCCAGTCGTAAAAGGCTGCGCCGACGGATTGCAGCCTTTCGGCTTCCGCCTTTTTCATCACCGCGAACACCTCGTTGGCCTGCGGCAACCAGGCGAGCTTCGCCGTTGCCGAATCCTCGATCGCAGCCGCCAGGCGCGCGGCCATGGCATTGGCATGACGGGCCGTGTCCAGCCACAGGCCGTCTGTGAAGTAGGCGTCGAACTGCGCTGCGATGAAGCGCGACTTGGAGAACAGCTGTGCGGCGCGCTTGCGCAGGAAGGACAACTCCTTGGCGCGGTCTAGATCGAACAGCACCACCGCTTCGGCGCACCAGCAGCCGTTCTTGGTGCCGCCGAACGAGACGATGTCGACGCCGCGCTTCCAGGTCATTTCGGCCGGCGTCGTCTCAAGCGCGACCAATGCGTTGGCAAAACGGGCGCCGTCCATATGCAGCGGCAGGGAAAAGCGTTTGGCGATCTCCGAAATGGTGGAAATGTCGTCGAGCCCGTACACTGTGCCGACTTCGGTCGATTGGGTGATCGAGACGGCCGTCGGGCGTCCCCAATGGACGATTTCGGGTGCGAAACGGGCGACGGCGCGTTCAAGATTGTGCGGATCGATCTTGCCCAGGGCGCCGTCGACAGCATGGAGACGCGAGCCGCCGCTGAAATATTCCGGCGCGCCGCATTCGTCCTCGATGATGTGCGATTCGCGGTGCGCAAAGGAAATGCCGCCGGGCTTGTTGTAAGCGGCCAGGGACAGCGAGTTGGCCGCCGTGCCGGTAGCGACGAAGAACACCGCGACCTCGCGTTCGAAGATCTCGCTGAAACGCTGGTAGACGGCGCGGTCGAGATCGCCATCGCCATAGGCGGTCGAAAAGCCGCCGGCATTGGCTGACAGCCCGGCGGCAATGTTAGAATGGACGCCCGCCCAGTTGTCGGATGCAAAGAACATCAGGAAAGTCCCTGCCTGGTTGAGAAAGTCTGGTTGCGACAAGAGCGCGACCATGGCCGTTTCGGGGTTTGACGCGCAAGGGCCAATGGCTGAAAAAGCGGTAAAGCCAAAGGCGATCACGAAGGAGTGCCGGGACCGAAATTTCGTTTCGACAGCGCCTGACGTAATTTTCTGTCGCCAAACGTCCAAGAATTTGGTGAATCGGTCTTGTGTGCGCCCAGGATTTCTGCCATAAAAATTTAGGACAGTAGTGCTGTCTTATTTTGTCGCACAAGTCAGGCTGGATTGGCGTATCATTTGGGCCACTCCGGCCGTTGCCGCGAGCGACGGGTAGACGGCTCGGCTGTGGCCTGTACGATACCGGATACGAACCGGCGGTGCACCGCACGGTCCGCCAAGGATTTCGAAAAGACGTGCCGCAAGAATGAGAGCGGAAGCCAGTCGCTTCCCAAGGTAGACCAGCGCCCCAAATGCTAGACGTGCAAGGGGCCGGAACGGAGGACAGGACGATGACGGAACTGACGCCATCTGCGATTATCGGCCAGGCCGCGCAGACGAAAGCGGCAGCCGTTAAAAATACCGTTCTGACCAAAGAAGGCCAGACCACCAACGGCCTGACCACCAATGGCATGGCCGCGCAGGGTCTCTATGATCCGCGCAACGAGCATGACGCGTGCGGCGTCGGCTTCATCGTCAACATGAAGAACGTGAAGTCGCACCAGATCGTCAAGGACGGGCTCTTCGTGCTCGAAAACCTGACGCATCGCGGCGCTGTCGGCGCCGATCCGCTGATGGGCGACGGCGCCGGCGTGCTGGTGCAGGTTCCCGATCATTTCTTCCGCGAAGAGATGGCGGCCCAGGGCGTCGAACTGCCGGCGGCAGGCCAATACGGCGTCGGCCACTGGTTCATGCCGCAGGATGCGGCACTGCGCGCCCATATCGAAGAGATCATCGCCGAATCGGCGCAGTCAGAAGGGCTGCCGCTGCTCGGCTTTCGCGACGTGCCGGTCGACAATTCATCGCTGTCGAAGGCGCCCGATATTGCGGCCTCCGAACCGTTCCATCGCCAAGTCTTCATCGGCCGCACATCGGACATTCCAGATGACGAGGAATACGAGGCCAGGCTGTACCTGCTGCGCAAGGTGATTTCCGGCCGCATCTACGCCGAGAACAACAACAAGGATATCGGCGCCTACTGTGTGTCGCTATCGGCGCGTACCATCGTCTACAAGGGCATGTTCCTGGCCTACCAGGTCGGCGCCTATTACAAGGATTTGTCGGATCCGCGTTTCGAGACCGCGCTGATCCTCGTCCACCAGCGCTTCTCGACCAACACCTTCCCGTCATGGAAGCTCGCGCACCCCTACCGCATGGTCGCGCATAATGGCGAGATCAACACGGTGCGCGGCAACAACAACTGGATGGCGGCGCGCCAAGCCTCGGTCGATTCCGAACTGTTCGGCAACAACATCTCCAAGCTGTGGCCGATCTCCTATGACGGCCAGTCCGACACGGCGTGCTTCGACAATGCGCTCGAATTCCTGTTCCAGGGCGGCTACAGCCTCAGCCACGCCATGATGATGCTGATCCCGGAAGCCTGGGCCGGCAACAAGCTGATGGATGCCGATCGCAAGGCTTTCTACGAATACCATGCAGCGCTTATGGAGCCGTGGGACGGGCCGGCCGCGGTCGCCTTCACCGACGGCCGCCAGATCGGCGCCACGCTCGACCGCAACGGGCTGCGCCCGGCGCGCTACATCGTCACCGACGACGACCGCGTCATCATGGCGTCAGAGGCCGGCGTGCTGCCGGTGCCGGAGGAGAGGATCGTCAAGAAGTGGCGGCTGCAGCCCGGCCGCATGCTTCTGATCGACCTCGCCAAGGGCCGCATCATTTCCGACGAGGAGATCAAGTCGGAGATCGCCACCAGGCATCCCTACAAGACCTGGCTCAACAACACGCAGCTGATCCTCGAGGATCTGAAGCCGGTCGAGCCGCGCGCGCTGCGCAAGGATGTCAGCCTGCTCGATCGCCAGCAGGCTTTCGGCTACACGCAGGAAGACACCAAGCTGTTGATGTCGCCGATGGCGACCACCGGCCAGGAAGCCGTGGGTTCGATGGGCACCGACACGCCGATCTCGGCGATGTCGGACAAGTCGAAGCTGCTCTACACCTATTTCAAACAGAATTTCGCCCAGGTCACCAACCCGCCGATCGACCCGATCCGCGAGGAGCTGGTGATGAGCCTTGTCTCGTTCATCGGGCCGCGGCCCAACATCTTCGACCTGGTCGGCAATTCGCGCCGCAAGCGGCTCGAAGTGCGCCAGCCGATCCTGACCAATGGCGATCTGGAAAAGATCCGCTCGATCGGCCACACCGAGGACCGTTTCGACACCAAGACCATCGACATCACCTACGGGTCGAGCGAGGGCGCGGCCGGCATGCAGGGCGCCGTCGAGCGTCTGTGCGAGCGGGCGGAAGCCGCTGTCGCCGGCGGCTACAACATCATCATCCTGTCCGACCGCCAGGTCGGTCCCGACCGTATCGCCATTCCGGCACTGCTGGCGACGGCTGCCGTGCACCACCATCTGATCCGCAAGGGTCTGCGCACCGCGGTCGGCCTGGTCGTGGAATCCGGCGAGCCACGCGAAGTGCATCATTTCTGCTGTCTCGCCGGCTACGGCGCCGAGGCGATCAACCCCTACCTTGCCTTCGATACGCTGCTCGACATGCACAAGCGTGGCGAACTGCCGGCTGAGGTTGACGCCTACGAGGTGGTCTCGCGCTACATCAAGTCGATCGGCAAGGGCATCCTCAAGGTGATGTCGAAGATGGGCATCTCCACCTATCAGTCCTATTGCGGCGCGCAGATATTCGACGCCATCGGGCTGAAGTCGGATTTCGTCGAGAAGTACTTCACCGGCACAGCGACGCTGATCGAAGGTGTCGGCCTGGACGAGGTCGCGGCCGAGACGCTCAGCCGCCACACCGACGGTTTCGGCAACGATCCGGTGCTGCGCAACAGCCTCGAGGTCGGCGGCGAGTACATGTACCGCATGCGCGGCGAAGCCCATATGTGGTCGCCCGACGCCGTCGCCACCTTGCAGCACGCCGTGCGTCAGGGCTCGTGGGAGACGTTCAAGGAGTATTCCGCGCAGATCGACAGCGAGACGGCCCGTGCTCAGACCATACGCGGCCTGTTCAGGATCAAGCTTGCGGAAGAGACCGGCCGCAAGAAGGTGGCGATAGAGGACGTGATGTCGGCGGCCGATATCGTCAAGCGCTTCTCGACCGGGGCGATGTCGTTCGGCTCGATCTCGCGCGAGGCACACACGACGCTGGCGCGCGCCATGAACCAGATCGGCGGCAAGTCGAACACCGGCGAGGGCGGCGAAGAGGCCGACCGCTATCTGCCGCTGCCCGGCGGCAGCAAGAATCCCGAACGTTCGGCGATCAAGCAGGTCGCCTCGGGGCGGTTTGGCGTCACCGCCGAGTATCTCGTCAATTCCGATGTCATGCAGATCAAGGTCGCGCAGGGCGCCAAGCCCGGTGAGGGCGGCCAGCTGCCCGGCCACAAGGTCGACGCCACCATCGCCAAGGTCCGGCACTCGACGCCTGGCGTCGGCCTGATCTCGCCGCCGCCGCATCACGACATCTATTCGATCGAGGATCTGGCGCAGCTGATCTATGATCTGAAGAACGTCAACCCGGCGGCCGACGTATCGGTCAAGCTGGTGTCGGAAGTCGGTGTCGGTACGGTTGCGGCCGGCGTCGCCAAGGCACGCGCCGACCACATCACCATATCGGGCTATGATGGCGGCACCGGCGCGTCGCCGCTGACCTCGCTCAAGCATGCCGGCAGCCCGTGGGAAATGGGCCTAGCCGAGACGCACCAGACGCTGGTGCTGAACGGGCTGCGCTCGCGCGTTGCGCTGCAGGTCGATGGTGGCTTGCGCACGGGGCGCGACGTCATCATCGGTGCGCTGCTCGGTGCCGACGAGTTCGGCTTCTCGACCGCGCCGCTGATCGCGGCCGGCTGCATCATGATGCGCAAGTGCCACTTGAACACCTGCCCGGTCGGCGTCGCGACGCAGGACCCGGTTCTGCGCAAGCGTTTCAAGGGCACGCCCGAGCATGTCATCAACTTCTTCTTCTATGTTGCGGAAGAGGTGAGGGGGCTGCTGGCCGAGATGGGCTACACCCATATCGACCAGATCATCGGCGACAGCGACCTGCTGGAAAAGCGCGAGATGATCCAGCATTGGAAGGCGCGTGGGCTCGATTTCGGCAAGATGTTCTTCAAGCCGGACGCGCCGCATGAGGCGGTGCACTGGACCGAACGGCAGAAACACCCGATCGACGATGTACTCGATCGCAAGCTGATCGAACTGGCGAAGCCCGCGCTCGAAAGCAAGCAGCCGGTCAAGATCGAGGTCGACATCCGCAATGTCGATCGCTCCACGGGCGCCATGCTGTCGGGCGAAGTCGCCAAGCGCTTCAGGCACAAGGGCCTGCGCGAGGACACGATCCAGGTGAAGCTGACCGGCACAGCCGGCCAGTCGTTCGGCGCCTTCCTGGCGCGCGGCATCTCGTTCGAACTCGTGGGTGCGGCCAACGACTATGTCGGCAAGGGCCTGTCGGGCGGACGCATCGTCATCCGGCCGCCGGAGGAGTCCAGGATCGTCGCGGCGGAATCGATCATCGTCGGCAACACCGTCCTCTATGGCGCGACCGAGGGCGAGGCCTATTTCGCCGGTGTCGCCGGCGAGCGCTTCGCGGTGCGCAATTCGGGCGTCGCCGCCGTCGTGGAAGGCGTCGGCGATCATGGCTGCGAATACATGACCGGCGGCATCGTCGTCGTCATCGGCCAGACCGGTCGCAACTTCGCTGCCGGCATGTCGGGCGGCGTGGCCTATGTTCTGGATGAGGCCGGCGATTTCGCCGCGCGCTGCAACATGGCGATGGTCGAGCTGGAGCCGGTTCCGGAAGAAGACGATCTGATGGAAAGGCTGCTGCATCATGGCGGTGACCTCGACCACAAGGGTCGCGTCGACGTCTCGGGCGACATGACCACCCATGACGAGGAACGGCTTTACCAGCTTATCTCGAACCACGTCCATTTCACCGGTTCGGTACGCGGCCGCGAGATACTCGACGACTGGACGATCTTCAGGCCGAAATTCCGCAAGATCATGCCGGTCGAATACCGCCGCGCGCTGATCGAGATGGAACGCATGCGCATGGGCGTGGCGGCGGAATAGGTTTTTCGACTTGCCGGGAGGCGCAGGCTTCCCGGCGGAACTTTCAGCGACAGTTTGACCTCGGATGCAAGGTTGCCATGGCTGCCTCAAGGGGTTAACGGGTGCGAAAACCGCACCATCTGGACAGCAGGAACTGGACTATGGGCAAGGTAACAGGCTTTCTCGAAATCGACCGGCAGGTGCACAAGTACCAGCCGGCCTCCGACCGCATCCGGCATTTCCGCGAATTCACGCTGCCGATGTCGGACAAGGAGGTCGAGAAACAGGCCGCGCGCTGCATGGATTGCGGCATCCCGTTCTGCCACGGGCCGACCGGGTGCCCGATCCACAACCAGATCCCGGACTGGAACGACCTCGTCTACAATGGCGACTGGGACAATGCGATCCGCAACCTGCATTCGACCAACAATTTCCCCGAGTTCACCGGCCGCATCTGCCCCGCGCCCTGCGAGGAAGCCTGCACGCTGAACCTCGAGGACATTCCGGTTGCCATCAAGACCGTTGAACAGGCAATCGCCGACAAGGCTTATGAAACCGGCCATATCCGGCCTTATCCGCCGGAGAAGAAGACGGGCAAGCGGGTCGCTGTCATCGGCTCCGGCCCGGCAGGGATGGCGGCGGCGCAGCAGCTTGGCCGCGCCGGCCACGAGGTCAGCGTCTATGAGCGTGAGAGCCGTCCCGGCGGGCTGATGCGCTACGGCATTCCCGACTTCAAGATCGAGAAGCACTATATCGACCGCCGCATCGAGCAGATGCAGGGCGAGGGCGTGACCTTCCATTGCGGCGTCAATGTCGGCGTCGACAAGCCGGTGGCAGAGTTGCTCGCCGGATACGATGCGGTGCTCTATTGCGGCGGTTCGGAATCGCCGCGTCCGGCCAACATTCCGGGCGACGATCTCGGCGGCGTCTATGACGCCATGCCCTATCTGGTGCAGCAGAACCGTCGCGTCGGCGGCGAGCCGATCCAGTCGGTGGCCTGGCCGTCGCATCCGATCATCGCCGGCGGCCAGCATGTCGTCGTCGTCGGCGGCGGCGATACCGCGTCCGACTGCGTCGGCACCGCCTTCCGCCAGGGCGCGGTGCGCGTCACCCAGCTCGACATCCGCCCGCAGCCGCCGGAGAAGGAAGACAAGCTTTCAGTCTGGCCCTACTGGGCGACCAAGATGCGCACCTCGTCCTCACAGGCCGAAGGTGCGGAGCGCGAATTCCAGGTGGCGACGCTCGAATTCATCGGCGAGGACGGCCAGCTGACCGGCGTCAAATGCTGCGAAGTCGACGAGAAGCGCAAGCCGATCGCCGGCACCGAATTCGTCATCCGTGCAGACCTCGCCTTCATCGCCATCGGCTTTGCCGGACCGGCTGCCGCCGGCGTGGCGAAAGAGTTGGACGGTGAGATGAAAATCACCACCGACAGCCGCCGTTCCCGCAATGTCGAAGCCAACGATCGCGACTACAAGACCAGCGTCGACAAGCTCTACGCCGCAGGTGATGTGCGCCGCGGCCAGTCGCTGGTTGTGTGGGCGATCCGCGAAGGCCGCCAGGCCGCGCGCTCGATCGATGAAGCGCTGATGGGGTCGACGGTACTCCCCCGTTAACGGTTGATCGCCGTCGTCGTATCCGTCGCGGCAGCGGCCTTGGGCGGCCAGGAGAAGTCGTCGGCGCGACCGGGCGAGGCCTCGGGCGCCTTGCCTTCGAGGATTAGTTTTTCGCCGGGCAGATCCGGATTGGCTTTCGGCGCCGCCGCCGCACCGAGAAGCTCGGTCCCGCCGTCGAGCGCCGGATCGTTGAGCAGCATCGGAACGGTGCGGTCGACCACGATCGGGGCGGCGGGCAGCGACGGCGCCTCGACCGGGGCGCCGGCCGGTGCGGCAGCCGTCACCACGCTTCCTGGCGCTGCCAGGCCGAGGATCTTGGCCAGCGGCTTTTCGGTGTAGAAGGCGAGCTTTCGCTTGCCGGCTTTCGAGACGTTGATGCCGTCGTCGGAGCGCAGCCGCACGGCCTGGCCGTTAATGTCGGGGCCGGTCGAGACAAAGGCGCCGTTCTCGTCGACGAACCCATCCCAGACATCGACGAATTCGCCGCCGTTCTTCTCGGCAGCAGAGTGGTAGATGTCGTTGAAGGCGAGCATGTCGGAGGTCATCTTCGGCGTCTTGAAGGCTGGCATGCCGACCCACAGATAAGGCACCTTGGTCGCCGCCAGTGCCTTTCCCAAGGCTTCGGTCCGG
The DNA here is from genome assembly GCF_040322455.1 of Mesorhizobium sp. M0139. Classification (NCBI taxonomy): domain Bacteria; kingdom Pseudomonadati; phylum Pseudomonadota; class Alphaproteobacteria; order Hyphomicrobiales; family Phyllobacteriaceae; genus Mesorhizobium; species Mesorhizobium sp. M0139. Next base: position 60,129 of record NZ_JAMYTN010000005.1, read on the forward strand.
CGTTCGTATTCCTTGGTCCAGTTCTCGGAGCGCGGCTGCTCGCGCACATCGTTGACGCGCATCTGCTGGCGGTCGTTGGAGCCGAGCATGACGACGACCACGGAGGGTTTTTCGGTCTCGACCAGCGATTTGACCTGTTCGGGCCAATTGTAGACATCATCGCGCACGAAACCCGAAGAACCGTTGGCGCGCTCGACGATCCTGACGTTGGCATTGTCGGCAAAGGCTGTTTCGAGGCCTTCGGCCAGGCCGTTGGCCATGAAATCGCCGATCACCAGAACGACGCGGGCATCCGGTGTCTTCTCGACAATCGGAGCGGAAGGTTCAAGGGGTGCACGGGGCTTCTTCTTGACCTTCGGCTTTGCCTTGCGGACGTCGAGCGGCGGCTCGATGCGTTCGCTGCGGCGCGGGAACAGAAGGTCGCGCAGCGACCAGCCGCGGTTCTGCGGTTGTTCCTGCGCCAAAGCCGGTGTGTGGAAACTGCCGGCGACCCCCGTCGCCAGGACAACGATGGCCAGAACGAGGATCGGCAAGCGGAAAACGATCACACGGATACGCGCTGCCGAAACCAAGCACCCTCTCCATCCCTTGGTGCATGGCCCTCGCAGAGGATCGTGCACACATCAATGCTACGGCATCCTTGTGCGCCGCAATGCGCGGCGCTGCCGATGGCTCTATTTCTTTCTGAGCCATTTGAGCACTTCCATGCTCGGATACCCGTCCTGGGTCAAGCCGACCGTTGCCTGATAGGTCATGATGGCGGTTTTCGTGCCGTCACCGATCTTGCCGTCGAACTTGCCGTCGTAAAGTCCGTGCTGCGAAAGCCGCTTCTGCAACTCCTGCCTTTCCTCGAAGGACAGTTTGGTGAAAGGCCGCTTCCAGTCCTGCACCAGACCATTAGAGCCGGCGATTTCGTCGGCAAGAAGGCCGACGGCCAGGGCATATTTGTCGGCGTTGTTGTAGGCCTTGATGACGGAGAAGTTCTTGATCATCAGGAAGGCCGGTCCGCCGCGGCCGTCCGGCACTTTCAGCGTCGCCTTGTCGGTTGCGTTCTTGAACGGCTTGCCATTGGCCCTGGCGACGCCGAGCGCCTGCCACTGCGCCAATGTCTTCGAGCCGGCCGGCAGTTTGCCCGCCGGAATGGTGACCTCGTAGCCCCAGGTCTTGCCGCCCTGCCAGCCATTCTTCTTCAGCAGATTGGCTGATGTCGCCAACGCATCGGGGATCGAATTCCAGATGTCGCGCTTGCCGTTGCCGTCCATGTCGACGGCATAATGCTGGTAGCTGGTCGGGATGAACTGGGTCTGGCCCATGGCGCCGGCCCAGGAGCCCATCAGGTGGCTTTCGTCGATGTCGCCGGTCTGCAGGATTTTCAGCGCGGCGACCAATTGGGTGCGGGCGAATTTCGAACGCTTCGGGTCGCCATAGGCGAGGGTTGCCAGCGAGCGGATGACATTGCGCATGATGTCGTCGCGCTTGAGGATCTCGCCATAATTCGATTCCATCGACCAGATGGCGAGCAGGATGTAGCGGTCGACGCCGAACCTCGCCTCGATCCGTTCCAGCCACGGCTTCCATTTCCTGGCCATCTGCTGGCCGACGGCAACGGACTGGTCGTGGACGCGGTTGTCGAAATAGTCCCAGGCAGGTGCGGTGAATTCGGGCTGGGTGCGTGCCTTTTCCAGCACCACCGGGTCGGGTTCATTGATGCCCCGGAACGCCCGGTCGTAGACCGCGCCGGAAACGCCGCCCGCCACGGCGGTGGCGCGGAAGCCGGCGACCCATTGCCGAAACCCGGCATCGGCGAAGGCCGGTCCGGCCGGCATCAGCAAGGCGAGCGAGAGGCTGGCCGCCGTCAGCACGCTGGTAAAGAGTTTTGCGGCACTGCGAACGGACATATTTTCCCCTTTCTTTATCTCAGGAAAGACCATTCATCGCCGAACCGGGTTAGCAATTGGTTTACCATAGGCGGCGCCTGGAACGAAAAGACACCTGGATGCTTTACCGGTTGATGTTTCCCTCAATGGCCCGATAATCCACAATTCCGGCGCGAAAATGTCGCGAGGCGGGATTGCCGGGCACGCCCTCAAACGGATAATTGACGCATGAAGCGAGTTCGCAAGGCAGTTTTCCCGGTCGCCGGTCTCGGCACACGGTTTCTCCCGGCCACAAAGGCCATCCCCAAGGAGATGCTGACCGTCGTCGACCGGCCCGTCATCCAGTATGTCGTTGATGAGGCGCGCGAGGCCGGCATCGAACATTTCATCTTTGTCACCGGCCGCAACAAGGCGGTCATAGAAGACCATTTCGATATCCAGTTCGAGCTCTATGATACGCTGGCACAGCGCGGCAAGGACGAGCAGTTGGCCCGCCTGCAGCGGCTGCAGCCGGCGCCTGGGCAGACCTCCTTCACCCGCCAGCAGGTGCCGATGGGGCTTGGCCATGCCGTCTGGTGCGCCCGTGAACTGGTCGGCGACGAACCCTTCGCGCTGTTGCTGCCCGACATGATCATGCAGTCGGAGAAGAGCTGCACGAAGGCCATGGTCGAGCTCTACGAGGAGACGGGCAACAACATCATCGCCGTGCAGGAATGCGATCCGGCCGAGACCCACAAATATGGCATTGTCGGCCGGGGCGAGGACACGCATCACGGCTTCCGCATCACCGAGATGGTCGAAAAGCCGAAGACCGGCACCGCACCGTCCAATCTCTACATCAACGGCCGCTACATCCTGCAGCCCGAGATTTTCAAGATCCTGGAAAGCCAGGAAAAGGGCGCCGGCAACGAGATCCAGCTCACCGACGCGATGCTGAAGCTGGAAAAGCAGCAGCCCTTCTTTGGCTACCACTTTCAGGGCCGCACCTTCGATTGCGGCTCGCCGGAAGGGTTCGTCGAGGCCAATGTCGCCTTCGCGCTGTGGCGCAGCGACATGAACGAGAACATGGCCGGCGTCATCCGCACGCTGCTCGATGAGATGAAGCCGTCCGAGCGTCGCGGCGCTGCTTTTTAGCTACCGCTGCAGCTTCAGCCCCAAATAGATGCTGTTGGCGGTGTAGTTGCGCCCGGGCAGATTGCTGGTCAGCTTTTCGGTGCGGGCGCGGCTGGTGAGACCGACGTAACGGTTCAGCCACCAGGTCAGCCCGGCCTCTGCACTCAGTGTCATGTCATGGCCGTCGGAGCCGGTGTAATTGCGCCAGTCGAGCCCAAGGGCTGCGTTGCCGGTCAGGTCGGCGCGGATCTGCCGCTCGCCGGTGAGGCGGCCGGAATAGAGGATGTCGCCGCTCTCACCGGCATTCGTTGTGCCTTCGACCGTGGTTCGCCCGGTGAGGCCGATGATGGTGCCGCGCTCGGGCGACCATTTGAGGTCGGCATTGATGGTGGCTCCCGAAATCGCCTCCAGGTTCTTGTCGTCGATCGCTTCCCGCAGCCAGCCGGCCGAGAACTCACCTTTGAGCTTCTCGCCCATGTCGACTTCGATACCGGCGCGTGCGCCAAGCCGGGTCGAAGAGCGCTCGAAGCCCTTGTTGTCGATCCGTTGGTCATATACCCGGCGGCCGAGCTCAATCTCGGCAAAGGGCGTCAGAGCCGGGGAAATTTCATAGCCGGTCCGCAACGTTGCGGTATAGAGCGTGTTGTCCTGGTCCTTCTGCGACAGCGAGGTGCCATCGGTAAGTTCGGCATCGCCATAGATGTCGTGGGTGACTGCGCCGGTCAGCGCAAAGCGCATCTTGCCAACGTCCTTCTCGACGCCGAGGCTGCCGTCGACCGTCTGGCGGATCGGCTGCGATTTGACGCCGGCAATGGCGTCGGGCGCGGAGGCCGATTCCGGCGCAATCTCGTAGCCGAGCTTGGCGATGGCGCGCAGTTCATTGTCGAGGTCGACATTGTACGTGCCTTGGATACGGCCGCGTGCCTCATTGATCTTCTGGCCCGAAATGGTGTTGCGGAAATTGCCGTAGCCGTCGATGACCGCCGAATTCTCGCGCCAATCGGAGGCGGCGGAGAAACGCAGCGCCGTTTCGGACAGCACCGCCGACTTGCCGCCAGCGCTGGAATCGGCGTTCGACGTGACGGCAACGCCCTGCTCGAGCGTCGGCCGCAGCAGGAACGAGCCGACCTTGATGCCGGTTGCCGCGTACGGGTCGTCCTCGAGCTTCTTCTTCTGGCCCTCGATGGCGTTGGTGCGCTCGGCGCCGGGGTCGAGCTTTCGTCGGTCGACGCCGTCGACGGTGAGGACACGGCGGTTAGCTGTGTCCTGATCGGCGTCGCCTGCCGCAGTGCCGTCCGGGGTCGTTCCGGTGGTGGTCTGGTCCGTGGCTTTGCCAGGCTTCTTCTTGTCGGCAGCCTTGGTTTTGTCCTTGGCCTTGTCTGCATCCGCGGCGGCGCGTTGCTTTGCCGTCGACGGACGGCGTGGCTGGACGGTTGGCGGCTTGTCGGCGAACGAATCGTCGATGGTCGCCGGCGGGTCGAAAATGCTGTTTGCGCCGGCCTGTGACGGGTCGGTGTCGTCAGGCAAGGCGCCATCGCTGGCCGGCACATAGGCGGTTGGCGTGTTTCCCGTGGGGGCGGTGTCGGCAGGGGCGGGCTTGACCTGCGTGTTGGCCTTGCTCAATTGCCTGGCCCGGCGCTGCTGGTCGGACAGGATCGCCGATTCCGAAACTTCACCCCGCAGCTCCGTCTCCTGGGCATGAAGCGCAGTTGGCCGCAGCAAAGCGAGCACGCTCGTCGCCAGAAGCAGAGCGCAAAAGGCTCTGCCCGTTCGACCTTTTTTCTCTTGAGGCTGGGCCCGCGACATCGTCACCACTGCTTGCGCGGCGCAAGCGCGCCATACTTACCGAACCGTAAACGGGGATGGTTAACGGAGGGTTGAAGGGCGGCCTGTCGGACATGGCTGGACGGCAATTCTGTTGGACAGGCGAACGGCAAAGCGCTAATCGCATCAGCCATGCATGCGGGATCCCAAGAAAAGAAGCCTTTGGAGGCTTCGATCGCCTCGGCGCTGAGAACGGTAGCCACGGAACAGGCCGGCGTGGCGGCATTGGCCGCCGCGCTGGAGAACGAACTGGCCGAACCTTTCGCCCGCGCCGTCGACATGGTGTCGCGCATCAATGGCCGCGTCATAGTCACCGGCGTCGGCAAAAGCGGCCATATCGGCACTAAGATCGCGGCTAGTCTGGCTTCGACCGGCACGCCTGCCTTCTTCGTCCATCCGGCGGAGGCCAATCATGGCGACCTTGGCATGATCGCCAGAGACGATGCCATCATCGCCATGTCATGGTCCGGCGAGAGCAAAGAATTGATGGGCATCGTCGCCTATTCCAGGCGCTTCTCGATCCCGCTGATTGCGATTACCGCGGGCGCGGCCTCGGCGCTGGCGCGCGCGGCCGACGTGGTGGTGCTCCTGCCGTCCGCGCCGGAAGCCTGCCCGCACGGTCTGGCGCCGACGACATCGACCCTGCTGCAACTGGTGGTCGGCGATGCGCTGGCCATAGCGCTGCTCGAAGCGCGCGGCTTCACGCCCGACCATTTCCGCACGTTCCACCCCGGCGGCCAGCTCGGCGCCAATCTCACGCAGATCCACGAGATCATGCATGTCGGCGAAAGGCTGCCGCTGGTGGCTTCCGGCACGGGCATGCGCGAGGCGATCCTCGAATTGTCGAACAAGGGCTTCGGCTGCGTGGCGATCGCGACGGCGGATGGCGCGTTGGTGGGCATCATCACCGATGGCGACATCAGGCGTCACATCGGCAGCAATCTCATGGAAATGAGCGTCGATCAGGTGATGACGAAAAAGCCGAAGACGGCCACACCGGACACGCTGGTGGCGACGGCGCTGCAGATTATCAACAATTCGGCCATTACGAGCCTGATGGTGGTCGAAGGCAGGCGGCTCGTGGGACTGGTTCATCTGCACGACCTGCTGCGCATCGGCGCCGCCTGAAAAAATCAAAGGACGCGTCGCGTTCGGGAAGCCCTAGACGACGCGGCCTGATTTTCCGGATCGAAAGCGCCATGCGCTTTCGAAATGTCAAACAGCCTCGACGGTCAGTTCCAGATCCGTGTCGGCCGAACTGACGACGCGCACCTGCGTGCCGGCCGGCAGGTCGGGACCGGAGACGCGCCACAGTGTGTCGCCGAGTTTGATGCGGCCGCGACCGTCCTTGATCGGCTCGGCCAGCGTTGCCATCCTGCCGACCAACTGCGCGCCGCGCCGGTTGAGCAGCGGCTGGTCGCTAGGGGTATTACGCCCACCAACCAGCTTCTTTCCGGCAAAGGCCGAGACCAGCGACAGGGCCAGGAAGGCGAGGACCTGGACTTCCCAGGCCCAGAAGCTTGCGTCCCAGACGAGCAGGGAAATCACACCGATCACCAATGCGGCGATGCCGATCCACAGCATGAATATTCCTGGCGCGATGACCTCCATCACCAGGAGGACGAAGCCCAGAACCATCCAATTCCACGGACCAAGTTCGGAAATGATGCGGTCGAACATGGGAGTGCGCTCCTATGATCTCAGTTCTCAGCTAGCCTCAATTCTCGCTTGGGCGAACCACCGGAGGGCGGGCGGCCTGCCTGGCGGCGCCGGCAGTGCCTTCGCTGCGGAACACCTCCCTGGCGATCTCGCTTATGCCACCGAGCGTGCCGATCAGCGCCGAGGCTTCCATCGGCATCAGCACGACCTTGCTGTTGTTGGCGGTGCCGATCTTGCCCATCGCTTCAGTGTATTTCAGCGCCACGAAGTAGTTGAGTGCCTGCACGTCGCCCTTGGAGATGGCTTCCGATACAACCTGGGTGGCTCGCGCTTCGGCTTCGGCCGAGCGTTCGCGCGCCTCGGCGTCGCGGAAGGCGGCTTCCTTGCGGCCCTCGGCCTCGAGGATCTGCGACTGCTTGAGGCCTTCGGCGGCGAGGATCTGCGCACGCTTGTTGCGTTCGGCGGTCATCTGACGGCCCATCGATTCGATGAGGTTGGCCGGCGGATTGATGTCCTTGATCTCGACGCGGGTGATCTTGATGCCCCACGGATGCGCCGCTTCGTCGACGACGCGCAGCAGCCGTTCGTTAATGGCGTCGCGGTTCGACAGCAGTTCGTCGAGGTCCATCGAACCCATGACGGTACGGATGTTGGTCATCGTCAAATTGAGGATGGCGTTCTCCAGGCCGGCGACCTGGTAGGCGGCCTGGGCCGCATTGAGGATCTGGTAGAAGGCGATGCCGTCGACGCCCACAATGGCGTTGTCGCGCGTGATGATTTCCTGGCTCGGAACGTCGAGCACCTGCTCCATCATGTTCATCTTGGCGCCGATTCGGTCGACGAACGGCACGATGAGGTTGAGGCCGGGGCTTAGTGTTTTGGTGTAACGACCAAAGCGCTCCACCGTATAATTATAGCCTTGCGGGATTGTCCGGATGCCTTTGATAAGAAGCACCAACACCAGAAAGGCAAGCGCACCAATCGCAATACCGAAACCACTGAAGTCCATTTGTATCTCCCTCAGATGCCGGCCATGGCGTTGATTCCATGCAACCGACTTCACCAAACACTTAGGTGTGTTTCAATAATGTTACAATCAGGTGATCGTTGATTATTAGTGCATGGAATAGCGCAACTGCGCGATCGATCGCCGCAACGTGGCGGCCTCAGACCCAGCCCGACAGTTCGCGCCGCACCATCGCCTCGATCACCGCCATGCCTTCTGCACTGTCGTTGAGGCACGGGATGTGGGCGAATTTCTCGCCGCCGGCGTGATGGAAGGTCTCGGCCGCCTCGCGGCCGATTTCGTCCAGCGTCTCGATGCAGTCGACGGAAAAGCCTGGGTTGACGATGGCGATCGATTGCACGCCGTCCTTCGCCAGTTTCTCGACCGTCTTGTCGGTGTAGGGCTGCAGCCATTCCTGGGCGCCGAAGCGCGACTGGAAGGTGATGATCACCTTCTTTTCATCCCACCCCAGTCGTTCACGCAACAGCCGTGTCGTCTTCTGGCAGTGGCAGTGATAGGGATCGCCCTTCTCGAAATAGGGCTTCGGGATGCCGTGATAGGAGGTGATGACCACCTCGGGCTCGAAGTCTAGCGTTGCCAGATGCCGTTCGATCGAACGGGCGAGCGCCTCGATGTAGACCGGCTCGTCATAGTAGGGCGGAACACTGCGCACGGCAGGCGCGCGGCGCATCTTCATCAAGGCGCGAAACAGCTGGTCGTTGGCGGTCGCGGTGGTGGTCGCGGAGTATTGCGGGTAGAGTGGGAACGACAGGATGCGGTCGCAGCCTTGTTCGACCAGCCTTTGAGCGACGCTCGCGGTCGAGGGGTTGCCGTAGCGCATCGCCCAGTCGACCACGACATCGGGTAGGTCGATGAGCGCTGCGGCCAGCTTTTCGCCCTGCGCGCGGGTGTAGGTGCGCAGCGGCGACTCGTTCCTCTCGCGGTTCCATATCCTGGCGTAATTGGCGCCGGACTTCTTCGGTCTGGTGGTCAGCACCAAGCCGTAGAGGATCGGATACCAGATCGCCTTGTTGAGTTCGATGACGCGCGGATCGGACAGGAATTCGCGGAGATAGCGCCACATCGGCTTGAAATCGGTACCGTCGGGCGTGCCGAGATTGACCAGCATGACGCCGATCTTGCCTGCCTTTACCGGCGGATGTCGGGCCGGTAGCGGGTCGAGCGCTTTCGCAGCTTTGGGGTCGACAGGCGTGGAAAGCGTCATGAAGGTCTCCCGACACCGCGAAACCGACGATGTCGGGCGAACCTAGCGATGTGGCGCGAGTTTTCAATGCTGCGTCTGGCCGCACCTTACCTTGAAGCCAAAAACCCGTCCGGTTACCCGGACGGGTTTTGCTGGTCGTGAGTGCGAAGCGAGGTTACTTCGCCGGAATGGTCAAGGTCGCGCCGACCGGAAGCCGGCGTGGCTCGTAGCCTTTGTTGGCCTCGGAGATCACCTTCCACTTGGCGCCGTCGCCATAGGCCTTCTTGGCGAGATCCCAATAGGTATCGCCGGCGACGATGACATGGCTGGCTTCGGCCCGGGCGGCGTCAGCCGGCTTTGCCGGAGCAGGTGCGGCTTCGGCCGGTTTTGCCGGTTCGGCCGGTGCCGGCGTTGCCGGGGCGGTTTCCGCCGGGACAGTCGGCGGCGTGGTGGTGATGTCGCCGGAGCCTGCCGGCAATGCGGGCATCGCCGGCTCCGCCGGTGCAGCCTCGGCCGGTTTTGCCGGTTCGGCTGGAGCAGGTGCCGGTTCGGCTGGTTTTGCCGGCTCGGCGGCCGGGGCAGCCGCTACGGTTGCGGCAACCTCGGTGATGCGGCCGTCGAGCTTGGGCGTGTAGGGCCGGTGCGCGGCGAGATAGTCGGCGACCACCTGTTCGAGGCCCGGGCCGTAATCATAGGCGTTCTTGGCCTTCTCGGCGAAGACCTTGTAGCCGTCGCCGCCCTGGCGGACGTAATTGTTGGTGGCGACCAGATAGTCCTTGTCCGGATTGATCGGCGCCCAGGCACCGTTCTGCATCACCTCGACCGACTTGACTCGGCCGGCATTGGGCGCGACCGACTTGTCGAAGGAGTATTTGAGACCTGCCACCTGCGGGAAGCGGCCGCCGCCGTCCTCGACCTGGCTGACGCCGTTTTCCAGCCCGGCAACCAGATCCTTGCCGGAAATCTGGAAGGTCGCCAGCGTGTTCTGGAACGGCAGCACGGTCAGCACCTCGCCCATGGTCACGGTGCCCTTGTCGATCGAAGCACGCAAGCCGCCGCCATTCGAGACGACGATCTCGACGCCCTGTCCCTTGACGCGGTCGAGGATGGCGTCGGAGACGAGGTTGCCCATCGCGCATTCCTTGGTGCGGCAGCTTTCGCGGCTGCCGTCAATGGCCTCGGTGGTCTCGGCCACTTCCTTGTTCTTCAGCGCCTCGATCGGCGCACCGAGTTCCTTGATGCGGGCAAGAACGGCCGGATCGGGAGTGATCGACTTGTCGAGGAAGATCGGGTCGCCGCTGGCTTCCTTGACGTTGCCATTGTCGTCGAACACGACCTTGAATTCGCCGAGATATTTCGAATAGGACGCGGCCTGCACGACAGGCACCTTGGAGCCGTCGGGGTTGTCGACCATCGTCGGATAGGGGCCTTCCGCCTTCGGGTCGGTGTTGGACAGAAGCGAATGGCTGTGGCCGCCGACCACCACATCGATGCCCGGGATCTTGGCGATGACATCGCGCTCGCGCCTGTAGCCGATATGGGTGACGGCAATGATCTTGTTGACGCCTTGCGCCTTCAGCTTCTCGACCTCGGCGGTGATCGACTTGACGTCGTCCTCGATGGTAATGTTGGGGCCGGGAGAGGCGAGTTCCGGCGTGTCGTTGGTCACGGCGCCGACAATGCCGATCTTCTGGCCGCCGACCTCAAGCACAATCGACGGCTTGATCTTGCCTGCGGCGCCGGACTTGTCGTTGGGCACGACATTGGCGCTGACGATCGGGAACTTCGCCTTGTCGAGATAAGGCACCAGCGCGCTCTCGCCATCGTCGAATTCGTGGTTGCCGAGCGTCACCGCGTCGGGCTTGATCTGATTGAGGAATTCCTCCTCCGCCGTGCCCTTGTAGGTGATGTAGAACAGCGATCCCTGAAAGCTGTCGCCGGCATTGAGCAGCAGCACGTTCTGGCCTTCGAGCTTCTTGCGCTCCTGTGCGATCGCGGTGACCAGCCGGCCGGCGCCGCCGATGCACTCACCCTTGGTCTCTTCCTCGGCCGAGCAGGTTGACTCGTATTTGTTGTTGCCTTCGATGCGGCTGTGCCAATCGTTGAAATGCAGGATGTTCAACGTGTAATCGGCAAAGGATGGTGCGGCCGACAGGCCGAGTGTCGAGGCAGAGAGGGCGGCAATGGCGGCGAGCTTCTTCATCTTCGTCTCCCGGATATGATCAAAGGCGTTTAACGCTCTTGCCCGACTGCAGGATAACAGCCAGCATTTCGGGTATGTTCACATCGCGGTTGTGGCGATGCAAGAAGAATCAGGGCGGATAACCGGCATCGGTTTGCCGGCATAAAAAAGGCGGCGGCATCGCGCCGCCGCCATCCGCAAAGCCGCATGGGAAAGGTTCAGCCGCGCCTGGTCAGCACGAAGTTCTGCCCGGCGGAGCTGGTGCAATTCAGCTGGTTTATGGACACCAGCAGGCAGTTGAAAGCGATTGGCTGCTGTCGGATCAGCGAGGTTCCGTTGATCTCGACCGAGGTGGCGCCGGTCTTGGTGTAGCTGCCGTCAGCGAATTTCTCACCGGTCTCCGCCGAAACGGTGGTGAAGACGCCGCCGTTCAATGTCGAGACCGCCTTGCCTTCGGCGTTCAGCCATGAGCCTTCGACGCCTCGCGCCTGCGATGAGATCGGTGGCCCGTCGGAGCCGCCGGTGGTGCAGGCGGCAAGCATCGTCGCAAGAACGCCCGCCGCGCCCGCAGAAAGAATTTTGCGCGCAATCGTCATATCAAATCCTCTCCTGACGCATCGGCCCAATCGTCAAACGACGTTTTGGGGAACACGATGTGCGTGGCCTCAAGTTTCCAGAGCCGTCCCTCGTGCGTCCAAATGGATGCACACTGCGCTCGTCCGCATCCCTTCAATCGCCCGATTTCCGGGCGATTGCAAGGCAGTGATGCAGGGGTATGGAACCGCTATCGAACGAGGATGTTGCGGAATTGCCACGGGTCGCTTTTGTCGAGGTCTTCGGGAAACAGGCCCGGACGGTTATCGAGCGGCGTCCAGTCGGTGTAGTAGCCCTTGACCGGTCCGAGATACTGGGACTGCACTTCTAGGCAGCGCTTGTAGTCCATCTCGTCGGCCTCGACGATGCCGGCTTCCGGGTTTTCCAGCGCCCAGACCATGCCGGCGAGCACGGCCGAGGTGACCTGCATGCCGGTAGCGTTCTGGTAGGGCGCCAGCTTGCGGGCTTCGGCCAGCGACAGCTGCGAACCGTACCAGTAGGCGTTCTTGGCATGGCCGTAGAGCAGCACGCCAAGCTCGTCGACGCCGTCGACCAGCTCGTTTTCGTCGAGCACATGGTGGACCGGCTGCGGCTTGCCGGCAGCGCCGAACATTTCGTGGAGTGACAACACGGCGTCGTTGCAGGGGTGATAGGCATAGTGGCAGGTCGGGCGGTATTGGACCTTGCCCTTCTTACCGCGCACGGTGAAGAAGTCGGCGATCGAGATCGCCTCATTGTGCGTCACCAGGAAACCGTATTGCGCGCCCGGCGTCGGGCACCAGGAGCGCACGCGGGTGTTGGCGCCGGGCTGTTCGAGATAAATCGCAGCCTTGGAGCCATGCTTGTGCTCCTTGCCGTTCTTCGGCATCCATCTCTCATGCGTGCCCCAGCCGAGCTCGGCCGGCTGCAGCCCTTCCGAGATGAAACCCTCGACCGACCAGGTGTTCCAAAACACGTTCATCGGCTTCGGCTTCTTGGTGCGCTGGGTGTCGCGCTCGGCGATGTGGATGCCCTTGACGCCGGCCTTCTTCATCAGCTTCGCCCAGCCGTCACGGTCGTCCTGCGCCGGTTCGGAAAATTCGAGGCCGAGGTCGCCGGCAAGGTTCAGCAGCGCCTGCTTGACGAACCACGAGACCATGCCCGGATTGGCGCCACAGGTCGAAACCGCGGTAGCGCCGCCGGGCTTGTCGTGCTTCTCCTTGATCAAGGCTTCGCGCAGCGCGTAGTTGGTGCGGCTGGCATTGTCGGCCTTGGCGTCGAAATAGAAGCCGAGCCACGGCTCGACGACGGTGTCGATGTAGAGCACGCCGAGCTTGCGGCAGAGCCGCATCAGGTCGACCGAGCCGGTATCGACCGACAGATTGATGCAAAAGCCCTGGCCGCCACCATTGGTCAAAAGCGGCGTCAGCAGTTTCCTGTAGTTCTTCTCGGTCACGTGCTCCTGGACGAAGGCGATGCCGCGCTCGTCGAGCAGCTTGCGGTCGGTGTCGAGCGGGTCGATGACCGTCATGCGCGACTTGTCGAATTTGAAATGGCGCTCGATCAGAGGCAGCGTTCCCCGTCCGATCGAACCAAAGCCGATCATCACGACAGGGCCGGTGATTTCACCGTAAACGGGCCAGTTTTCATTCGCCATTTTATCGAGCACTCCTTCAAGCAACGCGCCAAAACGGCCGTTCGACCGCCGCGCGACAAACCATAGATCATTGTCACAATAAAGCGAAAAGCAGGGATAAGCTTAGTTCCCGGCCGCGCAGATACGCCTACGGTTCGAGCAGTTTCGCGAATTCCGGTGTGAACAGCGCTTGTGCTTCGGAGACCGGCATTTCAACGAGATCGCCGCCGCAAGCCTGGATGACGTTGGGCAAACCTTGCAGGCCGAAGACCAGAACCTGCCTGTCGCCATCGCGCTTCAGGCTGGCGCCTAGATAGTCGCCGATCAAATCGTCGATGCCGCATTCGGCCTCGTAATCCACCTCGGTCTGGTCGCTGGGCTTCTTGCGCTTCTCTTTGACGAAGGTGGCCAGCGAGGGGCCTGGCTTGCCGTCGACCGTATCGGAAAACATGTCCTGAAGGGTAAGCAAGGCGCCACGGCGCACGTCCATGACATAGGCGTCGGAATAGTTGTTCGGATGCGCACCGCCGCAATAGAGGCTGCCGGATTCGGACCAACTCATCAGCTTCGGCGTCAATGACGTAACTTTGAACGTCGAGTCTTCATAGCCGCCAAGCGAATCGTCATCCATGCCCTCCATCGGTGGTCCATCGTGGAAGCCGGCGTATTGCAGCGCCGCGCACGTCAAGGCGCTGAGGCTGTCATGCCAATGGCGGTTCTGCAGCAAGGCATTGGCGGCTTCGATCGGCGCGCCGCCGGCGAGATCGACGATGCGCGGCCTGGCGAATTTGGTGCGCGGATCGGTGACATAGCTGTAGGCTGCATCCGGCCAACCTTCCTTGGCGTCTGCCTCGGGCGCGAAATCCAGCTTGAGATAGTCGTAGGGCGATGCCGCCATGGTGATCGGCGCATCGTCACCCGAGAATGTCATGTCGGTGAAATCATAGAGATCGCGTGGCGTCGTCGCCGGCGTCTCTGTCTGGGCACGGCTGGCGATCCTTGTCAGCTTCAGCGGCAGGGTCTTTTTGGCCGTCCAGGTGCCTTCCAGCGTCTTGCCCTTGTCGGCGGGACTCAACCGCCAGACGGCGCCGATGGGTGGAGCCTGGCCGTCGCCGCACTTCTTGGCATCGCAGGCTTCTTCCTCGGCCAATTGAAAGGTGGCGCCCTTGCTCGACTTCGCCTGCAGAGGAATATCGATGCCCTTGGAGCGGTAGAAATAGCGCGCCGCCAGTGCCTCTCCAGCCGTCGCCGGATCGCCGGTAAACTCGACGACGATGTCGATGTTGCCGAGCTTGCCGGCATAGGTGACGGGGTCGGCGAGCGCCGTTGCCGGCAACGCCAGCAATGCACCGAGCAATACGGCTTGCTCCAGGATTTTTCGGATCATCGTCACTCCAGCGTCATGGCTTGCAGGCGTTGCACCAGCCTGTCACGGTCTGACGTCATCCCCTTATAGTCGAGTTGAGCCTCATCCAGCGCCTGCAATTGCGCCGCGAAAGAGGCGGCAAGCGTTGCCCGGTCGGGATGCCGCGCCAGCACTTTCAGCGGGTCGAGGTGGATGCGGATGGTGAACAGGATGTCGCGCGACAGAGGCAGTTTGCGCAGCGTCTGGCGCTCGACGCGGATGAAGGCGTGGGTGTTGACGTCGCCGTCGGGAAATCGCGAGGGGCGCCTGGTGGCGCGGTCGATGCGCTCGACATTGGAGAGCGGATGATAGAGCGCGTCGTCGGCCTGGATCGACCAGTTGAAGCGTTCGACAGCCTGACCCTGCAGGCCGTCGAACATGCGGTTGATGAGCTCGGCCGGCCTGGTGCCCGGACCGAAGCCCGGCACCGGTGCGTGGATCTGCTGCAGCGGCCGGCCGAATTTTTCGACCAGCGACCAGGATGACGGGAAGCACAGCGAGCCGGCGGCGAGTCGCCAGCCGGTGTCGTCACGGCGCATCAGGATCAGGTCTTCCTGGACGAGCAGCGACGCTGCGACCAGCGGGGCATCGGGGAAGGTGGCGTCAGAGTCGGCTTTGGCGCCAATGACCTCAACCCCGGCATTGGTGCGCCGGTACATCCCGGGAAATGTCGACAGCAGATGTGCTTCGATGAGGCCGCGCACTTCGCGCTGGGCGTCGCGCGTGCCGTCTTCCTCGACAAACACCTTGTCGGGGATTTCGGCATACAGCCGGCGCTTTTCGGCGAGATGGTCGAAGAGATACCGGTCGACCTCGATCCACTTGTCGAGTTCGAGCGGCTTCAGCCCGATGGTGAAGAGCTTTGAGGAGCCATCATAGGGCGTGTGCGTGGGCTGACGAGAATTCATGCTTCGCTAGAAAGTGTCCAATGCCGGCGGTTATTCTCGCAGCCGCTTCGTATCAGGCCAATGTTGCCGGGATCAAGCCGCGCAGAGAATTGCCGACGAACAGTGTTTTGGCGGATTTCAACTCGTCATAGCTGTAGATCGCCTCCTGGGCGCGGCCTTCGTCCAGCAGCTCGGCGCGCAATACGCCAGGCAGCAGGCCGCAGTCGAGCCTGGGTGTCATCAGCATGCCATCACCGAAATCGGCGAAGACGTTGGTGATGGTGCCTTCGCAGATTTCACTGCGCTCATTTGCGAGCAACACTTCGTCGGCCTGGGTGATCAGATATTCGGAGCGGGCGTGAGTGTAGACTTGCCGCCGGCCGGTCTTGTGGCGCAGCAGCGTGTCGGTGGAGGAGAGCCGCACCCGTGCCAGCTGCAGCCGCCAGACCTTGTCGGCGGCGAACGGCTCATAGGGCTGGACCGAGGCGGTCACTTCGCCATCGCGCTGCAGGACGAGCCGGGTGCGCAGCGCCTTTTGCTGCGGCCCGATAGTATTCGCCAGCACCTCGCCGATCCGCTGCGGATCGCAGGCAAAGCCGAGTTCTTCCGCCGAGCCATAAAGGCGCGCGAGATGGCGTTCGAAGCGCAGAAAGCCCTGGCCGGGCTCCCAGCGCATCGTCTCGATCAGCTCGAAATCGGCGGTGTCCCCGTCGCGAAGCGCGCCTTCAGCAGACACTCCTGATACTCCTCTTGCGCCGTCGAATCGAAGACGATGCCGCCGCCGACATTGTAAACGGCCTCGCCACTGGAAAAGAGCGATATGGTGCGGATCGCCACCGAAAAGCGCATCATGCCGGCAGGCGCGATCCAGCCGATGGCGCCGCAATAGACGTCGCGCGGTGTCTCTTCCAGCTCGTGCAGGATTTCCATGGCGCGGATTTTCGGTGCGCCGGTAATCGAGCCACAGGGAAACAGCGCGCCAAAGATTTGGCGGATGCCGAGATCAGGCAGAAGCTTCGCCCGCACACGGCTCACCATCTGATGGACGGTCGGGTAGCTCTCGATGCGGAACAGTTCCGGCACTTCCAGCGTGCCGATCTCGCTGATCAGGGAGATGTCGTTGCGCAGGAGATCGACGATCATCCGGTTCTCGGCCTGGTTCTTTTCATCGCTGCGCAAGAAGGACTTCAACCGCGCGTCCTCGGCCTTGGTCGCGCCGCGCGGTGCAGTGCCCTTCATCGGATGGGTTTCGATCATGCCTAAGGCATCGATCTCGAAGAACAGCTCGGGCGAACGCGACAAGATGATGGGATCGCCGAGCGAAATCAGCGCGCCATACTTGACCGGCTGGCGTCCTGTCAGTGCGTCGAAGGCAGCAACCGGATCGCCCGACCATTGGGCACGGACCGGAAAGGTCAGGTTGCCTTGGTAGCAGTCGCCCTTGCGGATGTGGTCGTGAAGGCGCGCGAAGCGTTTGGCGTAGTCCTGAGCGGACCAACTGGCCCTGGCGTCGAAGATGGGGCCATTGGTGGCCGGCGCATCGTTGCGCGGCACGGCCTCTTCGACCGGAGCATCGAACACACCCAGACAAACCAGTGGCGCGCGCCGGCCTTCAGGCAGCAGCGGCACCAGTTTCGGTTCGAGCAGATAGCCCGCTTCGTAGGAGAAATAGCCGGCCAGCCATTTGCCGGCATCGCTCGCCGCCTGCGCGGCCACCAGCGCCGGCAGAAAATCCTTGGCATCATAGGCAATGATGATGTCGGCCTGGTGGTCGAAGACCAACTGACGGCCGCTTTCATCGTTGCGGAAAATGGCAGAGGGCAGGGGCATGGGGCTCGGGTACTGCGGTCGATGACGCCAGAACCGCTCTATATGGGGGCCGGGCGGCGTGCAATCGAGGGAGCGGCGTCGCAGGGCGCAAAGACAGTGGCGAATGCAAAAACAAAGACGGCGCCCGAGAGCGCCGCCTTCTGGTTATGTTGCCGATGACAGATCAGCTGTTGTTGGCGGTCCCGGCGCTCGGGAATTGGCGTGCGAACTCCTTTTCGTCGCCGGCGGCAAGCAGCTTGGCCTGCTCGACCCACTTTTCGCGGGCGATGCGGCCGTCGAAATTCAGCGTGTCCTCGATGCGCTTGACATCGGCCGCGGTCCAGCCGGCGATCTGCGCGTAGGTCGTGACGCCAAGGCCCTTGAGCAGTTTGTCGTTGACCGGGCCGATACCGATCAGGCGGCGCAGATTGTCGGCCTTCCCAGCTGCCGGGGCGGCCTTCTTCGGGACGGCGGCGGGCTTTGAAGCCGCGGCTTTGGGCGCGGCCTTGGCGGCGGCAGGTTTGCTGGCCGCTGGTTTTGCGTCCGCGGATTTGGCCGCAGCTGGTTTGGCCGCGGCGGGTTTGGCGGGGGCCGGTTTCGCGGCCGGGGCGGACTTGGCCGTTGCCGCTGTCGACACCAGCGCGGCCGGCGCCGAACTGGAAGGCTTGGCGGATGGAGCCGATGTTTCACGCAGCCGGCGTTCGAGATCGGCGCGGGTCTTGCCGCAGGCGTCGAGTTCGCCGGTCAGGCGGTCGGCGTCGGCGCGCAGTCTGTCCCGCTCGCTGCGGGTGCGGTCGAGATCGCCGCGCAGGCTGTCAAGTTCGCCGCGCAGCCGGCCCCAGATAAACCAGCCAACCAACACACCTACAAGGAACGCCAGGACAATGTAAAAGAAGGTCATCGTCTCTCTCCAGTCGGATCCGTCCGCCGCCGTCCCAAGTCATGACCTTGGCAGATCGGATCATCCAATGTGGTTCGGCG
Organism: Mesorhizobium sp. M0139; assembly: GCF_040322455.1. Taxonomy (NCBI): domain Bacteria; kingdom Pseudomonadati; phylum Pseudomonadota; class Alphaproteobacteria; order Hyphomicrobiales; family Phyllobacteriaceae; genus Mesorhizobium; species Mesorhizobium sp. M0139. Next base: position 78,285 of record NZ_JAMYTN010000005.1, read on the forward strand.
GCTCAGGGAACAGCCGGTCTGTCGTCGAGTGTCGGCGTTCGGCTTTGCCGCCCATTGCCAACCGTCGCTGTCGCATTCGTCAGACCGCTGCCATGGGCCGGGATGCTGTCCGGCCTTAAGCCGCGCGCCCGGCTGAGCTTCGGTCGGAAAGCTATCATACGGCTTCGGGAAAGCTAACGGAAAATTTCGCCGGAGAGTTATTCAAGAACAGGTATTTAGAACAAGAACAGCGCTGCCGTCACATGCATCCCGGCTAAACTGTTCTGCGATTCTGCAAAGTCGAGGCCGCTGCTGAACCTGCCACTCTGCGCCATCGGTCCAATGGGTGCGCGCATTAACTGTCGAGCGCTTCCAACTCGTCGATCAGGCCGCCGATCACGCCAAGCCCGATCTGCCAGAAGGCGGGGTCGGTGGCGTCGAGGCCGAAGGGCGCGAGAAGCTCCGAGTGATGCTTGGTGCCGCCGGCGCGCAACATCTCGAAATACTTATCCTGGAAGCCATGCTCGGCGTTCTGGTAGACCGCGTAGAGCGAGTTCACCAGGCAGTCGCCAAAGGCATAGGCGTAGACGTAGAAGGGGGAGTGGACGAAGTGCGGGATGTAGGTCCAGAAGACCTCATAGCCCTCGCGCAGCTTGATCGCCGGCCCCAGGCTTTCGGCCTGCACCTCGAGCCAGAACTGGCCGAGCTTGTCGGAGGTCAGTTCGCCGTTCTTGCGCTCTGCATGCACCTTGCGTTCGAACTCGTAGAAGGCGATCTGGCGCACGACCGTGTTGATCATGTCCTCGACCTTCTGGGCGAGCATCGCCTTGCGCTCGCGCTTGTCGGTGGTCTGGTCGAGCAGCGAACGGAAGGTCAGCATCTCGCCGAACACCGAGGCCGTCTCGGCCAAAGTCAGCGGCGTCGAAGCCATCAGCGCGCCCTGGCCGCCGGCCAGCACCTGATGCACGCCGTGGCCGAGTTCATGCGCCAGTGTCATCACATCGCGCGGCTTGCCCATGTAGTTGAGCAGCACATAAGGGTGCGCCGAAGGCACGGTCGGATGGGCGAAGGCGCCGGGCGATTTGCCGGGCCTGACCGGCGCGTCGATCCAGTTGCGGTCGAAGAAGGTGCGGGCGATCTGCGCCATGTCGGGGGAAAAGCGCTGATAGGCCGATAGCACAGTGTTCCTGGCATCATCCCAAGGAATCACCGCTTGCGGCGTTTCGGGCAAGGGCGCGTTGCGGTCCCAGTGGTTCATCACCTCCATGCCCAGCCAGCGCGCCTTCATCGCGTAGTAGCGATGAGACAGGCGCGGATAGGCCTCGCGCACGGCCGATGCCAGCGCGTCGACCACGCTGCGCTCGACACGGTTGGCGAGATGGCGTGAGTCGGCGATGTCCTCGAAGCCGCGCCAGCGGTCGGAAATCTCCTTGTCCTTGGCCAGCGTGTTGGTGATCAGCGTGAAGGTGCGCAGGCTCTTGCGGAAGGTTGTGGCCAGCGCTTCGGAGGCGCGGCGGCGGACCTCCCCATCGGCGTCCTGCAGGCGGTTCAGCGCCGGCTCCAGCGTCAGTTCCTCGCCGTCTATGTCGAAGCGCAGATCGGTCATCGTCTCGTCGAACAGCCGGTTCCAGGCACCGCGTCCGGTGATCGATTTCTCATGGAACAGCTGCTCGACCCGGTCCTCGAGCTGGTAGGGCTTGTCCATTCTGAGGTCGAGCACCCAGGGGCGGTAATGGGCAAAGCCGGCGTCGGCGGCGAGGGCTGCTTCGAGCGCCTTGTCGTCGATCAGGTTCAGCTCCAGCGCGAAGAACAAAAGATGCGCGCTGGCGTCGGTCATCTTCTCCTGGATGTCGCCATAGAGCTTTGCGCGCTGCGGATCGGCGGTGTTGCCGGCATAGATCAGGCCGGCATAGGAGACGATGCGGCCGATCAGTTCCTCCAGCGCCTCATAGGCTGTCAGCGCCTCGCCAAGCCTGCCGGCGCTGCCGCGCCCGGCCTCCGCAGCCAGCGTGCCCTTCCAGCGGTTCTCGAAGGCGACGGCATCGGCCGCCGCCTTGGCAAGGTCGCGCTTCAGTTCGGGTGCTTCCATGCCGGAATAGAGGTCGGCGAGATTCCATTCCGGCAGGTCGCCGAGTTCCGCCGCGCCCTGACCGGACGCTACCGCCGCAAGCTGCCGACCGAGAATCCTGCGCATCAACAATTACCTTCTGGAATCAAGGGGAAAGGACAAGCCGGTCAAATCCTAAGGAATTCATTCACCGGGTTTTTTGAAACCTTGTTTAGAACCCTGTGCCAAGATGATCCATGGGAATTTCCCAGGCGGGCAACTCAAATCAGTCATGACAGGTTCCATTCTTATAGTCGATGACGATCCCGTGCAGCGCCGGCTGCTCGAGGCGGCGGTAACGAAATTCGGCCACAGCGCCATCGTTGCCGATGGTGGCGAGGCCGGTCTGAGCGCACTTGACGGACCCAATGCGAGGGATATTTCGGCAGTCATCCTCGACCTTGTCATGCCGGGCCTCGACGGCATCGGCGTGCTGAAGGCGATGCGCGAGCGCGGCATCACTGTTCCCGTCATCGTGCAGACTGCGCAGGGCGGCATCGAAACGGTGGTTTCGGCGATGCGCCACGGCGCTTTCGATTTTGTCGTCAAGCCGGCGTCTCCCGACCGGCTGCAGACCGCGGTCGGCAACGCGCTCAAGGTCGAGGCGGTCGAGGACGAGGTCAAGCGCACGTCGCGGCGTCGCGGCGGCCACCTGACCTTCAAGGACATGATCACGCACAGCCCGGCGATGGACCGGGTGATCCGCCTCGGCCAGAAGGCTGCGGCCTCCAACATCCCGATCCTGATCGAGGGCGAATCGGGCGTCGGCAAGGAATTGGTGGCGCGCGCCATCCAGGGCAGCGGCGAACGCCGCACAAAGCCGTTCGTCACCGTCAATTGCGGCGCCATCCCCGACAATCTGGTCGAATCGATCCTGTTCGGTCACGAAAAAGGTTCGTTCACCGGCGCCACCGAAAAGCACACCGGCAAGTTCGTCGAGGCGCATTCGGGCACCCTGTTCCTGGATGAGATCGGCGACCTGCCGCTCGACGTGCAGGTCAAGCTGTTGCGCGCCGTGCAGGATGGCGAGGTCGATCCGGTCGGCGGCCGTTCCACCGTCAGGGTCGACATCAGGCTGATCTCGGCCACGCACCGCAACCTTCTGCAGCAGGTCAAGGACGGCAAGTTTCGCGAGGACCTGTTCTACCGGCTCAACGTTTACCCGATCGTCGTGCCGCCGCTGCGCGACCGCCGCGACGACATCCCCTATCTGGTCAAGCATTTCATGGACAAGGTGGCGCCGGCGGGCAATCGCCTGCACGGCATCTCGGATGCCGCACTGGCCATGCTGCAGGCCTATGATTGGCCGGGAAACATCAGGCAGCTGGAAAACGCCGTGTTCAGGGCCTCGGTGCTTGCCGAAGGCGATGTGCTCACGACTGACGAATTTCCGCAGATCCGGGCGCAGGTCGACGGCACCGTCAATCTCCACGCCGATGCGTCCTTGTCGGACCCCGGCATGGCCTTGAGCACCGGATCGCAAGGCGGTGGCGCGCAGACTGACGACGCCGGTACTGCAGCTGCCGAGCTCGCCCCTCCGGCCAGGTTGCTTCAGCGTTTCGGCACATTGAGGGCGCTGGACGAGCGTGGCAATGTGCGTGCGCTGGCCGATGTCGAACTCGAAATGATCAAGCTCGCCATCGACCATTACAACGGCCAGATGAGCGAGGTCGCACGGCGTCTCGGCATCGGCCGCTCGACGCTCTACCGCAAGCTCAAGGAATACGGCATCGACCCGGAAACCGGCCGCCTCGACCGCCTTGCCTCCTGAACGCCGAATTCCACAGCTTGCCAACGCAAGGCCGGGACCAGCTTGCCATGCCACATCCGGCGCTGCATAAGGGTTGGGGCGGGAATATGGCTGATGCGGACAGCGTTGTTCACGCATTAAGGCCAGCGGTAACAGATCGTGTAGCGGGAAAAGGCTGAATCTTGATCTAAACCAGCAGTTTACCAAGAAATCCTGTGTATTATTTTTGACGGGATATCGCCACGGTGTTACCGCATTTCGGCTTCAATAAGCGATGATTAACCATTAGGATCGATATTCGGATGTGAGAACCACGCATCCGTTTGGACAAATCCGGGGACAAACGGCAGCCTGCAAGGCCTTTTGATTTGAACAAAGTCGAACGACACAGAAACGGGCGGCGCGATCACATGGGCGTCTGGCCGAGATGGCTGGCAGCGTTGATCGTTGCGTTCGCTTTCCTCGCCGCAACTGCTGCCGGCGCCAGCGCTGAAACGCGCTCGCTCAAGCTCTATCACCTCCACACGCACGAAAAGGCCGAGATCGTCTACAAGCGCAATGGCCGCTACGATCCGGCAGGCCTCAGGAAGATCAACATCATCCTGCGCGACTGGCGTCGCAACGAACCGACCAAGATGGATCCGCGCCTGCTCGATCTGGTCTGGGAAGCTTACCGGCAGGCCGGCGCCACCGACTACATCCAGGTCGTTTGCGGCTATCGCTCGCCGTCGACCAATTCGATGCTGCGCAGCCGCAGCCGCGGTGTCGCCAAGGAAAGCCAGCATATGCTGGGCAAGGCGATGGACTTCTACATTCCGGGTGTGCCGCTGAAAAAGCTGCGCAACATCGGCCTGAAGATGCAGGGCGGCGGCGTCGGCTACTATCCGTCGTCGGGTTCGCCCTTCGTCCACATGGACGTCGGCAATGTGCGGCATTGGCCAGGCATCAGCCGCCAGGAACTGGTCAGCCTGTTCCCCAATGGCAAGACGCTGCATGTGCCGAGCGACGGCAGGCCGTTGCCGGGTTATGACCAAGCGCTCGCCTCCTACAAGGCGCGCAAGGGCGCCGGTTCTCCTGCCATCATGATGGCCAGCGCAGGCGGCAGCACCAAGAAATCCGGTGGCTTCCTGTCCGCGTTCTTTGGCGGTGGCGGTGAAGACGAAGCCGACGACAGCGCCGATGTCGCTACCGCCGCGCCGCCGCCGAGAAGCGTGAAGCCGGTGCTGGCTGCCACGAGCAACAACAACAGCAATCTGCCTGGCATCGCGATCGTGTCGCCGCAGAACGCCAAGCGCGCCAACATTCCGCAGCTTGCCGACGACAGCGCTGACGATTCGGAGCCGCAGGACACGCCGGAGACGATCATCGCCGCGCTGCCCGCCAAGGAAGTGCCGCTGCCCGCTTTCGCACCGCGGCCGAAGGCCGATGTCGGCGCGCAACAACCTGAGACCGTGCCGTTCGGCGTGGCCGATGCCACCACCGAACAGACGGTGGCGACGGCGCAGGCGCCGGCCAATGTGCCGTTCGGCACGGCCGATGCGAGCAATGCCGACCAGGGGGCCGATCAAGCTGCCGCTCCGGCGCAGGTCGCGGTCAACGTCCCGTTGCCGACCTGGCGTCCCGACCGCTCTTCGCCGCCGGCTGAGCTTGCGCCGCAGGACAAGGGCGTTCTGCTGGCGCTGGCCGATACGGCTGCCCACAAGCAGACCGCAACCGACGCGTTCTCGGTGCTGCCGTCGCAGCGTCCGGACGAGGTCAAGGCGGTTCTCGAACAGGCCAGCGCCGCCGATACAGCCGGTGCTACCGACGACTATCAGGTTGCGTCGCTCGAGCCTCGCTCGGCGTTCAACGATCCGTCAGGTGTCGATGCCGCATCGCCGCGCGGTGCTATTGCTGCCCGTCCCGCCGGTACCGATCCAGCCTCGGTGATCGGCGCCGGCGTCAAGACGACACGCAAGGAAGCCAGGGCTTCGGCTCGCGACCTGAAGCCAGGACCGAAGGCAGTGGTGGTGGCGGCCGAACCGCAGGCGACGCGCTGGGCGCTGAGCAGCGGCGACAACATCGCCACCGTTTCCAGCCCGACGACTGCGCCGCGCTATGCCTACAACATCGTGCATACGCCGCCGAGCGAGGTCTACACCGCAGGCTTCCAGGCGGACAACCAGATGGCCGATGCCAACCGCTTCACCGGCAATGCCGTAAAATTCCTTTCGGTCGCCCGCTTCCAGACGAAGTAAGGGCGTGACCGGGGCGTTATCGACTCGAAGCCGCGCTGGGCAACCCGTGCGGCTTTTGTTTTTAGCGAGATCTCGAGCACTGGCTTCCATCGCCACAGAATGCTAACCACCAAGCTGCATTCCCGCTTCGTCTAATGGTAGGACAGCGCCCTTTGAAGGCGTGAATCGAGGTTCGAGCCCTTGAGCGGGAACCAAAATCTCAACGCGTAGCAAACCCGGTCGGCGCAGCTGGCGGGTTTTTGTGCCGAGTGCAATTCCGGGAACACTGTGATTTTCCCGGGAAAGCGCGGAGCGCTTCCCTTGGGATTGCGCAAAGATAAAGTAGCGGAGGTTATTTTCCGAGCTTGCTCGCGCTCTGTGCGAGCGCCTCGATCTCATCCCACTTGCCGGCCTTGACCAACTCGTCCGGCGCCACCCACGAGCCGCCGACGCAGATAACGTTGGACAGGCTGAGATAGTCGGCGGCGTTCTTGGCCGAGATGCCGCCGGTCGGGCAGAATTTCACGTCGGCCAGCGGCGAGGCAAAGGCCTTCAGCGAGGCGATGCCGCCGGATTGTTCGGCCGGGAAGAATTTCAGGAACCGCAGGCCGGCCTCGCGGGCAGCCATGATCTCGCCGGGCGTGATGGCGCCGGGCAGCAAGGGAACGTCGCTGTCCTTGGCCGCCGCCAGCAACTCGCGCGTGATGCCGGGGCTGACGATGAACTTCGAGCCAGCCGCCGCTGCCTGGTCGAACTGCTTGGCATCGAGAATTGTGCCGGCGCCGACAATGGCGCCCTCGACCTCACCGGCCACGCGGCGGATCGCTTCCAGCGCATCGGCGGTTCTCAACGTGATCTCGATCGCCGGCAGGCCGCCGGCGGCCAGCGCCCGGGCGAGCGGGACGGCGTCCGCGACATTGGCGATCTTCAGCACCGGAATGACCGGCTGGCCATTGAGCAGCGACAGGAGCTTTTCGGTCTTGCTGGGCATTGGCTTTTCTCTCCCTGGGTGATTTCAACCGATTAGCAGAAGGCCGATTCCGAGTCCACGAAACCCGGCCTGCCGCGATGTCACATGTCGGCCAACGAGCCTGCGGGCGAATACCGACGAAGTGTCTTTAGCTCTGCCTTGAATCCGCTTTGACCACGGTCTAGTGGCTTGGCGATGACCAACCATGAACCCGTGCGCGTCGCCGCGCTCTACAAATTTGCGAGGCTGGGCGACTTCGACGCGCTGCGGGTCTTGCGCACGCCGCTTGCCGCCTTCTGCTGCGGGCGCGGCATCAAGGGCACGCTGCTTCTGGCGCAGGAGGGCATTAACGGCACGGTCGCCGGCAGCGAAGCCGACATAGCCGACCTGATCGCTTATCTCGAGGCCATCGAGGGTCTTGCCGATCTCGAGGTCAAATACAGCACTGCCGCCGAAATGCCGTTCCATCGCATGAAGGTGCGGCTGAAGCGCGAGATCGTCACCATGGGCGTCGAAGACCTCGACCCGGCGACGGGTGCGGGGACCTATGTCGCGCCGGCCGACTGGAACGCGCTGATCTCGGACCCCGGCACCATCGTCATCGACACACGCAACGCGTACGAAGTGTCGATCGGGACGTTCGAGGGCGCGGTGGACCCGCGCACGTCGAGCTTTCGCGAATTCCCGGCCTGGGTGGAAAAACACCGCGACCAACTCGACGGCCGCAAGGTTGCGATGTTCTGCACCGGCGGCATCCGCTGCGAAAAGGCGACGGCCTATGTGAAGTCGCTCGGCTTCGAGGATGTGTTCCATCTCAAGGGCGGCATCCTCAGATATCTTGAAGAGGTGCCGGCCGAAGACAGCCTGTGGCAGGGCGAGTGTTTCGTCTTCGACGAGCGGGTCTCGGTGTCGCATGGGTTGACCAAAGGCGAGGCCGAACTCTGCCGCGCCTGCCGGCATCCGCTGACGCCGGAGAACCGGCTGTCGCCGCATTTTTCCACCGGCGTGTCATGCCCGCATTGCTACGAGGCACGCTCGGATGAGGATCGCACCCGCTATGCCGAGCGCCAGCGCCAGGTCGAACTTGCGCAGGCGCAGGGCAGGGGACATATCGGCAGTTAAGTGCCGCCGACGCCCTGACTGGATCACCACACGACAGAATAGCGGTCGATCACCCACAGCCATGTGCCGTCGGCCTGCCGGCGCGCGACCTCTGAGGTTATCGAGCCGTCGGCAAGCCTGGTCGACGTCAACGCGAGGTCGCCGTTAATGGCCGCCGGGCGCTGCTCGCCGCGCTGGAATTTTCGCCAGCTCGCGGCAAAGGCTTCGAACAAAGCGCGGATCGCCTCATGGCCACGCGTCAATTCGGCTGCTCCGGTGTCGATGACGGCATCGGGTTCGAACAGCGCTACCATGCCCTCAATGTCTCCCGCCCATTGCCGATCAATTAGCAGGCGCTCCAGATCCTGGGGATCTCGTGCTTGGTCGCGGTCTGGCTGATCGGTCACGGCAAAACTCCTCCCTCGCCGACGTTGCGGCGACACTAACCGAAGCCGAGGCGGGTTTCGACACATCGAATTTGATTTGCGGCATTGCCGGCGCCGATAGCAAAGCGCCGGTCCGTCATTGTAATGTCAACAATCGGGACCTACGTCTGCAACGTCCAAAACCTGCCCGTCCACGTTCGCGCGGGCCCTTTTCTGGAGGCACCATGTTCGACCCCAAGAAGCTTCTCGACGATCTGCTCGGCTCGCAAGTTCCCGGCACAACCGGCACCGTTCGCGACAAGGCCGGGCAGGCTGTGCAGATGGCCAAGGACAATCCGCTGGCCGCCGGTGCGCTGGCCGCGGTGCTGCTTGGAACCGGCACGGGACGGCAGGTCACCGGCACGGCCGTGAAGCTCGGCGGACTGGCTGCGATCGGCGGTCTCGCCTACAAGGCCTACCAGAATTACAAGGCCGGCAATGCACCCGAGCAGGCGCCGGCGGCCGGCCAGCCGGAATTGCTGCCGCCGCCCGCCGACACCGGCTTTCATCCTTCACAGGCGCCACAGGGGGAGGACGAGTTCACGCTGACCCTGGTGCGGGCGATGATCTCGGCGGCCAAGGCCGATGGCCATGTCGATGACGCGGAACGCCAAAAGATCGCCGGCAAGCTCAGTCTGGCCGGCATCGGCACGGAAGCGGAAAAGTTTCTGATGGCCGAGCTGGACAGCCCGCTCGACCTCGATACGCTGGTCGCAGGCGCCAAGACCGATGAGCAGAGGCTCGAGCTCTACACGGCGTCCCGACTGACGATCGACCCCGATACGCGCGCCGAACGCGGCTATCTCGACCTGCTCGCCGGCCGGCTCGGCCTGCCGGATGCGCTCGTCGATCATGTCGAGGCGACGGTGTCGGCGGCCAAGGTGCCGGTTCCGTCAGGCACGGCGCCGAACCCGCGCTGGTAGACAACGCAGCCGCGGCGGGAAAAGCGTTAACTTCTCGTTTACCGAGGAAGCGCATGATTTTAGTTAGTCGGATCGGCTTTTCCTCCTCCCAAGCCCGGTTCAGATCAGGGGGCGGTCGCCAATGACCGCCCTTTTTGTCGGACCGATCACATAAAGCGCGTGGCGCTTCATGTTTTTGTCCGGATGCATGTCGTTCTCTCAGAACCGGGGCCACTTTTGAGCGACATGCATTAGTGTCCGGCTTGCCATGATCGCCCTCATTTGCGATGGGTCGGTGCATTCGGATGCACCCCGATCTGTGCCGGGGATGCGCGGCGCGCAGGAGCAAAATCCATGACAGCCCTCACAGAGAAAACCGCCATCGTCACCGGCGCCGGCACCGGCATCGGCAAGAGCGTCGCCACGGCGCTGCTCAAGGCGGGCTGGAACACGGTGTTTTGCGGCCGCCGCAAAGCGGTGCTCGACGCCGCCATTACCGAAGCCGGGAAAGCGGACGCCAAGGCGCTGGCAGTTGCCTGCGACATCAGCAAGGCCGGCGAAGTCGATGACCTGTTCGAGACGGTGGCCGCAGCCTTCGGCCGCGTCGACCTGCTCTTCAACAATGCCGGCATGAGCTACAAGTCGACGCCGATCGACGAGATCCCGGTCGAGGTCTGGAACGATATTGTCGGCGTCAATCTCACCGGATCGTTCCTATGCGCCCGCGCCGCCTTCGGCGTCATGCGCAAGCAAAAGCCAATGGGCGGCCGCATCATCAACAATGGCTCTGTGTCGGCCTATGCGCCACGGCCGGGCTCGGTGCCCTACACCGCGACCAAGCACGCCATATCGGGGCTGACCAAGACGCTGGCGCTCGACGGCCGGCCCTATGACATCGCCTGCGGCCAGATCGACATAGGCAACGCGCTGACCGATATGGCGCACGCAATGACGGTCGGCGTGCCGCAGGCCAATGGCACCATCGCCGCCGAAGCGGTGATGGACGTCCAGCGCGTCGCCGACGCCGTCGTCCACATGGCCAGCCTGCCGCTCGATGCCAATGTGCTGTTCATGACGGTGATGGCGACCAAGATGCCGTTCGTGGGGCGTGGGTGAAGAGCCGAAGGCCTACCTCTTCAAAAACGACTCGATCCGCTCCAGCGCGCGCAAGATGTTCTCTTCGGAATTGGCGTAGGAGAGCCTGATGTAGCCTTCGCCGAGAATGCCGAAATCGGGGCCGCCGATCAGCGCCACGCCGGCCTCCTCGAGCAGTGCCGAGGCGAGCTTCTTGGCCTTCCAGCCGGTCTTCGAAACATTCGGGAAGGCATAGAATGCGCCCTTGGGCGTGATGCAGGAGACGCCGGGCAGCGCGTTCAGCCCCTCGACCACGATCTTCCTGCGGTTGTCGAAGGCGCGCATCATCTTGTCGACATCGTCCTGCGGGCCGTCGATGGCGGCGATGCCGGCGAACTGGCTCGGCGCGTTGACGCAGGACCAGCAATTGACCGCCAGCTTGCGCACCTTGTCGTAGAGATGCGCGCCCTTGTCGCCATTCGGCCAGATCGACCAGCCCATGCGCCAGCCGGTCATCGCCCATGTCTTCGACCAGCCGTTGAGCACGATCAGCCGGTCGCGAATTTCCGGAAAATTGAGCAGCGAAAAATGCGTCTCGCCGTCATAGGTCATGACGTCGTAGATTTCGTCGGAGAGGATAGCGACCTGCGGATGCGCTTGCAGCCCCTCCACCAGCTTCTCGATCTCGGCGCGCGGCGTGACGCCGCCGGTCGGGTTGGCCGGTGAGTTGAGGATTAGCAGCCTCGTCTTCGAGGTGATCAGCCCCAGCGTCTCCTCGGCCGAGAAGGCAAAGCCGTTCTCTTCGCGGATCGGCACCGGAATGGGCGCGGCGCCGGTGAACTCGATCATCGAGCGATAGATGGGAAAGCCAGGGTCGGGATAGAGGATCTCGGCGCCGGGTTCGCCGAACATCAGGATCGCCGCGAACATGGTCGGCTTGCCGCCGGGCAGGATCATCACATTTTCCGGCGAGACCTCGACGCCGGTGGTGGCCAGCGTGCGCCGCACCACCGCTTCGCGCGTCGCCAGCAGGCCGTTGGCCGGGGTGTAGCCATGGTGACCGTCGCGCAGCGCCTTGATCGCTGCGTCGACAATGTGCTGCGGCGTTTTGAAGTCGGGCTGGCCGATGCCGAGATTGACGATATCGCGGCCCTGTTGAGCCAGTGCGGTCGCCCGCGCCAGCACGGCAAAGGCGTTTTCCTCGCCGAGGCGGTCGAAGGCCGAAATCGTGTGGAGCATTTTTCCCGTCCGTGTGGTTCTTGCTGTTAGGTCGCGTTTTTGTGAGCGTCTGCTCACAAAAGTCAAACGGATTGGAGTTTTGCGTGTCGGAAAATCTCAAAGATTGGCAAGCGCGTCCGCGGCCCGAGCGCAAGCCCATTGACGGGCGCTATGTCCGGCTCGAACCGCTGAGCGCCGAAAAGCATGGCGACGGCCTTTACGAGGCGTCGTCGGTGCCTGACATTGACGGCCGCTTTGCTTGGCTGCCCGACTACCCGCCGCAAACCCGCGCCGATTTCCAGCCATGGCTGGACAAGGTCGAGGCGAGCGAGGATCCGCTGTTCTTCACCGTCATCGACAAGGCCAGCGGCAAGGCCGCCGGGCGACAGACGCTGATGCGCATCGATCCCACCTATGGCGTCATCGAGATCGGCAACATCTATTGGGGGCCGCTGATCTCGCGCAAGCCGGCAGCGACCGAGGCGCAGTTCCTGTTCATGAAGTATATTTTCGACGGGCTCGGCTATCGCCGCTACGAGTGGAAATGCAACAACCGCAACGAGCCGTCAAAGCGCGCGGCGGAACGGTTCGGCTTCAAGTTCGAGGGCATTTTCCGCCAGCATCTTGTGGTCAAGGGTGAAAACCGCGATACGGCATGGTACTCGATCATCGACAAGGAATGGCCGGCGCTGCGCAAAGCCTATGAGGCATGGCTCGATCCTGCCAATTTCGATGGCGAAGGCCGGCAGAAGCGGCGGCTCGAGGATTTCCGCGCCGAGTTCGGCGCGTAACAGGAGTTTCTTCCGATGGCGCACAGCCATGATCATGGTTTGCATGCTGGGCATGGCGCCGGCCACGTGCATGGCTCGACCGACAAGAAGCGTGTGCTGATCGCAGCCTGCCTGACCGCCGGCTTCATGGTGGCCGAAGGGCTTGGCGGCCTTTTGACGGGATCGCTGGCGCTGCTGGCCGACGCCGGCCACATGCTCGCCGACTCGATTGCGCTTGGCCTTGCCTGGTACGCCTTCCATCTTGGCGGGCGGCCGGCGACGGTGCGCCTCACCTACGGCTTCGGCCGAGTCAAGACGCTGGTTGCCTACACCAACGGCATTGCCATCTTCGCCATTGCGCTGTGGATCGTCTACGAAGCCTGGGGCCGGCTGATGACGCCGGCGCCGGTGCTGGGCGGGCCGATGCTGGTGGTGGCGATCGCCGGCCTTCTGGTAAACTTCGCCTCGTTCTTCGTGCTGCATGGCGGCGACCACGACAGCCTCAACATGCGCGGCGCCATCCTGCATGTGCTGGGCGACCTGCTCGGCTCGGCGGCGGCGATCGTGGCGGCGCTGGTCATACTGGCCACCGGCTGGACGCCGATCGATCCGATCCTGTCGGTGCTGGTCTCCCTGCTGATCCTGTCCACCGCGTGGTCGCTGATGCGCGAAGCCGCCCACGTCCTTCTCGAAGGCGTACCGGCAAGCCTCGACCGCGACTTCATCGCCAAGGACATTGCCGGCACCGTCAAGGGCGTGCGCGAAGTGCATCACATGCATGTCTGGTCGCTCGACGGGTCCAGCAACATGGCGACGCTGCATGCCTGCCTCAACGATGGCGTCGATCCGCACCAGGCGGTCAGCGCCATCAAGAAGCGGCTCGCCGCCGAACACGGCATCAGCCACGCCACGGTTGAACCGGAATTCGGCCAGTGCGCCGACAGCCATGACGAGCACGATCATGACCACGACCATGGTGCGCCACCGCATCACGGCCATTATCACTGACAGGGAATTTCATGGCATTGACATCCGAGTTGACGAGTTCCCGCTGTGGCGGGACGGCATGATGGACCGCGACACGCGAAACGCGCTGATTGCCGCAGCCTGGATCATGCTGCTGTTCGGCATCGCGGCGTTCTATCTGCCGACCGTGATGCTGGCCATCGGCAATGTCTCGACCGTACTTGCCGGCATCGTCGGCATCGCCTTCGTGCTGGCATTCTTTCTGGTGTTCTGGTTGCGGGGTCGCAGCCAGAACAAGGGCAAATAAGAGGCTTTGAAATGCGCATCCTGATTACTGGCGCCGCCGGCATGGTCGGCCGCAAACTTGTCGACCGGCTGGCCAGGGACGGCACGCTCAACGGCCGCAAGATCACCGGGCTCGACCTGCACGATATCGTGCCGCCGCAGGCGCCGGCGATGGACGGCGTCAGCATCGCCACGCATACCGGCGACCTTGCCGACGCCGGTGCTGCCGAGAGCCTGGTCGCCTCACGCCCCGACGTCATGTTCCATCTCGCCGGCATCGTGTCGGGTGAGGCGGAAGCCAATTTCGATCTCGGCTACCGCGTCAATCTCGACGGCACACGGGCGCTGTTCGACGCCGTGCGGCTGGCGGGCTTTTCGCCGCGCCTCGTCTTTACCTCGTCGATCGCGGTGTTCGGCGCGCCGTTCCCGGATGTGATCCCGGACGATTTCCACCCGACGCCGCTGACCTCCTACGGCACGCAGAAGCAGATGAGCGAAGCGCTGCTGGCCGACTATTCCAGGCGCGGCTTCTTCGACGGCATCGGCATAAGGCTGCCGACCATCTGCGTGCGGCCCGGCAAGCCGAACAAGGCGGCGTCAGGTTTCTTCTCCGGCATCATCCGCGAGCCGCTGAGCGGCCACGAGGCGATCCTGCCGGTGCCGCGCTCGGTGCTGCACACCCATGCCAGCCCGCGCTCTGCGGTCGGATTCCTGATCCATGCCGCCGGGCTCGACGGTGCCGCTGTCGGGCCGCGCCGCAACCTCACCATGCCCGGCGTTGCCGTCACCGTCGGCGAGCAGATCGAGGCGCTGGAGCGCACTGCAGGCGCCGAGGTGGCGAGCCTGATCCGTGAGGAGCCCGACGAAACGATCTGGGCGATCGTCAAGGGTTGGCCGACGCGCTTCGAGGCGCGCCGTGCAAGGGACCTCGGCTTCAGCGCCGAAAACAGTTTCGATGAAATCATCCGCGCTCATATCGAGGATGAGCTGGGCGGAGATATCGCGGGTCAGGCCTGACCCGCCGAGGTCACACAGCTCCGGACAGGCTCGCCGACAACAGCAACAGCCCGAACAGGAAGACGAAGGCGGCGCCGCCGATTTCGACGACTGTGTGGATGCGGTTGCCCATGCGGCCGTCGCCGGCGAAATAGACCGCCCAGTTCTTGGCTGTCACCGCGATCGTCGCCAGCGCCGAGACTGTGATGGCGGTGCCGATCGACATCGCCAGCACCGAGAGCAGGCCGCCGAGCCACAGGCCGTTGAGCAGCGCGAAGCTGAGCACAATCAGCGCGCCGGAGCAGGGACGGATGCCGACGGCGGCTACTGCCGACCAGGCCGTGCGCCAGTCGAAGCGATCGCCCGACAGCAGCGCCGGATCGGGCGCATGCGAATGGCCGCATGTGTCGCAGACCTCGCCGGCTGGGTGATCGTGATGAGCGTGGTCGTGATGGGAATGATCGTGCGTGTCGTGGTCGTGCGCGGCGTGATCGTGATGATCATGCGAATGGTCGTGATGCACATGCAAGGCGTGCGAATGCGCATGCGCCGCGTGGCTGTGACCGGCATGCGAATGGCCGCTATGGGAATGACCGGCGTGGGCTGCCGACAAGCTGTAGGCGGGCGCCCTGCCGAACCAGCGCTGGACCGTGAGCCCAAGCTTGCGCCACAGCAGCCAGGCGCCGAACAAAGTGACGAAGACATAGCTCATGATCTCCATGAACCAGGCTGCGTCGGTCATCGAGATCGCGGTGCCGCGCAGGACGAAATAGGCAAGCAGCATCACCAGGATCGCGGTCAGGCCCTGCAGCAGCGCCGAGACGAAGGAGAGCAGGATACCGCGCCTGAGCGCCACTTCATTGGCCACCATGTAGGACGAGATCACCGCCTTGCCGTGGCCGGGGCCGGCGGCGTGGAAAATGCCGTAGGCGAAGGACAGGCCGATCAGCAGCCACATCTTGCTGCCGTCCTCGCGCATTGCTTTCATCGCCGTGGCCAGTGCGCGGTAGAATTCCTGCTGGCGCAGATTGATCCACATCAGGATGTGGGCGAACGGGCCGGTCGTGGGCGCCATGCCGTCATTGACACCGATGCCGAGTGAGCTCTGGGCATGGGCCTGCCCGAGAAAGTGCGTCATCAGCAGGGCAGCGGCCACGAGGCCGAATGCCAAACGCAGGGACGGTTTCATCACCGGATCTATCCTTCTGGCGGGCAATTCAGTTCGAGCTTGGTGGCGAAGATCTTGCTCATGTCGGTGCCTGTCGGGTCGTTGAAGAACGCGTCCGTCAGGGTCTTCTGGTTTTCCTTGATCGCCTCGTCTGGATCAGGCCGGATGACGCTCTTGGTGCAGTTCGAGGGCAGGCCTTCCACCGTGATGTTGCTATCCTCGGTGAAGTCGATCGCTGTGTAGAAGGTTGGATCGTAGACGCCGAAATCGATCTTGCCGGCGAGCTTGATCGGCACCTTGGGTTCGGATTCGAACAGGATGATCAACTGGTCGTTGTCGAAATTGGCCATCAGATGCGGTGGCGGCGTCATAGGCACGTCCTTGCCGTCGACGGTGACGAGCTGGAAATAGTTGAATTCGGCCAGCGAGGCATGAACTGTGTCGGCGACATCCTTCAGCTCCTTGTCGTCAAGCTTCAGGTCGGAGTTCTTGTCGAACTCCATCATCACCGTACTCGAAAACAGATCATCGAAACGCCAGAGGTGACGCAGCGCTTTCACACTTTGGTGATCCGGCGAGAGGATCACGTCGAGGCGGGCCTCGGCGAAGACATGAGGATGCGCGCCAGCCGCTCCGACGGAGGCAAAAGTCGTCGCCAGGGCCGAAGCCAGCATGATTGCGTGCCGTTTCAGATGCATTCTCGGTCGCTGTTCCATCGGCCTCGGAGAGATTTCGAGAGGTTACCAGAAACGGGGCGAAATTGGGACCGCGGCACGGCAGGACCGGCTCAAGCGCTCTCGCGGTTCTTGAACCATTGCACCAGGAAATCGACGAAGACACGGACCTTGGCCGGCAGATAG
Source organism: Mesorhizobium sp. M0139 (assembly GCF_040322455.1). Classification (NCBI taxonomy): domain Bacteria; kingdom Pseudomonadati; phylum Pseudomonadota; class Alphaproteobacteria; order Hyphomicrobiales; family Phyllobacteriaceae; genus Mesorhizobium; species Mesorhizobium sp. M0139. The sequence goes on from NZ_JAMYTN010000005.1 coordinate 95,072, forward strand.
CGACGGTGCGGGTAGACGGCGAAAATGCCGCTGCCCGACTGGATGCGGTCGTCGAGCAACGACACCAGCAGCCCGGATGCGAGGTCGGGCGCGGCGATGAAATCCGGCAGGATGGTGAAGCCCAGACCGGACACGGCGGCGGCTCGCGCGGCCATCGGGCTGTTGACCTCGATCGGACCCGATACGTTGACACTGACTGACTCCTCGCCATCGCCCCGGAAGCGCCAGTTGGCGAGCGAGCGGCCATTGGTGTCGACGATGCAGGGCAAGTTGGCGAGATCCTGCGGGCGCGTCGGCTTGCCGTGCTTGGCGATCAGCTCCGGCGAGGCGCAAAGCTTGATCGAAAACGGCCCCAGGCGGCGGGCGATCAGCGATGAGTTCTCCAGGCGCGAGATGCGCACGGCAAGATCGAAACCTTCCTCGACCAGATCGACAAAACGGTCGTCGAGATGGATGTCGAGCACGATGTCGGGATGCTGTCTGGCGAAGTCGATGAGCGACTGGCCTATCGGCGCGTCGGCGAAGGTGCGCGCCGCGGAGAGCTTGATCCTGCCGCGCACGTCGCCGGAGGATTCGCGCACGGCGTCGGCTAGGCTGTCGACCTCGCGCACGATTTCCGAAGCGCGGCTGTAATAGGTATGGCCGGCCTCAGTCAACGAGAACTGCCGCGTGGTGCGGTTGAGCAGCAGCGCGCCGAGTTCGTCTTCGAGTTCGCGCACATATTTCGACAGCAGCGCCTTGGAGCGACCGATCTTGCGCGCGGCCGCCGAAAAGCCTTCGGCCTCGACGACGTCGATGAAGGCGCGCATGCGGGTCAGTGTATCCATCATCAAGCCTTTCGTACCGCATCGAGAATTCGCCGGCCGAGCCGTATCAGGGCAATGTCGCTGCCGGGAGGACCGAGCAGCGAGAGGCCGAAAGGGGCGCCGTCAACCGAGCCCAGCGGCAGGGTGATTTGCGGAAAGCCTGAAAGACCCGAAAGGCACAAAAGATGCAAGGCCCTTTCGCGGTAGGCCTGGAGCTGCTGCGGCTCGCTTTTGACCAGAGGTGCGGGGCCTGGAACGGTAGGCAGGACAAGAAACCCGTCCTGGCCGAGCAGCGCGGCTAGCTCGGAGCGGAACGTCAAGCGGCGCACCGCCTCGGCCCGCGCGGTCTTTTCGTAGATTGTCCGGCCGAAACCAAAGCGCTCCTCGACGCCCGGCCCGAGATCGCGCTCGCCCGAAATGATCCAGGCGCCATGCTGCTGCCAGGCCTCGGCGGCCTGGAGGCGGCGAAAGCACCAGTAGAGCTCGTCGGGGAAGGAGGCGAAGCTGTACTCTACCGGCGCCGGCTCACCGACAAGACCGGCGGCCAGCGCTCTCATCCTGGCATATTCGGCTGCCTCGGCGGGGCCGGCCACGAAAGCGTCCAGCCAGCGGATCGAAAGCGGCCGGGTGAGCGGATACGGATGCGGGTCGCGGCCGAGCAGCAATTTGCCGATCGTCTCATAGGTTTCGATGTCGTCGGCGAACCATCCGAACGTATCGAAGCTCGGCGCCAGCTTCATCGTGCCTTCGAGCGAGATGCGGCCATGCGTGGTGCGCAGCCCGATCAACCCGCAAAAGCTCGCCGGGGCGCGGATCGAGCCGCCGGTGTCGGAGCCGGTGGCGATATCGGCAAGCTTGCCGGCCACCGCCGCCGCCGAGCCGGAGGACGAGCCGCCGGTGACGCGATCGGGAGCGGCCGGGTTCACCGGAAACGGAAAATGCGCGTTCTGGCCCATCAGCGAGAAAGCGAACTCGTCGGTCTGCGTCTTGCCAATGAAACGCGCGCCTGCGTCGAGAATCATCTGCACGGCCGGTGCCGTGCTGGACGCGGCATGCGCCTCGTCGAACTTCACCGGATTGCCGCAACCGGTGCGGTAGCCGGCGACGTCGTAAATGTCCTTCACAGCCAGGCGCAGCCCGGCCAGTGGCCCCAGTTCCGCATTGGCCACCGGCATTCGACGCAGGTCGAGAAGGGCGTTGAGCGGGCCGTGCGTGCCTGGCATCGTTCGATATCCGTATACAGTAGGCCCAGCATTGTTCGATGCCGGAAATTTTACAACCTTGAGTACGATTTTTATTGATTGTGAAATCTTTCGATCTTATATCGCGCCTGCCCAAAGTCGCACGTGCCTGTGGGTGTCCGCCGATCCTCGAATGGTGAGGGAAATCGGTAAGGTAACTGGAGCTAACCCCTCCAGTCGGTCTAGCGGCCAACCGCCAGCCCGAGGACACCTTGAAGCAACGACGGTGCGGGCCTTTCTGGTGTTCTGCCGGTCGTCCAAAGACCGGGGTTACTGAAGAGGCACACCTTCATTGCCGGCAGTGCGGACGGGTCTCCCATCCAAGCCAAGGCAGACAAAGCGAACCGAGGCCGGGCAAGGCCAAGGTTCACCGCCGCGAGACGGCGTTTCATGGTTCCGGGGTCTCCACCGGCTGGTTCCATGGATTTCCGTCCCGCCTTTGTTTGACCGCGTGTTCGCGAGGCCGAAAGCCCGCGTCCCGCAGCCTTATTGCGCGCCGCAAGGCGTTAATGGAGAGACCCCGATGGCCACCCAGCGCATCCTCGACTTCCTCGCCACCCGACGTCCGTCCGGCCCCTGCCTCGTCGTCGACCTCGATGTCGTGCGCGACAATTTCCGTGCCTTCGAGAAGGCGCTGCCCGATTCCAGAATCTACTATGCGGTGAAAGCAAACCCTGCGCCGGAGATCCTGCGCCTGCTTGCTGCGATGGGCTCGTCCTTCGACACCGCTTCCGTTGCCGAGGTCGAGATGGCGATGGACGCCGGTGCGCCGGCGGACCGCATCTCCTTCGGCAACACCATCAAGAAGGAGCGTGACATTGCACGCGCCTACCAGCTCGGCATTCGGCTGTTTGCCGTCGACTGCGTCGAGGAGGTCGACAAGATCGCCCGCGTCGCTCCCGGCGCGCGCGTGTTCTGCCGCGTTTTGACCGACGGCGAAGGCGCCGAGTGGCCGCTGTCGCGCAAGTTCGGCTGCGTGCCGGCGATGGCCGTCGATGTGCTGCGCCACGCCAGGACGCTCGGCCTCGACGCCTATGGCGTGTCGTTCCATGTCGGCTCGCAGCAGACCGACCTGACGGCTTGGGACCGTGCGCTGGCCGACGCCAAGAAGGTGTTCGCCACGCTCGCCGACGAAGGCATCGTCCTGAAGATGGTCAATATGGGCGGCGGTTTCCCGACGCGCTATCTGCGTGATGTGCCGGCGGCCCAGGCCTATGGCCAGGCCATCTTCTCGGCGCTGCGCAAGCATTTCGGCAATGCGATCCCTGAGACCATCATCGAGCCGGGCCGCGGCATGGTCGGCAATGCCGGCGTCATCAAGTCGGAAGTCGTGCTGATCTCGAAGAAGGCCGAAAACGACAATGTGCGCTGGGTGTTCCTCGACATCGGCAAGTTCGGCGGTCTGGCCGAGACGATGGACGAGGCGATCCGCTATCCGATCGTCACCCGCCATGACGGTTCGGAGACCGCACCTTGCGTGCTCGCCGGCCCGACCTGCGATTCGGCCGACGTGATGTACGAGAAGACGCCGTATCCGCTGCCTCTGTCGCTGACCATCGGCGACGATGTGCTGATCGAAGGCACCGGCGCCTACACGACCACCTACTCGGCGGTCGCCTTCAACGGCTTCGAGCCTCTCCGATCCTACGTGATCTGACGGCTTCGGCCTTCAGATCACCCCAGGCGGACGTTTGCGTCCGCCCGGGTTCGCCTGTGGAACAAGCTCCGCTCGTGAAGGATCGCGGAAATGGACATTGTAAATTACATTGACGGTGCCGTGGGAATCTCCCCCCTTGAGGGGGAGATGGCAGGCAGGCCAGAGGGGGTCGTCTCGCGTGAAGCGCCGGCATCCCTCGTCCACGACGCGGTGTCGCGTCAGGTCGTGCCGACCCCCTCTGTCGCCTTCGGCGACATCTCCCCCTCGAGGGGGGAGATTGCCCGCGCCATTGTTGTCGTCGCCGAAACTGCGGCAGACATCGCATCGCGTGAAGCGTTGCTCGATCGCGCCATGGGCCCGATGCGGCGCAAGAAATCGTCGGAGAAGCTGCGGCGTGGCCGCCGGCCTTCCGAAGGCCTCGCCTTCGTGGCGCGTGATGCGGCGGGCGCGGTGATCGGCACTGTGCGGCTGTGGGATGTAAGGCTGGGCGAGGGTGGCCCGGCGGCGCTCCTGCTCGGACCGCTCGCCGTCGATCCGGCGCTGAAGAACGCCGGCATCGGCTCGGCGCTGATGCGCCATGCTTTGGCCGAGGCCGCGCGTCTCGGCCATGCCGCGGTGCTGCTGGTCGGCGATGCGCCTTACTATGGCCGCTTCGGCTTCTCGGCGGAGAAGACCGGCGCGCTCGCCATGCCTGGTCCGTACGAGCGGCACCGCCTGCTGGCGCTGGAACTGATCGATGGTGCGCTCGACGGCGCGCGTGGCACGCTGAGGGCTGCAGGTCGCAAGCTCAAGGCACAGAGGCTGTCGCTGGCCGCCTGATTGTCCAAAAACAAACGCCGCCGGTCCTTTGCATTTCAGCGAGGGCGGCGTTTGTTTTTGCGAAGGGCTCAGCCGATCAGTTGGCTGAGCGCCATGGCGGCCGACATATCGCCTTCGACCTTTATCTTGCCGGACATGAACGCCATGGTCGGGTTGAGGTCGCCGGCGATCAGCGAATCCAGATCGTCGAGCGACAGCTTTATGGTGCAGTCGGTCGTCGCGTCGGTGGTCGAGACGGTTGCGCCGTCGATGACGATGACGCCGTCACTGCCGGTATCGAACTTCACGGAATGTTCGAACCCGGCGCTCGCCACGCGCGACCTCATCTTCTCGGCAATGTCCTGAACGCTCATGACTGTTCTCCTGGTCTCGTTGCGTTTTGCCGCGCTTCAGTGACCGGCCTCCGCCGAAGTCGCTGTCTCGCGCGTGCCGCGATCCTGGTCGCTTGGCGCATATAGCTTCGAGTTGACGTAAACGTCAACGCGCGATGCGTCATCTCGTTTCAGTCGGAAGGAATGCGGCAGAGAACATTCACCCTGCGATGAAGGTTAGTGTTCAGCAGCGGGCTTCGCCGCCTCGGCCTGGGCCGATTCCGCCGGGGCCGGTTCGGTCCGCGTGGCCGGATCCTTGCGGCGGCGCATGGCGTTGTCGCGGATTTCATCCTTGGTCAGGAAGTTGACTTGGTCTATCAGCACTTCATGCACCAGGTCGGCGCCGACGCGGGCGTTGACGGTGTCGCGTATGGCCTTGCGGAAGGCATCGAGATCGATGGTTTCCTTCTTGGTGAAGTCGATCTGAGGATTGGAGTAGAGATAGGAATAGACCTGATCGGTCATCAGCGCTTCGGCCGGGATCGACATCTTCTTTATCTCGGCCGGCTCGACCGTGTAGACGAGCTTGGTGAGGAAATAGCCGTCGATCTTGGAATCGCGGATCAGCGGCACCGAGATGATGTCGGTCTTGACGTAGTCGAGGCCACCCAGCATCGGTTTCGGCGTCTCGCCGACGCCGCGCTCACCGGCCGCCTGGAACGAATAGAACACCGCGCCAAGCGTGGCGGCGCAGATCCAGATCGCGGCGGCGATGAATTTGATCACCGGTTGTTCCCGCCTGTTGCCGAGATCATCAGCTCGCCCAACCGAATTCGCCGGCCGAGTATGTGCCGTCGGCTTCGGCGCGCTGAATGGCGTTCTTCAACAGCGTGGCGACTTCGTTGACCGCGTTGAGGTGGGCGAGGATTGCAGCCTCGTTTTTCGCGAGCTTCTGGCGCAGCCGCGCCAGACTGTCGCGATGCTGTTCCAGGAATTCGATCTCGTTGGCGCCCTTCATGGCGCGGGTCAGCTCATAGAGGTAGCGGCTCTTGCGGGCGTTGGAGGCCTTGAGGTCATAGCTGGTGTCGTTCTTCAAACCGGCCGTCTCTTCCTCGACCGCTTCCTCGATGCGGCCGATGATGGCGGCAAGGTTGCCCGGCCGTGCAAACGGGATCGGCGCTTCGGACGTACGCGCCGGCAGGTTGGAAGAGTATTTTGAAAAATCGGCCATTGAAAATCCTGGTCTAGATCTTGATTTCGGTTTTGATGGTCGTCTCGTCGCCGGTCATCGACCGTGCGGCCTTGCGCTGCAATTCCTCGACCAGCGAGGTGGACAGCCGGGTCTGCTGGTCGATCTCGGTCTTGTGCGGCCCGGTTGACACCGGGCCGATCGGCACGGTGCGCTTGCCGTCCTTGTAGTGGTCGGCGAGCAGCGATTTGGCGATGCCGATCCCGCCGCGCTCGGCCATGACGTCGGCGACACGCTCGGCAAGCTGCGATTTCCACATGTCGCCGGCCAGCCCCTTGCCGTAGACGCCCTCGGTGTCCTTGGGCAGCATGTTTTGGATGAAGGTCTGCAAGACCATCGCCTCGAACTTCTTGAACTTGCTGGCGGGATCGGCATTTGCGGCGGCCGTGTCGGCGGTAGCGCGCGACAGGATCGAGCCGGCATCGACCGAAGCAGCCATGTCGACAGAAAAATTACCGCCAACGCCGTTGGCCCGCTTGGCCAGCGCGGCACGGGCAGCCTCGATATCCGCCGGGTCGACGGCTCGGGCAACATCGAGAACGATGTCACTGGGTGGAGAAATCGCCAAGAAAGTCCGCCTCTTTGCCGGGTTTCCTGAGCGACCATGCCGCAACAAGCTTGTGGCAGGCTTGCCGGTTTGAAATCCTTCGCCGGATGCTGGGCCATTGCTATCAGCAGCGGCAAGTCCGGCTGGGTCGATGCGATCTGGTCGTTTGCGGTGGGCGCTGCCGGCGTCGCCATGGTCAGATCGTAGGTGGCGTAGGCGCAGAGGCCGAACACGGCGCCGTACACCCAATACAGCCCGCCGCACGGAACGAAACCGAACGCCGTCCGCAAGTGACGCGGCTTTAACTTTCGATTATTCCTGCCCGCGCTTCTGCGCGATCAGATCGAGCCGGTCGCGGTCGGAGCGTTCGCGTTCGTCCTGTCGGCGCACGTCCTTGTAGGCGCGCTCGACCATGTTGGTGCGCGCCGTCGCAGTGGCGATGAGCGTGACCTCCTGCCTGGCGCTTTCCAAGCTCGCTTCCTGCCGGACCAGCGCATTGGCGATGCGGCGATGGTAGAGGTCAGGGAACAGCACCGCCAGCGACTGATCGGCGTCGAAATGCTGGACAAGTTCCCTGGCTTCGGTCTCGGCGGTTGCGGCCGCCGCCAGGAAGGCCGCATGGCGCGTCTCGTGCAGGGCCTTCAGCTGCTCCTGCACCTTGACCAGTTTCTTCAGCCGTTCCTTGCGCGTGCTCATCTCACCTCGCCAGCGTCAGATCGACAAAGCCGTCGACGAACAGCGACAGCATGGTGCCGATGGCGAAGTAGAAGATGATCATGCCGCCGGCGATGACGAAAGGCAGCGAGATGAAGTAGACCGGAATCTGCGGCGTCAGCTTGTTGACGAAGCCGATGGTCAAATTGACGAGGATGGCATAGGCGATGAACGGGCTGCCGAGCCGGATGACCAGGAAAAAGGCGTCCGACACCGTGTCGGTGAGATCGACCAGTGCGGCCTGCGGGTTGAAGAAGACGTTGACCGGCGCCACCGTGTAGGAGGCGACCAGAGCGCGGATGATCTCGTGGTCGAAATCGAAGACGAAGAGCAGCAGCAACGCTGAAAACGAGATGATGGCGGCGAGGGCCGCCTGCGGCTCCGGCTCCTCGATGGCGGGGCCGCCGGTGCCACCATAGCCGATCAGCATGGCGATGGCCGAACCCATGAAGCGCAGCGCCTCCATGTAAAGCCTGGTCATCGCGCCGATCAGCCCGCCGACCAAAAGTTCGGAGATGATCATCGGCGCCAGCACCTGCGGACGCGCATCGACGAAGGGAAAGATCTTGTCCCACAGGAAGGCGAGCAGGCCACCGGTTGCGGCGATCGACGCGAACAGCCGAACCTGGATCGGCACGCGGGCGCTGGACAGGCCCGGCATCAGCATGAAGCAGGCGCCGATGCGACAGAAGGCGAGGAAGGCGGCGATGACGACGCCTTGCGACAGTATGTTCACGAGATCGTCCCGAGCACCTTGATCTCGACGCCCTTGGCGATTTCGACATGGGAGAGAACGGGAAGCGTCGTGAACAGGCGCTCGATGATCATGCGCACATAAGGCCGCGCATCGGGCGCGGTGACGAGGACAAAACGCTCGCCGGCCTCGAGATGCTTGCGGATCGCCTTGGTCGCGTCCTGGCCGAATTCCTCCAGCTGGCGCGGGTCGATGTCGAATTCGCGCACCTCGCCCTTGGCGTCGCGCTTGAGGCTCTGGTGGAAGGCGAGGTCCCAGCGGTTGCCGAGGCGCAGCACCTTGAGCATGCCGCCCTCGGAGAGATCGCCGCAGATCTGTTGGGCCATGCGGATGCGGACATGCTCGACGATCTGCTCGGTGCGGCGCACATGCGGCGCGATCTCGGCGATGGCCTCGATGATCAAATGCAGGTTGCGGATCGATACGCGTTCGGCCAGCAGCAATTTCAGCACCGCCTGCAGGCCGGGATAGGAGATGTGCGAGGTGCAGATCTCGTCGGCGAGCTTGCGGTATTCCGGATCCTGGCGCTCGAGCAGCGCCTTCATGTCCTTGTAGGACAGAAGCTGCGGCAGGTTGTTGCGGATCACCTCGGACAAATGGGTGAGCAGCACCGACATGTTGTCGGCAAAGGTGTAGTTCTCGCGCTTCAGATCCTCGTCGAAGGTTTCGAGCACCGAGAAGGCGCGCATGCCGAAGGCCGGCTCGCGGATTTCCTCGCCGGGAACGTCGGGCAAATCCCGGTTGCCGAGCAGCACCATGATCTCGCCGACGCGCATCTGGTATTCGGCGACGACGGTGCCGTGGACCTTGATCTGGTAGCTTTTCGGCGGGATGCCGAAACCGTCGGCGACGCGCACTTCCGGCACGACGAAGCCATATTGCGTGGCAAATTTCTTGCGCATCTTGGCCATGCGGAACACCAGTTCCTGATGCGACACCAGCAGCCGCGTCGACAGCTGTTTGCCGATCAGAAGCTCGATCTCGGCGGTGGTCAGCGAAGCCTTGACCGAGTTCTTCTCTTCCTCGACCTTGTTCGCCTTCTCCAGATCCTTGATCGCTTCGGCGGCGGCAGCCTCGCGGTTGGCGCGCATCGGGATGACGTAGCCAAGGCCGGCCATGCCGGCGGCTAGCGTGAAGAACGGGAAGAACGGCAGGCCGGGCATCAGGCCGAGCAGGACGAGCAGCGAGGCCGCGACATAGAGCGCGCGCGGATGCGCACCGAGCTGGCCGAACACCGCCTGGTTGGTCGAGCCGCGCGTGCCGCCCTTGGACACAAGCAGGCCGGCGGCGAGCGAAACGATAAGCGCCGGGATCTGGGTGACGAGGCCGTCGCCGACCGACAGTTTGATGAAGACATCGGCGGCTTCGCCCATGCCCATGCCGTGCCTGATGTAACCGATGGCGATGCCGCCGACGATGTTGATGGCGGTGATGATGAGGCCGGCAATGGCGTCGCCGCGGACGAATTTCGAGGCGCCGTCCATCGAGCCGAAGAAGGAGGATTCCTCTTCCAGCTCGCGGCGGCGCAGTTGCGCTGTCTTGTCGTCGATCATGCCGGCGGACAGGTCGGCGTCGATCGACATCTGCTTGCCGGGGATGGCGTCGAGGGTGAAGCGGGCGCCGACTTCGGCAATACGGGTGGCGCCTTTGGTGATGACGATGAAGTTGACCACAATCAGGATCATGAAGACGATCAGGCCGATGACGAAATCGCTGGCCATCACAAGTTTGGAGAAGCCGGCGATGACATAGCCGGCGGCGTGCGTGCCCTCATTGCCGTGCGACAGGATCATGCGCGTGGTGGCGATGTTGAGCGATAGCCGTAGCATGGTGGCGATCAGCAGCACGGTCGGGAAGGACGAGAAATCGAGCGGCCGCTGGATCCACAGCGCCACCATCAGGATCAGCACCGACAGTGCGATCGAGAAGGCGAGGCCGATGTCGATGAGGAAGGCCGGGATCGGGAGGAACAGCACGGCCAGGATGATGACGATGCCGATGGCGAAGAAGACATCGCGGCCGTTCTTGGCCACTGTTCCTGTCGCTAAGCTTTCGCTGACGGCCATATCGTCCCCAATCACAAGCCTGCCGAGCACGCGACAGCCCTTCGAGCCTAACCGGTCAAGCTTGCGCGAGGGTGGGAGGACTGGTTACTTGCCAGGACGACAGAGGCCTTGAGGAGAGAGATCATGCTGGTGATCATCGGCACCATTCGCCTGCCTGCGCAACGGCTCGACGAGGCAAGGCCGGCCATGCGGCGCATGATACTGGGCAGCCGTGCGGAGCCCGGCTGCATCGAATACTCCTACGCGCAGGACGTGCTCGACGTCGGGCTCATCCATGTAACCGAGGTGTGGAGCGACAGGGCCGCGCTCGACGCGCATTTCCGCTCGCCTCACATCGCCGATTGGCGGGCGAGCTGGGCATCGCTCGGCATAGGCGAGCGCAACCTCATGCTCTACGAGGCCGGCGAGCCGAAGCCGATCTGAGGACCGGGCACAGTCAAGAAGGCGTAGGCCCAAGAAAGTCTAGCAGGCGTTGACCTGTCTGCAGGACCATCCGCCGCCATCGGTATCGTGGCAGTCTTCATAGCTGCCGTAGCAGGTGTTCGTCGAATTGCGATACCAAGGGTAGCCGCCAGGACAGCAAACATCTTGTTGTGCAGTCTGGATAAATTCCTTTGCCGGCCGGCTTTGGTTTTCCGGATTGCCTCCCGCCAAAAAAAGAGACATCGGGTGTGACACAACAGACCTAACCGGCATATCCATGCTTGAATTGCTCACCGCAGACGAGCTCAAAAAAATCATGCCAACAGCTAATGAAAAAAATCCCCGCGCACTCATCTTCTCCTCCTTGAGGGAAATAGAGACGGCCAAAAATAACACAGCTGCGTCGATTGCGTAAGCGATCGCTCATATACCTCGACACGCTCGCGGGGAATTGAAGCGGGGCGGCAAGCCTGACTGCGCCTCAGCGCCAGAATGGCGCCGCAAGCAGCCGGCATTATGTCGCCGTGCTGATCGTCGCCGAACTGCACAGCGATCCGTCCGATGGTGAGACGCCGGTGCTGGCGCCGGCCAAATTCCGGCATGCGGTGCTGGTGCCGACCATGAACGTCCAGTCCACCGCCGAAACTTCCAGCGCGCCGTCGCGGAGGAACTGGCGGTGGTCGAGAATTTCGACAACCGGGCCGTTGTCGGGCTTTTGACCGAGGGCCATCTGATACGGCGCTACGCCGAGGAACTCGACAAGGCGCGGCGCGACCTGTCGGGCGAAGACTAGGCCTCGGCCGGCATCTTAAATGTCCCTACTCGGCGCTTGCCACGTGTACAGTGTCACTGTACAAATTGTTCAGTGGGAGAAAAAGACGGGATGAGCACCGACCAGGCTCCGGTCAAGAATGGCGTCGCCTCGACGGCGACGCATGCCCATCAGATGCTGGGCCAGCGGCTGAAGAGCCTGCGTCTCGGCCGGCGGCTTTCGCTGCGCGAACTCGCCGAGCTGACCGGGACCAGCGCCAGCTTCATCAGCCAGCTCGAGCGCGGCCTGACCGGCGCCAGCACCGCCTCGCTCAACCAGATGGCCTCGGCGCTTGGGGTGAGCGTGGCGATGCTGTTCGAGGATAGTGCCGCCGGGCAGCGCGGGGTCTTGCTGCGCAGCGAGCGGCCGAGCCTGCCGCCCAGCGACGGCTGCCGCAAGATGCTGCTCTCGCGTCCCCCTTTAAGCGACATGGAAGTCTATGTCGGCGAGTTCGAAATCGGCGGCTCGACCGGCCCAGCGCTCTACACCCATGGCGACGCGCACGAGATGCTCGTCGTGCTGCGCGGCATCGTCGAGGTTTCGCTCGGCGATGTCAGGCATGTGCTGGAAGAGGGCGACAGCATCGAATACGCGACATCGACAGCACATCGCTCAGAGAACATCGGCAGTGGTCGAGCCGAGGTGATGTGGATCATTGCGCCACCGACTTCGGTGCGCGCCGAACTCGATCAATACAGGGCCTGGAAACCGCTCGCAGCCAGGTAGGTTCAATCCATGCGGGTCAAATGGGAGAACAATAATCATGCTGAAAACAAGACATCTTGGCCTTGGCGCCGTGCTGGCGCTCGGCGTTCTGGCAACCGCAGCGTTCGCGCAGGAAAAGCCTGTCGCGGGTGAGGTCAAGGAAGGCTCGCTCAAGGGAAAGACGCTGACGCTCGTCTCCTATGGCGGCATCTACCAGGACGGCCAGGCCGCCGCGCTCAAGGAGTTCGTCGAAAAGTCCGGCGCCACGCTGCTCAATGACGGGCCGACAGAGATCGCCAAGCTGCAGGCGCAGGTCGAATCCGGCAACGTCACCTGGGACGTCGTCGACACCGCCGACCTGCCGCCTTACGTCTATTGCGGCAAGCTGTTCCAGAAGCTTGATTTCAGCAAGCTTGACGTCTCCAAGGTGCCCGAGGGCCAGGTCGGCGAATGCTCGGTGCCGGCGATGAACTACGGCGTCGTGCTGATGTACAACAAGGAGAAGTATGGGGATAACCCGCCCAAGAGCTGGGCCGATTTCTTCGACACGGCAAAATTCCCGGGCGTGCGCGCGCTGGATGGTTCCGGCGATCCGACCGGTGGCCTGCTGGAGCAGGCGTTGAAGGCGTCGGGCGGCGATCCGAAGGCGATGACGGTGGCCGACATCGACAAATCCATCGACGTGATCCGCAAGCTCGGCCCCGACACGATCTACTGGAAGACCGGCGCTGAATCGCAGCAACTCGCCGAGTCCGGCGAGGCCGACATGCTGATGATGTGGACGGGCCGTGCCATGACGGCGGTGAAGAACGGCGCCAAATATGCGCCGGCCTGGCAGGACTGGCTGGTGGTGATGGACCAGATGACCATTCCGGTCGGCGTCAAGGATACGGATGCGGCTTATGCGCTGCTCAATGCCTATCTCGGCAAGGGGCCGCAGGAGATCCTGGCGCAGCAGACCTCCTATACGCCGATCAACAATGACGCGCAGCCAAAGGTCGATGCGTCGGTCGCCGCCTTCCTGACCAACACGCCAGAGCGCCAGAAGCAGGGTTACAAGCAGAACATCAAGTTCTGGGTCGAGAACTTCCCGGTGGCGCAGGAGAAGTGGTCGGCGCTGATGGCAGGCAACTGAACAGCCGAGTGAGAGCCAGGCCGTGAGCGCGTCCGAACCCATCGCCCAACCCGCCGCCGATGTGCGGCCCGGTCGGGCATGGCGGCCGTTCGCGCTCACGGCGCCGGCGCTCATCCTGCTTGTCGCGGTGATCGGCTACCCGCTGCTCACCATCGTGCTGCGCAGCCTGTCGGAACCTGAGTGGGGGCTGCAGAACTATGCCTGGTTCTTCGGTGCGCCGGTGAACCTGACGGTGCTGCAGCGGACCTTTGTCATCTCGGCCTGGGTGACGCTGGTGTGCGTCATCGCGGCCTATCCCTATGCCTATCTGATGACCGCGGTCGGGCCGCGCGTCCGGCTGGTGCTTGTGCTTTGCGTGCTGATCCCGTTCTGGGTGAGTGGTGTGGTGCGAACGCTGTCATGGGTGATCCTGCTGCAGGATTCGGGCGTCATCAATTCGTTGCTGCGCTCGGTCGGGTTCGGCGGCGTCAAGCTGATCCGCACCCAGACCGGCGTGGTCATCGGCATGGCGCAGGTGCTGTTGCCGTTCATGATCCTGCCGCTCTATTCCGTGATGCAAGGCATCGACCTCAGGCTGATGCGTGCGGCGCAAAGCCTCGGTGCGCGGCCGTCGCGCGCGTTCTTCACCGTCTATCTGCCGCTGTCGCTGCCCGGCGTCTATGCCGGCGCGATCATCGTCTTCATCCTGTCGCTCGGCTTCTACATCACGCCTGCTTTGCTCGGCGGCCCGCGCTCGACCATGCTGTCGACGCTGGTGCAGACGCAGGTGCTGAGCCTGCTGCAATGGGGCAGGGGCGGCGCCATGGGCGTCGTTCTGCTGGTCACCACCTTCGTGCTGCTGGCGCTGGCAGCACCCGTGATGCGGTCCAGTCATCGGGAAGCGGGGCGGCGCTGATGGAGATGAAGCCGCTCACCCGCGTTCTTCTCGGGCTCGTCTGCCTGCTGGTGGCGATATGGCTGGTGGCGCCGACGCTGGTCGTGGTGCCGATGTCGTTCAACGAAAACAAATCGCTGGCCTTTCCGCCGCAAGGCTTTTCCTGGCAGTGGTACCAGAATTTCGCCACCAATCCGGACTGGTCGAACAGCTTCCTGAACTCGCTGAAAGTCGCCTCCATCGTTGCCGTCGTGGCAACGGTGCTCGGCACGCTTGCCGCCTTCGGCCTCGACCGCATGAAGGCGCGGCCGGCGAACCTTTTACGCATGCTGATGCTGACGCCGATGGTGGTGCCGGGCGTGGTGCTGGCGATCGGCATCTATGCCGTCTATCTCGACACGCAGCTCGTCGGGACGCTGCTCGGCTTCGTGCTGGCCCACACCATCCTTGCGCTGCCCTTCGTGCTGATCGCGGTCTCGGCCAGTCTCGAAGTGTTCGACCGCCGGCTGGAGACAGCCGCAGCCAGCCTGGGCGCCGGCGCACTGACCACGTTTCGCACGGTGACGCTGCCGCTGATCGCGCCGGGCGTGCTCTCCGGCCTGCTGTTCGCTTTCGCCACCTCGTTCGACGAGATTGTCGTGTCGCTGTTCATCACCAACCCCTATCTCAAGACATTGCCGGTGCAGATTTTTGCCTCGATCACGCGCGACGCAGATCCGACGGTGGCGGCTGTCGGCACGATCCTGCTTTTCGCGACCACGATCCTGATCGGCGGCGGCATGCTCCTTCTTGGCCGCGAGCGGAAAGGACGCCAATGAATCCGAAGCCGACAAGCAAGGGCGCGGCGATCGATCTCGAAGCGATCAGCAAGGCCTATGGCGGCTTCAAGGCGCTGGACGGCGTGTCGCTGCGCATCGAGCCCGGCGAGTTCATGACGCTGCTCGGCCCCAGCGGCTCGGGCAAGACGACGACGCTCAACGTGATTGCCGGTTTCACCGATGTCACCAGCGGCAAGCTTCTGGTCGGGGAAAAAAGCGTCGTCGGCGTGCCGGCGCACAAGCGCAACATCGGCGTCGTCTTCCAGCATTACGCGCTGTTCCCGCATATGAGCGTCGGCCGCAACGTCGCCTATCCGCTGACGCTGCGCGGCGTCGACCAGGCGACGCGGCAGACACGCGTGGCAAGGGCGCTCGACATGGTCAAGATGGGCGATTTCGCGCATCGCTATCCCAGCGAATTGTCGGGCGGCCAGCAGCAGCGCGTGGCGCTGGCGCGCGCCATCGTCTTCGACCCGCCGCTGCTCCTGATGGACGAGCCGCTCGGCGCGCTCGACAAGAAGCTGCGCGAATGGCTGCAGCTCGAGATCAAGCGCATCCACCGCGAGCTCGGCACCACCTTCGTCTATGTCACGCACGACCAGGAAGAGGCGCTGGTGCTGTCCGACCGCGTCGCCGTGTTTAACCGCGGGCACATCGAGCAGGTCGGCACCGGCCGCCAGCTCTATGACGAGCCGGCAACGCTGTTCGTCGGCCGCTTCATCGGCGATTCCACCGTGCTGCGCGGCGAGGCGCGCAGCGATGGCAACAGCACCGCGCTGAGCATCGCCGGCGAGACGGTGACGGTACCGCGTAAGCTGTCGGGAGAAGCCAGCCCGGTGATGCTGCTGCGTCCCGAAAAGCTCGCGATCCGAAGAGCCGGCCAAAGTGCTGCCAATGGCGCCAACCGCCTGTCGGGGACGATCGCGGAAGCCATCTATCTCGGCTCGGAATCGAAATACGAAGTTAAGCTCGCCGACGGCTCGGCCGCGATCGTGCGCTCACCGCTGACCGGCGAGAGTTTTGGCCTCGGCGACAAGGTCGAGCTCTGCTTCGACGGCAGCGACGCCAAGCTGCTGGCGGACGACGCAAGCGCCGACACCACACTCACCTGATTCCATCTGGCCTGATCCCATCTGGCCTGATCTCATCTGAAAGTCATTCCATGCAAGCCAAGCGCAACGGCGACATATCGTTCTGGTATGCGGATCTGGGGGCGGTTCCCGTTCCGCGCCCGTCCTTGCCTGGAAACATCGAGGCCGATGTCGCCATTGTCGGCGCCGGCTATACCGGCCTGTGGACCGCCTACTATCTGAAAAAGGCGAAGCCATCGCTGCGCGTCGTGATCGTCGAGCGCGAATTTGCCGGCTTCGGCGCTTCGGGGCGCAATGGCGGCTGGCTGTCGGGCGGCTTCAGCTGGTCGCGCGAAAAATATCTCAAGACATCGAGCCGCCAAGGCGTGATGGCGATGCAGGCGGCGATGGCAGGCTGCGTTGATGAAGTGATCCGGGTCGCGACCGAGGAAGGCATCGACGCCGACATTCGCCGCGTCGACAATCTGACGGTGGCCACCAACGCAGCGCAGTTGGAGCGCGTGCGCGAAGAATGCGAGACGATCCGTTCCTGGGATGTCGACCCGAACCGCGTCGAGATGCTGGACGCCGCCTCAACGCGCACGCGCATCAACATCCGTAACGTCATGGGCGGCTTCGTCGTCCATGGCCAGGCGCGGGTGCAGCCGGCCAAGCTGGTGCGCGGGCTTGCCGATGCCGTCGAGCGGCTGGGCGTGCCGATCTATGAGAAGACGACGGTGACAAGCATCGCCAAGGGCAGCGTGACGACAGACCGCGGTACGGTGCAGGCGGAGACGATCATCCGCGCGACCGAGGGTTTTACATCAGGCATCCCCGGCGAGGAGCGGACCTGGCTGGCGCTCAACAGCGCGCAGATCGTGACTGAGCCGCTGCCTGCCGACCTGTGGCGCGACATCGGTTGGGAAGGGCACGAACTGCTCGGCAATGCGGCGCATGCCTATTGCTATGCCCAGCGCACGCGTGAGGGACGCATCACGATGGGCGGACGCGGCGTGCCTTATCGCTACGGCTCGCGCACCGACGTCAACGGCCAGACGCAGCAGGCCACGATCGACCAGCTGCACACGATCCTGACGACGCTCTTGCCGCAGACCAAGGGATGCCGCATCGATCACGCCTGGTGCGGCGTGCTCGGCGTGCCGCGCGACTGGTGCACCACGGTCGGCCTCGATCCCGCGACCCGCATCGGCTGGGCCGGCGGCTATGTCGGCCTCGGCGTGTCCAGCTCCAACCTTTCGGGGCGCACGCTGGCTGACCTTGTTCTCGGGGCAAACACCGAGCTGACGAAGCTGCCCTGGGTCAACCGCAAGGTCAGGCCATGGGAACCGGAGCCCTTCCGCTGGCTGGGCGTGCATTCGATGTACCAGCTTTATCGCATTGCCGATGGCCGCGAGGCGGCAGGGCTTGCGCGCACCTCGAAGCTGGCCGCGTTGGCCGACAGCATCACCGGCCACTAAAGCCATTTGTTCTCACGCAATTCCGGGGCAGACCCCTTTCCTGGAATTGCTCTTATCCATGGAGCTAGACTTGATCGATCTTTCGACCTTCCACGATCTCGCCAAGGCCGAGATCGGCGCGTTCTCTCCTAAGCCAAGCTCGATTGAAGGCGATCAGGTCGAGGCCGTGCGCTCGTTCTTTCAATCGCCTGACGGGACTGTCGATGTCGGCATCTGGGAATGCACGCCCGGCCGCTTCACCGCCGATCGTTCGGACTCGTCGGAGATCTGCCACATCATTTCGGGGCGCGTGGAACTGAGCCGCATCGATGGCGAGGTGCGGGAACTCGGTCCGGGCGATCTCCTCGTCCTGCCGCAGGGCTGGAAGGGCGAGTGGCTGATACGCGAGACCACGCGCAAGCTCTACATGATCCAGAGCGCCGGCTGACCGGCGCTACGGCTATGGCGAGCTCAGTGATCGATCGGCCCCTTCGGCGAGACCAGCGCGGTGCCGGCGGTCGTCGGGCGCTCGATCAGGCGGCGCACGCGCGGCGGTTCGTCGCCGCTGTGCAGCGCCCGCACCCGCTCGCCGACGACGGCGTCGGCATGGGTGGCGCGCCGGTTGTGGCGGATGTATTCCAGCCAGGTCGGCGTGTGGTAGTGTTCGATCCAGACTGCGGGATTTTCTAGGTCCCGAGCCAGCGTCCAGTTGCGGGCGCCGTCGCGGCGGCGGATGCGCCCGCGCTCGGCCATGGTGGCGAGGAATTCGGGTACATCTTCGTCGCGGATAATGTACTCTATCATGATGGCGATGGGGCCGCTGCGCGGCTTCAGGTCGAGGCCGAGATGCGGCTCCTTGAAGCGGTTGAGCGGGTCGAGGTTGAGAGTCGTCTGCTGCGGCAGCGGCAGGAACAGGCCGATGGCGCCGCCAACAAGCATCGCGATGGCCGCCGCAATCAGCGCGGTTTCGGCGCCATGCGCATCGGCAACGACGCCCCAGATCCAGCTGCCCAGCGCAATGCCGCCGAAGGTCGCCGTCTGGTAGACCGACAGCACCCGGCCGACGACCCAGCGCGGCGTCGACATCTGCACCGTGACGTTGAAATGCGACAGCGCGATCACCCAGCAGGCGCCGCCGATGAGCAAACCCGCCGCAGTCTGCCAGGCATTGAGGCTGATGGCGGCATTGAAGGCGCAGACGGCAAAGCCGGCGAAGGCCATCCGCACCATCGTCTCGCTGGACAGCAATTGTCTGAGACGCACGCTTATCAGCGCGCCGCCGACGGCGCCGATGCCGAAGGCGCCGAGCATGATGCCGTAGGTCAAGGCATCGCCCTTGACGACGTCGCGCGCCACCAGCGGCAGCAGCGCCAAAACCGCGCCGGCGCTGAAGCCGAAGGCGGAGCCCCTGACCAGCACCTTGCCGATGTTGGGCGACATGGCGACATAGCGCAGGCCGGCGCCCATGGCGGCGCCCAGCGTCTCGCGCGGCAGCGTCGAGACCGGCAGCTCCGGCTTCCAGCGGAAGAGCACGATGATGAGACCTATATAGCTCAGCGCATTGGCGGCGAACGCAGCAGCCGCACCAGCGGCGGCAACGATGATGCCGCCGATCGCCGGGCCGACGCTGCGTGTCAGGTTGAAGCCCAGTGAATTGAGTGCAACCGCGGCCGGCAGCTTGTTGCGCGGCACCATGTCGCCGACCGATGCCTGCCAGGACGGGTTGTTGAGCGCCGTGCCGCTGTCGATTAGGAAGGTGAAGGCAAGCAGCGTCCACGGCGTCATCCAGCCGTTCCAGGTGAACAGCGTTAGAAGTGCAGAGACGACCAGCATGAAGATTTGGGCGATCAGCATCACCTTGCGCCGGTTGAAGCTGTCGGCGATGGCGCCGGCGACGAGTGCAAACAGCATGATCGGCAGAGTGGCCGAGGCCTGGACCAGCGCCACCTGATAGGGCGACGTGGCGATGGTGGTCATCATCCAGGCGGCGCCGACGCCCTGGATCAGGCCACCGAAATTCGACACCAGGCTGGCCGACCAGACGGCGCGGAAGATGCCGTGCCGGAACGGCGCCAGCGCCGAAACGCGTTCGCTGTCCGGCTCGTCATCGATCATCAGACCTGTCCCACCTTAACGTGCTGGTTTCGTCCGCGGGGACGACAATCATGGCATCCGTTTGAAATAGAGCACGACATCCAAAAGGGCGAACGCGTCTTCGAAAAAGATCATGGTCCAACAACAGGATAGCAAGGCGAAAATACGTCAGCCGGGAATGGTCCGCTACCCAGAGCGATGTTCTCATTGGTCCACTGCGCGGGGCTGTCGGCCGCGCGCGAAGTCAGCTTCTGTCCCGGGCAGCGGTATGCAAGGCTTCGGTCAGCGTGCCTGTCGTCTCGCCGCCGGCGTGAAGGCGCAGGAAAAGCTCCATGCCGACAAGCCGCAGCCTGGACGGTTGCTCGCGCCGCGCCAACTGGACCATGTCCTCCAAATTCGCGGCGGGCCATTTCAAGGCATCGCGCAGGAAACCGCCGCGTAGCAAAGTCTCCGTGCCGGCCGAAAATTGCGACGACATCTCGAAGCCGATCTTGCGCGCCTGGACGTTCTGGCGCGGAATATGCTTTTCAGCGACCTTTCGCAAAAGCCATTTTCCTGTTTTGTCGCGGTATTTCTGCCGCCTCGGCAAATGGATGGCGAAGTCGATCAGGCGGTTTTCCAGGAACGGGACCCGCAGTTCCACGGACGCCGCCATGCTCAGCCGGTCGTGCCGGTGCAGGATGTCCTGCAGATGCGAATAGAGGTCGTAGAGGCAACTACCGAGAAAGGCGCGATCCGCGGGCGGCATAACCGGCTCCAGGCGGTCGAAGATCTCGGTTTGCAGAAAATTCAGCTCCGGCGACAAAGCACGCAGGACCATGCTGCGATCCATTTGTGAGTGGCTTCCAGCCGAGACCTTGTAGGGGGCATGACGCTGTTGCTCGAATCTCCGGTCGAGCGAGCGCTTCGAATGGACCAGGCGCCGGGGCCACGACCAGGAACGCCACTTCTTCATGCTCAAGGCCTGCAAGGGGTAGCCGCCAAACAATTCGTCTGCGCCTTCGCCGGTGAGCAGCACCTTGACGCCATCGGCCCGGCATCGTTCGGCAAGCGCCAGCAGTGCGACATGGCTGGCGTGCCAGCCATCGCTTTCAAGATGCCAGATTACCCTTGGCCAAAGTTCGAAAAACCGGTTCCTGTCGACCGGCACCCGGCGCAAGGGCACGCCGACATGGCGGCCGGTGCGTTCGGCGTCTTCGGCCTCGCTGTTGCCGAGCTGCGGGTCGACGACATAACCGTGGACTTCCGGCCTGAACCGCTTTGCCAGCGCCGTTATCAGGCCGGAATCGACACCGCTGCTGCAGGCGGTGGCAACGCTGGTATCGGCGATGCAGTGAAGTCCGACGCTGTCCTTGAGCAACGCCTCGAGCGTCGCCATGTGTTCAGCATCAGCGGATGCATCGCCGGTAATGCGCGCGGTCTCCAGCACGTCCAGCACATGCCAGAAGCGGCGCTTCTCGATAACGCCATCGGTGATCTTCCACAGGCCGGCGGGCGGCAGGCGCTCGATGCGGTCGAACAGGCTGTAGCTGGAATCGCGGCTCTGCCAGGCAAGCCGCAAGGTGATCTCGCGGCTGTCGATGTCGCGCGGAAAACCGTCGCAGGCGAGGATCGCCTTGTCCTCCGAGGCGAACAGGATTCGCTCCGGCGTGTCGGCCACCGACATCGGCTTGATTCCAAGACGATCACGCGCAAGCCACAGCGCACTGCTGCGAGCGTCGAAATAGGCGAAGGAAAACATCCCGTCGAACAGCGGCACGGCTTTTTCGGGACCCCAGTGATGCAAGGCTTCGAGAACCACTTCGGCATCGCAGATGGTTCGAAAGACGACGCCTTGCGCCTGCAGCGTTTCGCGCAACGAGCGGTAATTGTAGACCTCGCCATTGTAGACGAGAACGCCATCGCCGGAAGAAGTCAGCATCGGCTCACGGGCGGCGGGCGAGGGATCGATGATGGTCAGTCGGCGGTGACCGAGGGCCAGCCGATTGTTGTGCCAGCTGTCATGATCGTCGGGGCCGCGATGTACCAGCGCCTGCATCATGCTGGCGACATCCGACAGGTCGTTGGCGTCGATCGGGTTTCGTTTGCGCCAGACGCCGGCTATTCCGCACATGGCCTGCCGGTGAGTTCTGCCTGAGTCATGGCCTGCAATCTAGCCGGAACACAGCCGCCTGCAAGCGCTGCCTAGAACCCGTTTTCAATGCGCTCGAAGATGACGTTGGTGAAGGCCGATATCTGGCTGCCGATGAACGGACCGGTCAGCGCCACGACCAGCATGATGGCTACGATCTTGGGTACGAAGGTCAGGGTGATTTCCTGGATTTGGGTCAGGGCCTGGATCAGCGCGATGCCGATGCCGACCACCATGGCAACCAGCACCACCGGCGCGGACGCGACGAGCACCGTCCACACCGCATACTGGACGATGTCTAGGGCGTCGGCCTCGTTCATGTGAGCGCGCCTCTATGGAACTGTCTAGCTGGCCGGCTTTATCGAAACGCCCGCGCCGACCGGCACTTCGGTGCCGTTCTGCAGCACGGCGATCACGCCGTTGCTTGCAAGCTTGACCGAGGCCACGACGCCGGTCGTCTTGCCGTCGGCCGAGGTGATCGAACGGCCGATCAGGGCATCGGCCTGCGACAGCGCCGACGACTGCATGATCTGGTCGAGCTTGGTGTTGGTCTGCACCGATTGCTCGACCTGCGAGAAGGTGGCGAGTTGGGCGACATACTGCGTCGAATCCATCGGTTTCGTCGGATCCTGGTTCTTCATCTCGGCGATCAACAGCTTCAGGAACGACTGGTAGTCGACCGCTGTCTTCGACGTCTGCTGGGTACCCTGGTTGGCGCCCGTGGGGATCGTCGTCGTCATGTCCACATTCATCAGTATTGTGCTCCCACGGCCAGCGGGCGCTTCGCACCCTGAACATCGTCATTGCCGCCAAGTGCGCGGCGTTCGAGCGGATAAAGCGCGCGGATAGCCTTCAGCGCTTCATAGATATGGTCTTCGCCGACCATGCGGTCGATCTGCTTCAGCGCGCCACTGATCTGCTCATCCTCGAAGCTTGCCAAAAGCAAGGGCAGCGAGCGGCGGAACATGGCGCGCGCCTCGATGGCGCCGGCCGGGTTCATCAGCATCACCTGCAGGATGAAATAGAGCTGCTTGAGCGGCGTCGAGGCATCGTCGGCCTGGATGACATGGTTCTCGAGCAGGAACTGTACGTCGTTCATCAGCTCGACGGTGACCTTGCGGTCGACGCGGATGACGGCGCCGTTGATGTAGATCTTCTCGTTCGGCTTCAGCGATATCTTCAGCGTGTTGGTCATTGAATGCCGTCCCGGATGATCTGGGACACTTCGATCAGCCCTTCGAAATTGTCGGTGCGGCCCTGGCGGATGTCCTCGGCCTCGCGCAGCAGCCACAGGCCGATGGAGATGAGGTTGGCGCGCAGTTCCTTGGGCAGGACATTGTCGCTGGAACCGAGATCCTCGACGAAGGTGGTCCAGACCCGGTTGGTGAAGTGCAGCGCCTCGACCGCTTCCATCGAGGTGTGGCCGACCGCCGCCGCCGCCGCCAGCATTTCGATCGAGCGGGTCAAAAGCTGCCGCTCGCGATCTTTCGCATCGGCAACGGAGTCGGTCTGGATGTCGGCGTAGGAGAATTGGTACATCGTTTGGCTCTACCGTTGCGGTTGAGATTGTCAGGTCAGGTAGTTCAGCAGGCTCATCTGCTGCAGGCGCGCGGTCAGCGCGAAGGACGTCTCGATATGCTGCGTCAGATCCGCGACGCGGGTGGCTGCCTCGGCGGGGTCGACGCCTTCCAGATCAAGGATATGGCGCTCGAACAGGTCGACCTGCGTCTTCATGCGGTCGCTGGCGTCGGAGACCCGCTTCTCGGCAAGGCCGGTCTCGGCCTGCAGTTGCCCTAGCCCGCCCAGCGCCTCGCCGACCATCGCCTGGGCGCGGCCGACAACGGTGGTCTTCGCCGCCTGGCTGATATTGCCGGACAGCAGGCCGGTGATCAGGGCGGAAGCCATGGCGAGCTTGCGGATGCTGTCGTCATTGGCGCTGGCCGAGGTTTGGGTGGTTTCGCCCAGCGAAATGCGGCTGACGATCTGCTGGTCGGTGGCGTTCGACCAGTTGGCCTGCCAGCCGGAGCCCATGAACTGCGGCAAGACATTGCTGGTGATGAAGCCGTCCATCTGGGCGGCGGTGATGTTGGCAGCGAGCGGATCGGCCTGCGTGAAGCCGAAATACGACGAGAAGGAAGCGTCGAACGCCGCCTTGGCCGGCGAGCCCGCGGCGGTGAAATCGTCGATCGGCTTGACGTCGGTGTTGGTGCCGGCAAACAGATATTCGCCGTTGACGCTGGCGTTGAGGATAGAGGTCATCTGCTGCACGGCGGCCTTGCCGGCTTGCTGCGTGATGGTGCTCGAGGAATTGCCGGCGGCGGTCAGCGCGGTCAGCAAATTCTGCGCAGTGTCGGAAAGCTGGCCAAGCGCAGCCTGCGTCGAGGACAGCCGCGCGGTGACCAGCGAATTGGAATCGATGATGACGTTCAACCGGTCGAGGTCGCGCGAGAAGGTGACCGCCTGCGAGGTGCGCGCGCCGAGCGCCAGACCGACATCGGCGACGGTGCCGGTCGTCGATTCCTTGGTGGCTTTGACCAGTTCGGCCTGCATGCGCATCTGCTGATAGCGCGCGGCGTTGGAGAGGGCGGCTGATGAGACGGATGTGGCTTTCATGGCTTATCCTACGGCATCGAGCAGGGCCGACAGCATGTCGTCGACGGTTTTCATCATGCGCGCCGAGGCCTGATAGGTGTGTTCGAGGTCGAGCAGCAGCGACATCTCCTGGTCGACATTGACGCCGGTGTCGTTGGACAGCGCCTCGGCGGTGCGCGATGCCAGCGCTTCCTTGGCGTCGGCGTTGCTCGAGGCCTGCTGGCGCTGGCCTTCGAACCAGCCAATGGCATTGGCGGCGTAGTCGGACACGCTGGACGTGACGGTGATGCCGGCCGCAGCGTCGAAAGGCATCGGCTTGTCGAGCTTGTCGCCATAGCCGATCAAGAGCTGCGAATAGGAGGCGTTGCCGGCAGTGTTGGCGATATAGGCCGCACCATTGGCGCCGCCGTCGCGCAGCAGCACCGGATTGCCGCCGACGCTCGAGTCCATTGCGGCGTTGACCTTGATCGAGCCGGCAAGCCCGTCGATCAGCGTGCCGGCGGCCGGAATGGCGGGCGCACCCGACCAGGTGAACAGGCCGGTTCGGTCGGGCTGCGAAGGTGCTGTTTCGGCAAAGGCGGTGATGAGGCCGCGCGCCACTTCGTCGAGCTGGCTCTGCATCGTCGCCGCGACGCCGTCGCGCAAGGTGATGAGCCCGGCGAGCTTGCCGTCGGCGCTGGTGTTGCCGCCAGCCCCGGCGCTGACCGGCACATTGTCGATGTAGATGGTGTTGCCTGGTGTGCCGGCCGTGTAGCCCGCCGACGGGGTGAAACTTACCGAGCGCGGAATGGTCTCGAACAGTGTCGTGCCATCCTTGGTGGTGATGACCATGTCGTTGTCGCCACGCGTGAAGGTCGACACCGGCACATAGTCCGCGATCTTCTTCAGCAAAGCGTCGCGCTGGTCGAGCGCGTCGGATGCGTCGGTACCCGAACGGGTTGCGGAGATGACCGCCTTGTTGGCGTCCTGGAACTGACTAAGCAGCGAGTTGAGATCGTTAACCGCCGTTGATATCTCGCCATCGGCCTGGGTGCGGAAATCCTGGATCGCGTTGGTGCCGTCGTTCAGAGCGCGCACCACCTGCTGGGCCGCGTCGATGACGCTGGAGCCGAGGTTCTGGTTGGATGGCGTAGCGGCGTAAAGCTGCAGCGCGTTCTGCAGCTTGCCGATCGCGGTCGAGGCAGAGGAGGCGTTGTCGACGCCGTTGACGGCAACGGCGAGGCGGTCAATTCCGCTGTAAAGCGTGCTCTGGCCGCTCCATGCCGATTGCGCGCTAAGGTTCTGGCGAAACAGCAGGGCGTTGGTGGCGCGCTGGATCTCGACCGAGCGGGCGCCGGGCGCGCTGCTGACGACGACCGCCGTGCGGCGGGCATAGTCGGGGTTGCTGGCGTCGGCAATATTGCGGGAAAGGACGCTGGTCTGCTTCGATGTGGTCTGAAGCGACTGTTGGGCTATGGTCAATGCGGAAGTCAGCGACATGCGGGTCTTTCACGAGGCCAGTGGGGAGGGGATGACGTCTCTGCCCTGTCGGCGGCGTCGGCGTTCGGAAACCTGCAATTCCAGACCACCCCGGCCGGTTTGCCGGTGTGGCCTTGAATTCGAAATCCGCGCACCGCGCTGCTCTGGTTTGGGTTCATTCCCCTGGCGCCCGTCGTTTATCTCTTCAGGTTGACAAGGACATCCATGAGGTCGGAACCGGTCTGGAACACTTTCGAGTTAGCGGTGTAGCTGCGCTGCGCCGCGATCATGTTGGTCAATTCCTCGGCGATATCGACGTTGGAATTTTCCAACGCGCCGGAGATGATGCTGCCGAGCTTGCCTTCATTGGCGAAGCCGATGCGCACGGTGCCGGAGTCGGTGGACTGCGCATAGACATTGCCAGGCAGTGCGGTGAGGTTGTCGGCGCTCTGGACGTCGGCCAGTGGGATCTTGAACAGCGGCTTGGTCGAGCCGTCCTGATACTGGGCGTAAATGACGCCGTCCTCGCCGATCTGGATCTTTTCGATCGTGCTGGGCGCGTTGCCGTTGACCTTGGCTTCGGAGACCGTGAAGCCGGTGCCGAGCTGAGTCAGCTTGGACAAATCGAGGTCGAGCGACGCACCGCCCGGTACGGGGATGGTAATCGAATCGACGGCGCCGGTGAGTTTGCCGGTGGTGGTGTCGAAGGTCAGGTTGGCCGTGGCCAGCGCGCCGCCCGTATAGGGGAAGGATGTGCCCGGCGTCGCCTGGGACTGGTCGAACACAGAGACCGACCAGGTGCCGGTCCCGGTGTTGGTGAAATAGAGGTCGAGCAGCTTCTTGTTGCCGAGATTGTCGTAGGTGACCATCGAGGATTTCGACGTGTATTCCGCCGTCGGGCTGTTGGTGGACGGCAGCGGACCGGCGGGCGGCGTGGCGCCGGCCGGCAGATTGGCGTTGAAGTTGCCCGCGGTGCTGGGCGTCGCGGTCATTTCCTGGTCGGAGATCTGGACCGGCACCAGCCCTTCGAAACCGTTGGCGGTGGCAGCCGGTGTGCCGTTGGCGTAGCTGTAGGCCATCAGCTGGTAGCCGGCGGCGTTGACCAGTCTGCCCTGAGCGTCGGGAACGAATGCGCCGGCGCGGGTGAGGAAAGGCGTTCCGCTGGGGTCCTGGACGACGAAGAAACCGTTGCCGTTGACCGCAAGGTCGGAAACCGAGGTCGTGTACTGCAGCACGCCCTGGGCGCTGATGGCCGAGCGGATGGTGGTGTTGACGCCGCCGGAATTATAGGCGCCGCCGACCTGCGGCATGATCAGCGTCGAAAACTCGGCCGAGGATCGCTTGTAGCCGGTGGTGTCGGAATTGGCGATGTTGTCGGCTGTGGCCGAAAGGCGGTTGGCCTGCGCGTTCATGCCGGAAACGCCGGTCCGCATCATTCCGTAAAGGCTCATCGAAACGTCTCCTCAATGCCCAACATCGTTGGGCCCATGTCTGTGGTCGCGAGGATATAATTTTTGTCTTGCGCGAGGCTGGCGCAGACCGGCATCAGAACACCAGCCGGTAGCCGAGGAAGCGCTTGGAATCTATCGGGTCCTGACCAAGCTTTTCGCGCAGTTTCTTGCGCAATTTGGAGATGTGGCTCTCGACCACGTTCTCCTCGACCTCTTCGTCGAAGATGCCGTAGATGGCGTTGAAGACCTGGGTCTTGGTGACGCGGCGTCCGCGGTTGCTCGCCAGATATTCGAGGATGCGGCGTTCGCGGCGCGGCAGAGGCAGCGGCTGGCCATCGATCTCGGGATCGCGGCCATCCATGAAGATGCGCATGGCGCCGATCTCGGTGTAGCTGACGTCCTCATGGGCGCGGCGGCGGATGGCGGTGATGCGGGCCAGGATCTCCCGGATATGGACCGGCTTGCGTATGACGTCGTCGACACCGCTCTCGAACAGCCGCAGCGTATTCTCGAGCGAGTGCTGTTCGCTCAGCGCAATGACCGGAGCGCCGGTGCGGTCGCGGATCTGGCGTGGCGAGATGGCGCCTTCGCGGCAGTCGCCGATGAGGAAGGCTCGGACCGATCGCAAATCCGTGTCGGCGGCCGATGTCACCCACTCGCCGAATTCACCGGACGCGAAGCCTGCACAGGCGACGCCCTCACGATCGAAAAGTGAATTATAGCCTTCAGTTACGAGCTCACGCTCGTCAACGATTACAATCATCGGCCCCGCCTCCGAATCAGATCATCTGCCCCGTGGGAAGAGCCGTAACCGGTGCCGGGAATCCTGAACAACCATCATTTCTTGTAGCTATTTTCTTGGGAGTTATTTCGAGTTTCGAAATAACCGCAATCAGGAGGTTGTATCGTTGGTTGCCGAACGGGTGACGTGGCACGTCACCCGCCGGGCGTGGATTTGCAACCGTTCGCAAGAGATTATTCACCTAAGGGTTGCAAAAGTTGCGGGCGTTCGGGGTCCATTTGCCGAAGCCGGTGGCGACCATATTGGCGATGACGCGGCAGACATAGAATTTCTGCGCGGGATCATTGTCGGGGCCGGCGTGGTAGCGGGCGACGGCCATCGACCAGCTGACATGACGCGCATGCAGGCTGGCCAGGAAGCGTGCGGCATAGTCGACATTCTGGCGCGGGTCGAGCATGTCGTCGACGCTGCGGAAATGCGCGGCGTGATAGTGATGGTTGATCTGCATGCAGCCGAGATCGATGAGCGTCTTACCCTCGCGCCGGGCTGCTTCGAAGGTGGCCAGGGCCTCGGTTCGGTTCCTTGGAAATACCGCTTTCCCCTCTATATTCAACGCATTAGGTTGCAAGCTACCCTTCTTGCCGGTCTCGGTCAGCCCGACCGCATAGAGGATGCCGGCGGGCACGCCATAGCGGTCGGCGGCACGCAAAATCTCGGGCTCGCAAGGGTTGGTGGCGGCGGTGGCCGGCTTGGTGGCGAGGCTAGATAAACATATCGTCGCCAGCGCGCTCGCCAGCAGGCGCGCCAGCGCGGCCGAATTCCTGGGCATCGTCATTGCGGTTTCTTCCCGACTGCTGGCCGTCCGAACCCGTATTGTTGCCGCTCGAGTTTCCGGGCTGAAAAGCGGACTGGTCGCGGCCTTGCGGCATTGGATGCGAGTTCGCTGCATCGCTGCGGGCCGCTGCGTGGATCGCTATCGAGGGTTGCAGGATGGTGACCTTGTCGACATCGAAGCCGAGCCCGCGCAACGACTTCACGATGGCGTCGCTATCGGTGGCGAGACGGCGGTAAGCCTCATGGGTTTCGGGCTTCAATTCTATCGAAAGTTGTTCTCCGGAAAGCCTGAGACTGGCGGTGACCATGCCGAGCTCTGCCGGGTGAAGCTCGATCTTCAATATATGTGTCGGAACGGCAACAGAACCGGCCGTCTGGGCGCTCGTCGACGGCGTCGAAACCGCTTGCCGCAGTCCGTTGTCCGAAGCCAGCACGTCGATAAGCGCCGAAGTCGTCTGGTTCATCGGGTTTTGCGCCGGGGCCGGGAAGCTCTGTTCGGCAACAATGTCGACGCGCGCAGCGAATGGCGGCTGTTTTCCCTGTGTGGCCGATGCCGCGGAATGGGCTCCATCGACGGACTTCGCCGACGGCGCGGACCGTTTTGCCTCGGGTGCCGAAACGTCGCTTGCCGTCTGGTCCGCCGGTAGAGGAGGCGTCGGACCATCCTGGTGCGGCAGTTTGCCGGACTGGAGCCCGATCGCGGGCAGCTTTTGCCCCTGATCCTGTGCGGAAACGCTGGTACCGGGCTTGGCCCGTTCCGATCGCGTCGTCGTGTCGAGTCTGTTGTCAATGCCGGACGCTGCGCGGTGTCTCTTCAGAGGCGACGTCTGTGCAGAAATGGCCTCGCCAGCGGGCGCCGGTTGCCCAGTCTGTCCATTCGTCGCGATGCCGTTCCCGCTTGTCCGGACCGTTGAGAAATGCCTGATATCGTGCAGCGCCAGCACCAGTGGCAAATGATCCTGCAGCGATCCTGCATCCGCGTCTCGTCCGGCCACCTCAGCGTCCTTGGATGGTTTGTCCGGGCCACTATCGGCATGTTCTTTTGCGGCCTTGCCGGCAGCGGATTTCGTCCCCGTTTTGCCAGACTGGGTGTGTGGGATTTCGCTTTTGCCGGGACCGGCAGGGCTGCGTTTGGCCCAACGCAGCTCGTGCGACGCGGCCTCAATTGCTCCCTGGCCTATCGGTGTCGGCGCATCGTCGTCGCCGCGCACCATGTCGCCGAAGCTTTTGTCGCCACCTTTGGCGTTTGAGGCCGACTGCTTCGATCCGGCGTGCGCGGGAGCCGGCAGGGCCTGGCCAACATTGGTGGTCATTTCGGGGCTGCTCCAAGCATCTGGTCGATCAAATCGAGTTGGTGACGCGTCCTCGCCATGGCGGCGTCGGTGGGATCGGTAGGCTCTACTGCGGCGGGGGCCGGCACCGATGCCGGCACGACCGGAGCCGCATCGCTGGCCGAGGCGACTGCAGGCGTTTCCGCCGCCTTTGCCTCTGGCGTGCTCGGTGCCTGCGCGGCCGGCTCACTTGCCGCCTTCGGTCGGTCGGTTGCGGGCTGTTCACTCGACGTTGTGGCGGCTGGCTGTTCCGGCATCGCGCCTTCGACCGGCGGCAGCTCTGGCTCGTCGGGTTTTTCCACGGCCGCGGTCTTGACCGGCTCCTGACTGGCCGAGGCAGGTGCGGGCTTTTCGGCAGGCAGCGGCGCCGGCGGGGCGATGACTTCACCCGCCACGGCCTGCGCGGCATCGAGCAGGTCGCGGTCGCTTTGCGAAAGCTGGTTGCGATCGATCTTGTCCAGCTTGGCGCGGACCTCGCCGATGGTGCCGGACGTTACCGTGGACAGGCTGGAATAGAGCTGGGCGCGCGGATCGTCCTGATTGTGGATGCCGTCGCGGCCCCGTTCAGCCCTGGCCGAAGCAAAGGCGGAGAGATCGGCAAAGCCGTCGATCGCGGCGCGGCGGGCGATGCGCAGATAGATCACCTTCTCGCGTTCTGGATCCATCATTGCGGTGATGTCGGCGAGCTTGTCCTGGCTGATCGCCATGTGCAGCGTGATGACGCCGGAGACGAAGGCGTCGGCGAACTGGCTGGCATAGGGCGAATAGAGGTAGTCTTCGACGTATTGGGTTGAGGCAAGCGCGAAACGCGCACCGTCGCCTTGCGCGGCGGCGATGCCGACCGAGCGGCGCAGTGCTGCTTCCTCGACCAGCGTGCCGGGGCTGAGCAGGCGAGCATCGTCGAGCAGCGCAAGCGCGCTGACCGGTTGCTCGGTGGCGAGAAGCGAGCCCTTGACCAGCGCCAGAAAGGCACCGACATCGGGGGGCAGGGTCATCGGATCGATCGGCTTCAGCGCCTCGATCGCAGCCGCCTGCCGGCCGTTCAGATAATCGACAATGCCCTTGGCGATGGTCAGGCTTTGCGGGTCGGTCTTGGCGCGCGACACCGCCGCCTCGACGGTGACGGGGTTGCCGCCACTCATGCCATAGACCAGCAAGGCGCGAAAATTCTTCGGGTCGCTGAAATCATCTGCGTCCGCCGCGCGCAGCCTTGTGTCGGCCATTTCGAGCAGCTTGGCCTGCATCGGCAGCGCGGCGTGATCGCCGGCGGCGATGCGGTCCTGCACAAGCTGCAGCGAGCGCACCAGCTGATAGGGCTGCAAGCCGTCCTCGGCGAAGGCCGATGGCGGATGGACAGCGCTCAGCAGCAGCAGCCCGACGGCGCGGCCGATGATGGCGGCGCGCCTCATCCGTCGGTCGCCATCAGGATTTCGATGCGGCGGTTCGCGGCCGCCATCGGGTCGGCTGCAATTTTCGGCTCGCGATCGGCGAAGCCGGCGACCTCGGTGATGCGGCGCTCGTCGACGCCGCCGCGCACCAGCATGTAATAGGCGGAATGGGCGCGCGCCGTGGACAGCCGCCAATTGTCGTAAGTGTCGCTGCGGAACGGCCGCGCGTCGGTGTGGCCGTTGATGCTGATCGTGCCTTTCTGCTCGTTGACGATGCGGCCGATCTTTTCCATCGCCAGCACCAGTTCACGCCTAGGCACCGCCGATCCGATCTCGAACATGCCGAAATCGAACTGGTCCGTGATCGAAATGACGACACCCTTGTCGGTGGCTTCGACGGAGACGCCATTATGCAATTTGTCGCCTGGCTTGAAGGCCTCGGCCAGTTCCTGCTTGACCTGCGCCGCGGCTCTAACAGTGGCGGCCGTCGGCGCTTTTTCTGCGGTTTCGGGTTTGGGTGCGGGTTGTGCCTCGGCGGCTTCGGCCTTT
This sequence comes from Mesorhizobium sp. M0139, assembly GCF_040322455.1. Taxonomy (NCBI): domain Bacteria; kingdom Pseudomonadati; phylum Pseudomonadota; class Alphaproteobacteria; order Hyphomicrobiales; family Phyllobacteriaceae; genus Mesorhizobium; species Mesorhizobium sp. M0139. The sequence goes on from NZ_JAMYTN010000005.1 coordinate 127,099, forward strand.
GCAATTTCGGCCTTCGCTGCTTCAGGCTTGGCCTCTGCTTTGGCTTCAGCCTTGGTCAGCGGCTTATCGGAAACGGATTTCGCCAGCGGCTCGAGCGGCGCCGCGGCCACTGGCGGCGCGGCCGGCACGGCCTTCACCTCCGCCACTTGCGTCTGTGCCGCCTTGTCACCCGGCTTCAGGGGATCGCCTTCGATCTTGGTGCGTTCGGCGGTGGCTTCGGCGCCTGGTGCAGCCACCTGCTGCGACCAGAAATCCGGCGCGAACGGGTCGCGGTAGGATTGGCCGCCGGATGCGCCGGTAGCTGGGCCGGACGCCTGCGCGCCGCCATCGCCCTTCTCGCTGACATTTTGCATGACTCCGGTGTCGGTGGCGATTTCCGACAGCACCGCATAGGGATCGGCAAACAGATGCTCGTCGGAAAGATCGGTCTTCGGCGCCGATTCCTTCGATTGCTTCTTGTCGGAAGTACCGGCGCCGCCGACGCCGTCCTGTCCGGCCTTGCTGGTCTTGTCCCGCGGGTCGTCCGCCGTCAGCCCGACCTTGCTCGGGCCATCGCCGAGGTCTTCGAGGCCCTTGCGGCTGGCGTTGCGATCGACCAGCTTGACCGGATTGAAGTAGCTGGCAACGGCCGCCTTGGTCTGCTCGTTGGCGGCGTTGATCAGCCACATGACGAGGAAGAAGCACATCATGGCGGTCATGAAATCGGCAAAGGCAATCTTCCAGACGCCGCCATGGTGGGCGTCGTCATGGTCGTCGTGATTGCGCCGCACGATGATGATCTCGTGCCTGGCGTTTGCGGCCTCGACAACGCTCATAACGTCCACTCGTTCATAAGAGGGCCCTCGCTCATGATAGGGCCTCCGACAAGGCGGCCGACCATTCGGCAATGCGGGTTTCGAACACCGCCTCGTCAATGGCGACGGTAAGGTCGAAGCCGGGCGCCTCGACGAAATCGAGATTGGCCGCGCGTGGGCCGAGCGAAGCCTTCAGCGTCTCGAACAATGACAGCGGTCCGCGCACGGCGATGCGCACCGCCTCGCTGTCGCCGACGGCTTCGCGGATCGTGCCGGCAAGGGCTTCCAGCGAACGCTTCTGCAGATCGTCGCTGACAAGGCCGCCAATGATGCGCGCAATGGTGGCGCCGACGAGGTCGCTGACCTTGGCCTCCATGATCTCGATACGGGCAGTGACGACCGCGCCGACATCGCCGCCGAAACTTTCCAGAAAGGCCTTTGCTTCATCGGCGTTGGCCTGTCTCTGTGCCTCGAGCGCTGCCTGGTGGGCGATGGCAAGGCGGGCTTCAAGGGCGGCTTCGGCATCGACGACCGCTTCGGCGATCAGCGCGCCGATGTCGGCCTGCGGCGCCGACGTCTCCGGCCTTGGCTCGGCCATGGCCGCGAGCGAGGGCTGGCCGGCACGCTGGCTGCGTGCGCCGAAATCCGGCAAAAGGTCGAAAAGCGCTGCCGAGGCCATGGTCTATACCGCTGCTTCCTGGGCCGCCCATTTGCGCAGGATCTGCGCGGTGCGCTCCTCATTGATGTCCACCATGCGGGCAAGCCGCTCCTGCGGCGCCGGCCTGATCTTCTGGCGAAGATCGTCGAGTGGAGTCGGGCCGGGGCGGCTGCCGGGCAAGGCAGCCGGCGCCGGTTCGGCGCTGGCGGCTTCGGGTGTCGGCAGTGAACGCTGGACGTCGTCGAAGCTCGGACCGGCAAGTGCCGGCGTCGGCCGCGCGCTCAGCGCGGTGGCCATTGGCCTCAGGCCGAAGAAGGCGACCAGGAACACCACGACGATGAACGCGCCGGCATTGATCATCGTACCGGCATGGGTTCCGATCGACGCCATTATGCCCGGCTGCTCGACCGCCTCGCCGTCGAGCCCGTCGATGAACTCGACCGCCGAGACATCGATGATATCGCCGCGCTTGTCGTCGAAGCCGGTGGCCGAAGCCACCATCTTCTGGATGTCGGCAACGCGCTTGGCGATCTGCTCGGGCGTTGCGTCCTTGCCGAGGATGGTCATCAGCCGCTGCTGATTGACGACGACGGCGATCGACATCTTGGTAACGGAATAGCCGTTCGATACTGTGGCGATCTTCTTGGAGTTGATCTCGTAATTGGTGATCTCCTCCTTGCGGTCGTTCGCCGATGACGTCTGCGGACCATCGGTGCTGGTCGCCTGGGTCTCGGGCAGGTTCTGCTCGACGGTGGCCGGGGTCGAGGCCTGCCTCTGATTGCTGTTTTCGTTGGCGCGCACCGACTGCACGGAACGCTCGACGCGCGACTCCGGATCGAAGATTGTCTCTTCGGTCTGGCGGGTGTCGGTATTGACGTCGGCTTTGACGCTGGCGCGGAAATTGTCGGGGCCGAGATAAGGCGTCAGCGCGCGGCGGATGTTGTCGCCGATCTGCGCCTCGACGGTCTGCTCGACGCCGAGCGTGCGGGCAGCACTTGTGTTGGAGGGATCGTCGCCGGCGGCGAGAAGGTTGCCGTTGGAATCGAGCACGGTAACCTTGTCGGCCGACAGGCCCGGCACGGCGGCGGCGACGAGATGGCGGATCGACATGGCGCTCTTTTCGGCGTCGATGCCGGAATAGCGGATGACCACCGAGGCGGAGGGTTGCTGTTCGTCGCGGCGGAAATTGGCGCGCTCGGACATGACGATGTGAACGCGGGCGGCCTTGATGCCGGATATCGACTGGATGGTGCGGGCGATCTCGCCTTCCAGCGCGCGCACGCGGGTGATCTGCTGCATGAAGGAGGTCAGCCCGAGAGAACCGACATTGTCGAACAGTTCGTAGCCGGCATTGGCGCTGGTCGGCAGGCCCTTTTCGGCGAGCAGCATGCGCGCCTGCGCGGTGGTGCCGGCCGGCACCAGCACGGAGGTGCCGTCGGAGCCGACGTCGAAGCCGATGCCGGCTTCGCCGAGCACCAGGCCGATCTGGTTCACGTCGGAGCGATCGAGCCCGACATAGAGCGTCTCATAGGCCGGACGGTTGAGATAGACCGAGCCGATGCCGATGACGGCCATCACCAATGCGGCAATGCCGGCCAGCATGGCAAGGCGCCTGACGCCAAATGCCCTGAGATTCGAGATGATGCTCTGGATCTGTTGCGGCACGATTCAAGCGCTCCCAGCATGATATTCCGTGGGAACACTAGACCGCGAAGCTTGTGCGAAGATGATAGAGCATGTCGCCCGGAAGTGTGCAGCGGTTCCGGGTCAACGACATGCGTCAAAACACACCCATACAGGAAAGGGCCGCGCTGTTGGCGCGGCCCTTATTCAAGGAAGAGAAAGCCGGGTCAGGCTTACTGCTTGAACAGCGCCAGGATCGACTGCGAGTTGCCGTTGGCGATCGACAGCGACTGGATGCCGAGCTGCTGCTGGACCTGGAGGGCCTGCAGCCGCGTGGATTCCTTGTTCATGTCGGCGTCGACCAGAGCGCCGACGCCCTTGTCGATCGAGTCCGACAGGTTCGACAGGAAGCTCTTCTGGGTGTCGATGCGCGACTTGGCGGCGCCGAGATAGGCGGCACCCGTGGACAGCTTGGCAAGCGCCGTTTCAACGGCGCCGAGTGCGGTGTCGATGGCCGCCGGGAGGACCTGGGTGGTGCTGGGATCGAAGAAGGTCGTCGCCAGCAGAGCGCCGACGATGCCGCCAGTGCCAGGAAGATCGAGAACCTGCGTGTCGGCCGCCTTGACGTCGATGGTGTCGATGGCGACGGTCGTGCCGGTGCGGTTATAGGACGCGACGATCTTCAGGTCGGAGGTCGCAGCAGCGTCGTTCTGCAGCAGGTTCGAGCCGGCATAGGAGGCGTTGGTAACCGACGACTTGATCTGGTCCTGGATGGCCTTGATTTCGGTCGCGATCTTCTGCTGGTCGTCCTTGCTGGCGCTGCGTGCAGTGACCAGCTTGGCCTTGATCAGGTCGACCTGGTCCTTGATGTCGGTGATGGCGGTGTAGGCGGTATCGACCTTGCCGGCGCCGAGGCCAAGCGCGTCCTGAACGGCCGAAAGCGCCTTGTTGTCGGACTTCATCGTGGTGGCGATCGACCAGTAGGCGGCGTTGTCGCTGGCGGTGGCGACGCGGTAGCCGGTCGAAATGCGTGACTGGGTGGTTTCAAGCTGCTTGTTGGTGTTGTTCAGGCTCTGCAGCGCGGTCAGAGCCGAAGCGTTCGTCATGATGCTAGCCAAGATATTTACCCCTTTTCAAACACTGGCGTGTCCCGAACACGCCGGATCAACTTCATCAAGGGGGTAGGCATAAGCCCATCGACCGTATGGTCTGCCCGCCATGGAATGGTTAACCATGACTACCGGGATATGGTTAACGTCCTCTTAAACCAAGCCATTCAGGGCGCTGGCCAAGAGCAAAAATCGGCAGCCATTTAGCAAGACAATCAACAGCCGCAAAAAGAAATCGGGCCGCGCTGTTGGCGCGGCCCGACGGATGGTGTCAGTCGTAATGTCGAGAGATCAGCCGCGGAAGAGCGACAGGATCGACTGCGAGTTGCCGTTGGCGATCGACAGCGCCTGGATGCCGAGCTGCTGCTGGACCTGGAGGGCCTGCAGACGGGTCGATTCCTTATTCATGTCGGCGTCGACCAGAGCGCCGACGCCCTTGTCGATCGAGTCCGACAGGTTCGACAGGAAGCTCTTCTGGGTGTCAATGCGCGACTTGGCGGCGCCGAGCGAGGCAGCGCCGGTGGACAGCTTGGCAAGCGCGGTTTCAACAGTGCCGAGCGCGGTGTCGATGGCGGCGGGGGTAACCGCCGTGGTGCTCGGGTCGAAGAAGGCAGCGGCGAGCAGGCCGCCGACGATACCGCCCGTGCCGGCGACGTCGAGAACCTGCGTATCGGCAGCCTTGACGTCGATGGTGTCGATGGTGACGGTCGCGCCGGTACGGTTGTAAGCGGCAACGATCTTCAGGTCGGACGCAGCGGCAGCGTCGTTCTGCAGCAGGTTCGAGCCGGCGAAGTTGGCGTTGGCGACCGAGGACTTGATCTGCGCCTGGATGGCGTTGATTTCGGTCGCGATCTTCTGCTGGTCTTCCTTCGAGGCGCTACGGGCAGTGACCAGCTTGGTCTTGATCAGGTCGACCTGGTCCTTGACGTCGTTGATGGCGGTGTAGGCGGTGTCAACCTTGCCGGCGCCGAGGCCGAGGGCGTCCTGCACGGCCGAGTTGGCCTTGTTGTCGGACTTCATCGAGGTCGCGATCGACCAGTAAGCGGCGTTGTCGGAAGCGGTGGCAACGCGGTAGCCGGTCGAGATGCGGGCCTGCGTCTGCTCGAGGGATTTGTTGGTGTTGTTCAGGCTCTGCAGCGCGGTCAGCGCCGAGGCGTTCGTCATGATACTGGACATGGCTACTCGTACCTTGATTTTTACAGGGTGTTTTTGACATACCGGCTTTTCCGGTATGACGGAGCGGCATCATGCCAATGATCGTGAGACCCGATCACCCGCCATCTGCGAGCAATATGCGGGCAAGTCCCTACCAAAGGGCTAAACGGGACGGTTAACCGGAAATATATTGCATAAAACTTTAGCAAGGCGCCAACGGCGCGCGGACGATCAGGTGAAGGAGCGCACCAGGCTGCCGACAAGCAGGTTCCAGCCGTCGATGAGGACGAAGAACAGGATCTTGAAGGGCAGCGAAACGACGGTCGGCGGCAGCATCATCATGCCCATGGCCATGGTGATGGTGGCGACGATCAGGTCGATGACGAGGAACGGCAGCACGATCAGGAAGCCGATCTCGAAGCCGCGGCGGATTTCGGAGATCATGAAGGCCGGCACCAGGATGCGCAGGTCGACGCTGTCCTTGGCAACCACCTGGCCTCGCTCGCGGGCTAGGTCGGCGAACAGGTCGAAGTCCTTGTCGCGGACATTGTGCAGCATGAAGGTGCGGAACGGGTCCGAAATCTTTTCGAACGCCTCGGTCTGGCTGATCTGGTTGTCCATCAGCGGCTTGACGCCGGTGTTCCAGGCCTGGTCGAAGGTCGGCGCCATGACGTAGAAGGTCATGAACAGCGACAGCGAGATCAGGATCAGATTGGCCGGCGTCGACTGCAGGCCGATGCCGGCGCGCAGGATCGAGAAGGCGATGACGAAGCGGGTGAAGCTCGTCACCATGATCAACAGGCCCGGCGCCACCGACAGCACGGTGAGCAGACCGAACATCTGGATGATATAGCCGACGGTGGCGCCGTCGGCCTTGCCGATGCCGCCGAGATCGAGCTGCTGGGCGGCGGCGACAGAGGTGGCGGCGACGACGATCGCGGCGGCGAGGACGAGTTTTCTCATTCGAGCAGCAATGTCCTGATCAGAACCTGTTTGGCATGGCCACCGCTGCGGATTGCGGCGCGCTCCTCGAGGTCGGCTTTCAAATGCTGGTAGCCGCTGGCGCCTTCGATCTGATGCATCTTCAGGGTGCGGACCATGGCAAGCAGGTCCTGGTGAATGCTTTCGGTAAGTTCCGGCGGCTGCGGCGCATCGTAGACCACCGACGCTTCCAGCCTTATCCAGGTGTCAGCAGGCGAAGCCAGATTGGTGGTGATCGGCGCCAGCTGGACAAGCGTCGGCCCGGTGCCGGGAGCATGTTCGGCCGCCTTGCTCGGTTGCTCGGCATTGGACTGGTTCTCCGGTGCGGCGGGCACAGGCACCGGTCCCCCGACGCCCTTCAGATAGCCGCCGGACATCCAGCCCATGCCAATCGCGGCGCCCGTCACCGCCAGCAGCATCGCAAGCTGGATGACAAGCGACGGGCCCTTTTTTTGCTGAACCTGTTCGACATTTGCCACGGCGCCGTTCTCCAGTCCTAAAAGGGGAGGACTTGGTCGAGGATCTGCTGACCGTAAGCGGGCTGCTGGATTTCGCTGACGCGGCCGCGGCCGCCATAGGAGATGCGCGCCTCGGCGATGCGTTCATAAGAGATGGTGTTTTCAGCGCCGATATCGGATGGACGCACCATGCCGGCGATGGTCAGCACCCTGAGCTCGTAATTGACGCGCACTTCCTGCGAGCCGCGGATCATCAAATTGCCGTTGGGCAGGACTTCGGTGACGACGGCGGCGACGTTGAGCTCGAGGTTCTCCGAGCGCTTGATTTCGCCGTCCGCATTGGTTTCGGTGGTGGAACTCAAGCCGGCGTCGCCCTTGCCGCTGGTGGTGGCACCTTCCCATCCGAGGTTGACGTCATAGCCGAGCTTGCGACCGGCGGTGCGGCTGCGGTCGTTCTGGTTCTTGAAGTTGGCCTTGTCGTTGAGCTTGATCCTGACGGTGAGGATGTCGCCGTCGCGCAGCGCGCGTGGGTCGGTGAACAACCGGCTCTGGCGATCATCCCACAGCGAGAATTTCTTCACCGGCGCGGCTGGCGTTTCGGGATAGGAGTAGGGCGCATTGACGCTGCCGGTGATGCCGGTGCCAACCGGCGACAGCGCCGGCTCCCTGCCGATCTCCCTGGGGTCGGAGGCGCAGCCGGCAAGTGAAGCCGTGGCGACCAGGGCGAGAATATGCGACTTCATGACGGATCTACCCTTCGGGCCGCGCTGGCCATGATGCCGGTGAGTGTGGCCGCTGCCTTCTGGTCCATCTCGTTGAGAATGACGCCGGCTTTGCGCGAATCGAGTTTCATCAGGATGGCGGCGGCGAGATCGGCGTTGACCATGGCCAGGCGCTCGGCCGCGGCATCCGGTTTCATGCCGGCATAGATCTTGACGACGCCATCCTCGGCGCGGGCCAGGAAGACTTCACGCCGCTTCAGCCATTGCTCGTATTCGGCGCGCTTGTCGTCCAGCGCCTTCATGCGGAGGTCGATGCCGGCCTGCAGCTGCTTCAGCTCTTCGGCCTGCAGCGCGTAACGGCGGTCGCGGGCGGCGTCGGCGATGTTGGAGCAGAAGCGCTGGATCTCGCTTTCATCGGGCACCTTCTCGCGGACCAGCTGCTGCACTGCCGCCGGCTGTTGCCCGCCAGGCAGAACCTGCCGCACCGCTTCTTCCGCGCGGACAGTGCCGCCGGCAAGGACGGTGGCGGCGATGACGCAAGCTGCCAAGGCTGCGCTGCGTCGGTGCTGCTTTTGGGAAAAGAAATCGATCATCGGCATGGCCTATTGGAGAACCAGATCGGCCTGCAAAGCGCCGGCCGACTTGATGGCTTGCAAAATGGCAATGATGCCGTCCGGCTTGACGCCGAGACGGTTGAGGCCCGACACCAGCGTTTCGAGGTTCGGTCCGTCGAGCACATTGACGCGGGCGTCAGGCCGCGTGGCATCGATGGTGGTGAAGGGTTCCTCCGCTGTCACGCCCTTGGAGAACGGTTCCGGCTGGACGATCTTCGGCTGTTCGGTGATGCGCACGGTGAGCGTGCCGTGGCTGATCGCCACCCGCGAGATCTTGACCTCGTTGCCGATGACGATGGTGCCGGTGCGTTCGTCGATGACGACGCGTGCCGGCGTGTCGGTCTCGACCACCAAATTCTCGATCTCGGCGTAGAAGCGCGCCGCCGAAACATTCTTCGGCCGCCTGATCTGCACGGTACGTGCATCGCGCTCCGCCGCCACGCGCATGCCGAAGCGTTGCGAGGTGTAGCCGTTGATGGCGTCGGCGATGCGAACGGCAGTGGAGAAATCGGGGTTGCGCAATTGCAAGGTGAGCAGCGCCTGGTCCTCGAATTCGGCGCGCACCGTGCGCTCGACGATGGCGCCGTTGGGCACGCGGCCGGCCGTCGGCACGCCCTGCGTCAGCTTTTCGGCATCGCCCTGGGCAGTGAAGCCGGAAACGATGACCGAGCCTTGCCCGACAGCATAGATTTCGCCATCGGCCGCCTTCAGTGGCGTCATTATCAGCGTGCCGCCGGCAAGCGATGTGGCGTCGCCCATCGAGGAGACGTCGATGTCGATGCGGGCGCCCGACTGCACGTAAGGCGGCATGTTGGCGGTGACGATGACGGCGGCGACGTTCTTGGCCCGCGCGCTGCCGCCTTCGGTGGCGATGCCGAGATTTTCGAGCATGGCGCGGATCGACTGTTCGGTGAAGGGCGAATTGCGCAGGCTGTCGCCCGATCCGGCGAGGCCGATGACGAGGCCGTAGCCGACGAGCTGGTTGTCGCGCGAAGCCTGCAGCTGCGCAATGTCCTTGATGCGCGATGCGACCTGGCCGGGTGGCAGAGAGCTTGGGCCGTTGGAGACCCTGAACATGCGGTTGGTGGTGGCCGGATCATATTCGGGATCGACAAAGGCGCCGCCATTCTGGCCGGCAAGATCGCGCTTTTGCTTCGGCGTAAGACCGTCGGCCAGCGCCGGCTGCAGGCCGACAACGGTCGCGAGCAGAAGGGCAGCTCCGCGTCTCATGACGCGCTGACCCGGACGGTGCCGTCCGCCATCACCGTGCCGGAAAAGATCTTGCCGCTGTCTGTGTTGCGGACCTTGATCAAATCGCCGGCGGCACCCGGCTGCAGCGACACCGCCGTAGCCGAAATGGTGAGGTCGCCGGCGATGAAATAGACCTGCACGGCGGCGCCCTGTTCGACCAGCCAGGCGTCGCGGATGGCGGCGGCCGGGATGTAGCGGCCGGGCAGCAGCGTGCGCTTGGCGACCTTGCCCTGGAGTTCCATGGCCTGCGTGGCGACCGCATCCGGCCTGTGCTTTCCGGGGAGCAGCGTCACCGGTTTCAGCACGCCGGTGTCGATCATCTCGCCGGGATAAATGACCCGGTTGGGGATCAGAACGATCTCGCCGGTTGCCTGACTGCTCGCGACGTGGGTGCTGGTCTGCTGGTCTGCGCTCTCCTGGGCAAACGCCGGCACACCGCCGGCTACCAGCGCGAGCATCAGCGCGGTGCGGCAAAGCGCGGAGCGGGAGGCCGGAGAGAGCATCAAACCTTACCTGATGTTCTTGGACACGACGGAGGCCATGTCGTCGGCGGCCTGGATGACCTTGGAGTTCATCTCATAGGCGCGCTGCGCCGAGATCAGCTCGGTGATTTCCTTGACAGGATCGACGTTGGAGGCCTCGAGATAACCCTGCTCGACCGAGGCGAAGCCGGGATCGCCGGGCACGCCGACATTGGCCGGGCCCGAGGCCGGCGTTTCCTGGAACAGATTATCGCCGAGCGGCGCCAGGCCGGCTTCATTGGCGAAGTTGGCGAGTTGCAGCTGGCCGAGCAGCTGGAGGTCGGTCTGGCCGTCGATGCGGGCAAAGACCTGGCCGGTCTTGTTGACCACGACTTCGATGGCATCGGTCGGCACGGTGATGGCCGGGATGACATTGGCGCCGTCGACGGTCACCAGCTGGCCGGTGGCGTTGGTGTTGAAGGCGCCGGCGCGGCTGTAGAGTGTGCCGCCGTCGGCGCCCTCGATCTGGAACCAGCCTCGGCCGGTCAGCGCCATGTCGAAACTGTTGCCGGTCGAGGTCAGTTCGCCCTGGGTATGGACGTTGCGCACCGCCGTCGTTTTGACGCCAAGGCCAATCGACACGCCTTCCGGCACCAGCGATGAATTGGAGCGGTTGGGCACGCCCTGCGTGCGGTCGACCTGGTAGAGCAGGTCGGAGAATTCGGCGCGCGCGCGCTTGTAGCCGGTGGTGTTGATGTTGGCGATGTTGTTGGCGATCACTTCCAGATTGGTCTGCTGGGCATTCATGCCGGTCGCTGCGATGGCGAGTGCTTTCACGGCAAGTCTCCTCAGATGCCCATACGGCTGATTTCGAGATAGGCGGAGACGACCTTGTCGCGGATGGCGATCGTGGTCTGCAGGGCCTGCTGGGCGCTCATGACGGCGTCGACGACCTGACGGGTATCGGCGTCGCCCTTGAGCGCCTGGATCGAGACCTGCTCGGCGTTGTGCAAGGTGTTGACGGTCTTTGAAGCAGCCTGGCTCAGCGCTTCGGCGAAGGTGGCGCCGATTTCGCTGCCGGCCATCGGCGCCCTGGTGCCCTGGAACAGGTCGGTCGTGGTATCGGCGCCACCGATCTCCGGCTTGAGGGGAAGCGATCCGATACCGCCAATGCCGCTGATCATTACTGGTTCCTCATCAGGTCGATGGTCATGGAGATCAGATCACGCGCCTGCTTGATGACCTGAAGGTTGGCTTCGTAGGAGCGGTTGGCCTCGCTCATGTCGGCCATCTCGACCAGCACGTTGACATTGGGCATCTTGACGTAGCCCTTGTCGTCGGCGGCCTCGTTGCCGGGCTGGAATTCGACGGGAAAGTCGCTGGGGTCGCGGTCGATGGAGTTGACCTCAACTGTCGTGCCACCGGAGGCACGGTCGAGTTCCGAGACGAAACTGATGGTCTTGCGGCGATAGGGGTCAGCGCCCGGGGTGTTGCCGGTCGACTGCGCGTTGGCGAGATTTTCCGAGACGACGCGCAAGCGGTCCGACTGGGCGCTGAGGCCGGACGCGGCGATCTTGAGGGCTGAGGTCAAGGCGTCCATGGTCAGCTCTTCACCGCCATCATCATCATCGAATGGAAGGCCTTGACGATCGCGGTGTTGAGTTCAAACGAGCGGCGGACCTCGCCGGCCTTCATCAGTTCGTTCTCGACCACGACCGTGTTCTTCGAGGGCATGATGGCGCCGGTCGTCTCTTCTGGCTTGACCGTGAAGCCGGCATTAGTGGCGGCAGTGCCGAGGTGGCCTGCCTGGGTGGCGGTCAGCGACACTGCCGTGCGGTCGAGCACCTTCTCAAACGGCTCGACATCGCCGGCGGTGTAGCCCGGCGTGTTGACGTTGGCGATGTTGCCGGCAATGGCCGACTGGCGCACCGACAGCCATTGCGACTGCTTGGCGGCGAGATCGAAAAGATTGACGGGCTCCATGGGGATCTCCGGGCTGGTACGTACAAGACTAGGCTGCCAGTCTTGCGCGGACCTTGCGCGGCTCGGGGGTAAATCCGGTGTGCCGCTATTTGGAGAGTTCGATCACCTGGTCGGTGCTGGTGACCATGACCCACTTGCCGCCCCGTTGCTCGATCGACGAGACGACGCTGGTATCGGGCAGCTTCGAGCCGCGCTGGACGATCCACAGGCCGGCATCGTCCTCGATCATGGCGCGGCCATTGGCGACATGAACCATGCGAAATTTGGCGTCCGCCGGGAAGGGCTGCTCGTCGACGCCGGGAGGCTGGGTCTTGTCCTCGGGGTCCTGCAGCGTGCCGGTGGCGAACAGGTCGACATCGGGAACATCGTTTGCCGTCAGCGGCTGACCGCTGTTCTCCATCTGCGAGCCGCCGCTGACCCGCCCTGCATTGGTGCCGCTGCCGCCGAACTTGATCGCCTGCACGCCGAACTGGTCCTGATTGAAGAAGATATACCAGGGAAACAGCGCGCAGATCAGGCCAAGCGTGATGCCGAGCGCGGCAAAGACGATATCGCTGCGGCGGTCGGATTTCTTGTCGAGCCTGGGATATTGCGGCCTTGGCGGCTGCGGCCATTCGGTGACCGGGAACAGCCCGTCGAGAAGCGAGTCACGACTGGTCTCGATCGCTTCTTTGGGGCCGGCGCGAGGGGTCCTTGGCAATTCAGGCTTGACGACGCTGGGCAAGGCAGGCTCGGCCAAGCGAGGCACAGTGGACTCGACTACGCTGGCTACCCTGGGCAAGAATGGCCTGGCGGCCCTGGCCAGAATGGCCTCAGCCTTGGCGGCCTTGTCGAGATCGGCCTTTGCCCTGACAGCTCTCGCTTCGTTGGCCCGGGCTTCCTCGGCGGCACTGGCCTCTGCGATCATCTCGCGCAAAAGCCGCTCGGTGTACTGAAGCTCAGTCTCCTGCATCGACACTTTGCTTGCCTTTCAGATGACGGGCGAGGTCGGAGAATGCGTCGCTCGAGGCGCGATCCCTGGGCGACTGCGTCAGCGCCTCGTAGATCAGCGGCACCTGGCGCACGGCAATATCGAGCTCGGCATCGGCGCCGCCCTGATAGGCGCCGAGCAGGCGGATGTCGCGCGTGTCCTCGAAGCGCGAGATCATCGACTTCAGCCTGGTCACCAGCATGCGTTGCTCGGGGCTCCATGCCTTGTCGGCGAGGCGCGAGATCGACGACAGCGGATTGACCGGGGGGTAGCGGCCCTGTTCGGCAATGGCGCGGTCGAGCACGACATGGCCGTCGAGAATGCCGCGTACCGAATCGGCGACCGGGTCGTTGTGGTCGTCGCCGTCGACCAGCACCGAGATGATGGCAGTGATTGATCCCTGTCCTTTGATACCGGGGCCTTCAGCGCCCGGGCCAGCGCGTTCGAGCAGCTTGGGCAGGTCGGTGAAAACCGAAGCGGGATAGCCGCGGGCGACCGGCGGCTCGCCGGTGCCGGTCGCTACCTCGCGCAGCGCATGGGCAAAGCGGGTAATCGAATCCAGCACCAGCAGCACGCGATGGCCCTGGTCGCGAAAATGTTCGGCAACGCGCATGGCGGTATCCGGCGCGCGCCGGCGCATCATGGCGCTCTCGTCGCTGGTAGCGACGACGGCGACCGTCTTGGCCATGCTCTCTGCGCCGATCGTGTCTTCGAGGAATTCGCGTACCTCGCGGCCGCGCTCGCCGATCAGCGCCACGACCACGGTGTCGAAGGCGTCGGCGCCGGCCAGCATGGCGAGCAGCGTCGACTTGCCGACGCCGGAACCGGCAAAGACGCCGAGGCGCTGGCCGAGGCAGAGCGGCGTGAAGATGTCGATGACCTTGACCCCGGTCGTGAAGGCGGTGCCGACGCGCTGCCGCGCCATGGCGCCGGGCGTTGTGCCGTCGCCGCTCGCAGCCTCGCCGATCCTGATCAGCGGCGGGCCGCCGTCGATGACGCGGGTCAGCGCGTCGATGGCGCGCCCACGCCACGAAGCATGCGGCGTTACCGTCAGCGGGCCGCGGCGAAACACGGCGTCGCCGATGCCGGCGTCGGCGCTGCGTTCGAAAGGGGCGATGACGACTTCGTCGCGGCCGATCCTGACGATCTCGCCGCGGCGCGTGCCGGCATTGCCGCGCTGTTCGACGAGGTCGCCAAGCCTGGCGACTTCAGACAGGCCGCGCACCTTGTAATGCGTTGGCGAAACCTCCGAAACACGGCCGCCGCGCCGCAGCAACGTCTCGGTGTCATCGAAGCGGCGCCAGATCCGCTCCAGCGCAGCCAGCCGGTTTTCCGGTGCTGTCTCCGGTTGCCGTTCAAGCGCGCGTATCGATGATTTGCTGCTCGACATGCTGCTACGACTTGGAGCCGAGCGTCTTGATGGCGTCGTCGGTCGAGGCATCGGTCTGGCGCATCAGCGCCGCCGTGTTCTCGAAGGCGCGCTGGACCATGATCAGGCGCGTCATCTCCAGCACCGGATTGACGTTGGATTCCTCGACATAGCCCTGCGCGACGCCGAGATCGGAACGGTCGGTGACCGGCTCCGGCGCACGCGCGGGCACGATGCCAGAATTGCCGTAGCGGACGAAATTCGGGCCGGGATCGAAATTGAACAGGCCGATGGCGCCGACGAGCTTGTCGCCCTGGCGCAGCGAGCCGTCGGCGCCCGCCTTGGGTGGGCCGTCGCGCGGGTCGAGCTGGATCGGCGCACCGCCGGCGTCGAGCACCGGATGGCCTTCGAGCGACATCAACTCGCCGTTCTCGTTCATCGAAAAGCGTCCGTCGCGCGTCATCACGGTGCCGGCCGGGGTGTCGATGCCGAACCAGGCATCGCCCTGGACGGCGAAGTCGAACGGGTTGCCGGTCTGCGTCATCGCGCCATGCGCGCCGGACAAATAGGTCTTGCCGGAGGAGGCGAAGGACACCGATTTGGGGCCGCTGCCGGAGACGACATCCTCGAACTTCACGCCGGTGGCGCGAAAGCCGATGGTCGAGGCGTTGGCGACATTATCGGCGATGGTGTCGAGACGGCGCTCAAGCGCGATCTGCGAGGAAAGGGCGACGTAAAGGCTGTCCTGCATGGTGTTCTCAGAATCTCAGTTTCTGCATGGCCATCATCAGATCGGTCGAGATGCCGACGGTGGTCGGCTGCGCAAACAGCACACCGATCGATGTCTGGGCGGTCGAGGTCGGATGATTGATTTCCCAAAGGCTGGTGAAGCGGGTGAGGAATTTCTCGAGCTTGGCCGGGTCGGTGAAATCGGTGAGGTCGAGCTTTGCCTCGAAGGCCTGCGCCTGCTTGTCGATATCTGCGGCAGCGAAGGAATCGGGCAGGCCGATGGCGGTGCGTACCACGCTGGCCAGGGCCGTGTCGGCCAGCACGTCGTACCAGTTGGTGATGGTCGAGGCCTTGCGCTCGAAATAGAGCGCCAACCGCACGCCCTCATTGGTCTTGCCGGCGTCTTCTTCCAAGGTCTGGCGCATGTATTTGTCGACCACCGGCTGCTGCGACGGGCTGCGGGTCGTTGCCGCTTCGCCGTAGGCCTCGAAATTCAACGAGGTGGCGAGCCTGGCATAGGCCTTGTTGGAGAGCTTGTTGGCGACACTGGCGGGATCGCGGACACCGCCCTCAAGGACATCACGGACGAGATCCTTGTTGGTGGTCGCCGGATCGAGCCCGCTTGCGGACAGAGCATAGTTATAAAGGCGGCTGTCGGCCATCAGGTCGTCGACCGATTTCACCTTGGTGATGTTGGCGAGGTAGTAGCTGGTCTCGGCCTGGACGGCGTCCGCATTCGGCTTGATGAGGCCAAGACTGGACTCGGTCGTGTAGAGCTTCGGCGTGGTCTTCAGCACCGCTTCGCGCGTGATCGTCTGATCGCCATACTGGGCAAAATCAAAGGCGCTGACGAAGTTGGCGTAGCTCTTGTCGGTCAACAGGTTGGCGGGACTCAACGGATCGGTGACGCCGCCATTGACCATGGTGCGGATCTGCTTCGTCGTCTGGGTCGATGCATCAAGCCCATAGGCAGCCATGGCGAAGGTCAGCAGGCGCTTGTCCTTCAGCAGGTCTTCGATGGACTTCACCTTGGAGATGTTGGCTGCGTAGTAGTCGGCCTCGCCCTTGATGTATTGCGCGGTCGGCTTGACGAGCAACAGTCCGGTTCCGCCGATCACAGCCTTCGGCACCGCCTGCTGGACGGCGTCGCGCGCCGTAGCCTGGTCGCCATATTGGGCAAAGTCGAAAGCCGCGACGAAAGCCGCATAGCCCTTGTTTGTCGACGTGTTTGCGGGGCTGTTCGGGTCGGTGACGCCGCCTTCCAGCATGGCCCGCACGGTCGCAGCCGGCTCGGCGTCGGCGTCCAGGCCGAACGCGGCCATCGCATAGGTGAGCAGGCGATCGTTGCCCATCAGGTCGTCGATCGATTTTACGTTGGAAATGTTGCTCAGGTAGTACGAGGTTTCGCCCTTGTAGTAGGTGAAGCCGTTCTGCGAAGGGCCGACCGAGACCTGGAGACCATAATTGTTGGTCACGCCCTGCTGTGCCGAATTGTAGCTCGTGGCATTAGCGCCAAGTGCGGCGAAATTGAAGGCCGACACGAACTCGGCATAACGCTTGTCGCTCAGTTTGTTGGCGAAGCTGTCGGAATCCGACACCCCTTCCTTCAGGGCTTTGACCATGAAGGCCTTGGCGTAAGCCATGTCGCCGAGACCGAAGGCTTTCATGGCATATTTGAACAGCCGGTCGTTCTTGACGAAATCGTCGATCGATTTCACGCTGCCGATGTTCGCGAGATAGTAGTCGGTGTCGCGCTTGGTGATCGGCTCCGCCTCGATGCGGTCGATCGCCTTGGGGATGTCCCTGGCGATGAGCTGGTAGCTGGTAAAAGTGCTCAACACGACATGCCTCCGGTCGCAGCTTCAAAAGCAAGACTATGCGGACTTGCTTGCGCGAGGCTGAATCGCCTCACCTTGCATGATTCAAGCCTCACACAAGGCACGGGGGCTATCGGTTAGGCCTGACGTGATGCGGAAGGATCTGGCGTGGGCATTCTGATCGGACTTGTGGTGACGCTCGGCTGTGTTCTCGGCGGCTTCATGGCGATGGGCGGCCATCTGCATGTGCTGATGCAGCCTTGGGAAGCGGTGGTCATCTGTGGCGCCGCACTTGGAACCTTTCTCGTCGCCAACCCGATGAAGACGGTCAAGGACACCGGCAGGGGTATCCTCGAAGCGTTCAAGCAGGCGGTGCCGAAAGAGCGCGACTATCTGGAGACGCTGGGCGTGCTGCACAGCCTGATGCGCGAACTGCGCTCGAAGTCGCGCAGCGAGGTCGAGGCGCATATCGACAATCCGGAGGAGTCGGCAATCTTCCAGGCGTTCCCGACCGTGCTCAAGAACCACGACCTGACGAATTTCATCTGCGACTACTGCCGCATCATCATCATCGGCAATGCCCGCTCGCATGAGATCGAGGCGCTGATGGACGAGGAAATCCAGACCATCAAGTCCGACAAGATGAAGGCTTACCATGCGCTGGTGGCGGTGGGCGATGGTCTGCCGGCGCTCGGCATCGTCGCCGCCGTGCTCGGCGTGGTCAAGGCGATGGGCGCGCTCGACCAGTCGCCCGAAATCCTCGGCGGCCTGATCGGCGCTGCCCTTGTCGGAACCTTCCTCGGCATCTTCCTGTCCTATGCGGTGGTCGGGCCGGTCGCCACCAAGATCAAGACGGTGCGCGAGAAGAAGAACCGCCTCTATATCATCGTCAAGCAGACGCTGCTTGCCTACATGAACGGCGCCCTGCCGCAGGTGGCGATCGAGTTCGGTCGCAAGACCATCTCGTCCTATGAGCGGCCGACGATCGATGCCGTCGAGCAAAGCACGATGAACACAGCTTCCGCCGAGAAGAAAGCGGCTTGAGCCATGCATGACGACAGACAGGACCGCACGCCGTCATGACAAGTCCTGGCAGCCCCTCGCAAGCCCGCTCGCTGATCATTGAGCGTCTGGTCGGTGACAGCGGTGAGGCCGCTCATGTCATCGGCACCGGGCGCTCGATGGGCGAGCGCGCCCTGCCGCTGCTGCAGAAGAGCCTGGCCGGCGAACTCGGCGCACCGGTCACCGTCGACCTGCGCGCGGTCGAGATCAGCCGTGTTCCCGATGCCCGCACGAATGCCGGCGATGCCTTTGCCATGGCCATCATAGCATCGCCGACGTCTTCGGATGCGATGACGCTGGTGGCTGATGCGCCGGCCATCGCCGTGATGGTGTGCGCGCTGTTCGGCGGCGATCCGGATCAGCCGGTTTCCCCGATCGAGCGCGCTCTGTCGCAGATCGAGACCGATGTCGCGACCACGGTCTTCCAGGAAGTTGCGCAGGCGTTGAACGGATCGGGCCGGCGCTCGCTCGAGCTGCGGCTGCCGGTGCCGCGGGCGCTTTCGGGCAGCGAAGCCAAGCGTCGCGTGCTGCGCGATGGCGCGGCGGTGCGCATCGTCTTCGGCATCTCGACGCCGACCGACAGCGGAACGGTCACGGTGATGATCCCGCAGCGCATTCTGCTTGCCACACGCGGTATCGCCGATGTCCACGACAGCGAAGGCACGACCTCCGACTGGCGGGCACGTTTTTCCGAAGAAGTGATGCGCTCGACGGTGACGCTCGAAGCGACCATGCCGCTGGCCCGCCTGACGCTCGGCGATCTCGCCGGTTTCGAGCCAGGCCAGGTCATCGAGTTCGAGGAAACCGCGCAGTCGCAGGCCAAGCTGAGCGCGCGCGACAAGACGCTGTTTGTCTGCGAGTTCGGTAAACTCGGGCAGAACTACACCGTCCGGATCAGGCATCCTTACGATGCCGGTCAGGATTTTATCGATGGGCTCATGCCGGGCTGACGCCGGGCAAGCCCAAGCATTTGGAGACGACTGATGGCCAAGACCAAGGTGGAAGCCAATATCGACCAGCCGGACGAACAGCTCGACCGCGCCATCGAGGAATTGCGCGGCGTCCTCCAGGAGGAGGAAAAGCGCCCCGACGCCGCCTTGCGGGCTGCCACGTCCGGCGCCAATTCCAACATCATCATGAGCATCCCGGTCGATGTGCAGATCATCCTCGGCAGTACGGAAATGCCGGTGTCGGACCTGATGGCGCTGCAGAAGGGCTCGACGGTGGCGCTCAACCGGCGCATCGGCGAACCGGTCGATGTCGTGGTCAACGGCCGCAAGATCGCGCGCGGCGAGATCACCGTGCTGGAAAGCGATCCGTCGCGCTTTGGCATCAGGCTGACCGAAATTATCGCGGCGACCAAGGGCGCTTGAGCAATGAATGACATGCGGTCTCAGCAGGAGCGGATGCCATGACGACGCCGGTGACGCTCACGCGCCCGCAAAAGGCCGCCGCCATCCTGGTGGCGATGGGCAAACCTTCGGCCAGCCGGCTGCTGAAATTCTTCAAGCAAGAAGAACTGAAGGCACTGATCGAAGGGGCGCGGCTGCTGCGCACCATTCCGCAAAGCGACCTCGAACGCATCGTTGCCGAATTCGAGGCCGAGTTCACCGAAGGTGCGGGCCTGCTCGATTCCGCCGACCGGATGGACACGATCCTCAATGAATCGCTGTCGCCCGAAGAGATGAGCGCCATCATGGGCGACAAGCGCTTCGAGGTTGCGCCGGAAGGGCCACCGCCGATCTGGCCGGAGCTGGAAAAGCTCGAACCGACGCGTCTGGGCACATTCCTTGCCGCCGAGCATCCCCAGACCGCGGCCATGGTGCTGTCGAAGCTTGCGCCGCAAGCCGCCGCCAACATTTTGCTGACCATGGAAAAGCCGATGCGCAGCGAGATCATCAAGCGCATGGTGACGATGGCGACCATTCCGGACGCGGCCACCAGGATCATCGAGAACCAGCTGCGCGCCAGCGTGCTGGCGCAGACCGCGACCAAGGATATCTCGGCGGGACAGGCGCGCGTCGCCAGTATGCTCAACGAGATGGACAAGCCTCAGTTGGAAGAGGTCATGCAGGATCTGGAAGAGGCCGGCACGCCGGACCTCGGCGGTGTTCGCTCCAGGTTGTTTGCCTTCGACGATCTGCCGCTTTTGACGCAGAAGGCGAGGGTACTCCTTTTCGACGGGCTGTCGACCGAACTGATCACGCTGGCGCTGCGCGGTGCGGCGCCCGCATTGACGGAATCGGTGCTGTCGGCGATCGGCGCACGGTCGCGGCGCATGATCGAGTCCGAGCTCGGCCAGGGCTCGGAAGGCATTCAGCTTGCCGACATCATGACGGCGCGCAAGAACATCGCGGTGGCGACAATCCGGCTTTCGCGCGAGGGGGCTTTCGAACTGCCCTCATCGCAGCAGAGCGAAGCGGCTTAACGCCGAGCGCTGAATGGCTGAAGCGGCGGACAAAGACTCCAAAACCGAAGACGCGACCGAAAAGAAGATCCGCGACACCGTCGAACAGGGCAAGCTGCCCCATTCGCGAGAGGCCGCACTTCTGGCGTCCTTCATCGCCATACTGGTGTTCACCGTCTTCTACGCCAAGGACGCGGTCGTTGATCTCGGCATGTTCCTGTCGATGTTCCTGGAAAAGCCCGAGGCGTGGCCGATGGACACCGAGACCGACGTCATCGCGCTCTACAAGACCGTGATGATGGAAATAGGCAACGCCGTCGTCAGCCTGCTGGTGCTGCTGGTGGTGGCCGGCATCGGCGCCTCGGTGCTGCAGAACATGCCGCAAGTCGTCGGCGAGCGGATCCGGCCGCAACTGTCGCGCATCTCGATAGCCAAAGGCTGGACCAGGATGTTCGGCATTCAGGGCTGGGTCGAGTTCCTGAAATCGCTGGGCAAGCTCGGCTTCGCCAGCATCGTGCTCTACTTCACGCTATCGCAGGACTACCGCCAGCTCCTGGCCGGCATGATCACCAACCCCGTCGCTTTCGGCCTCGTCATCAAAAGCATCACCGTCGACATATTGGTGGCGATCGTCTTCGTCATGGGGCTGATCGCGGCGGTCGACGTCGTCTGGTCGCGCTTCCACTGGAAGCAGGATCTGCGGATGACCAAGCAGGAGGTCAAGGACGAGTTCAAGCAGTCCGAGGGCGACCCGATCATCAAGTCGCGGCTGCGCTCGCTGGCGCGCGACCGGGCGCGCAAGCGGATGATGACGGCGGTGCCGCGCGCGACGCTGATCATCGCCAATCCGACGCACTTTTCCATCGCGCTCAGATATGTCCGCGACGAGGATTCAGCACCCATGGTGCTGGCCAAGGGCCAGGACCTTGTGGCGCTCAAGATTCGCGAGATTGCCAAGGAGCACAACATCCCGATCTTCGAGGACGTGGCGCTCGCCCGCTCCATGTACAAGCAAGTTTCGGTTGATAGCGTGATCCCGTCGCAATTCTACCAGGCCGTCGCCGAACTGGTGCGGATCGTCTACTCCAAAAAGGCTGAGCGGAGACAAATTTGATGAACCGCCAACCGCACGCAAAATCCCGCGAACTCATCGTCGCCAAGGCCATCGAGCAGGTGGTCGACGAGTTGCGGCTGATCGACGTCGCCGACTACATCGCCTTCATCCGGCTCGAGCATTTCGCTTGCCTGTCGGATCTGGTGGATTCGGCTGTGGAGCTTTTTTTCCTCCCAGGCACGCTCAGGCTCGGCCATGGCGGAGAGGCACATGTCGACTGGAGCGGCAGCCCGCGCATCGTGCTCGATCTCGAGCTTCGGCCGCCGGGCGTCACCGTCTATTTCCAGCTGACGCTGAGCGAGGAGAGGTCTTCGGTCGCGGTCAACTATGTGTCGTTCGAAAAGCCCGGGGAAGACCCCGAGCACAACACCGCTTTGCTGGAGACGGTGATCGAAGAGGCGCGAATCCGCAGGACCGAGCCGCTCGCCTATCGCTGATCTTTTGTCTTACTCCAACTGCCAGACGCGATCACTCGATCAGCCCCAGCCGCAGCGCCTTGGCCACCGCCTGGTTGCGGTTGACCGCGTTGAGCTTCTGCGTCGACTGGGTGAGATACTGGTTGGCGGTGTGGACCGACAGCTTCAACAGCCTGGCGATCTCTTCGCTGGTGTTGCCGTTGGCGGTCAGCTTCAGGCACTCCAGTTCACGCTTGGAGATCGACCGCATCCGGCCGGCATCGTTCGGACGAATGCGGGCGACGGCGGCGAACAGCGAAAAACAGCGGGCGTGGATTTCGTAGAGCGTGTCCTCCGGCAAAGCGATCGTCGAGCCGAGGAACACCACCAGCCCGCAATGGCCGCGATCGGCATGGACGGGAAAGCCAATGCCGTTGGTGCCCGGCGCCAGCGGCTCCGTCCGCTCCGCCCAGGCGAGGTTCTTGAAGACGGCGTCCGAGCCGGCGATGCCGTCATCGGCCCACCAGCGCGGCGCTGTCGAGGCGCCGCTGTGGCGAACCATCTCCTCACCGTTGGCGCCGGCAATGAATTTGGTTGTCACCGCGGTGGCGGGATAGTCGGAATCGAAGCTCGGCACCAGGCGCGCCCGTTCCGGCGAGGGGCTGACGAAGTAGAGGCCAAACGCCGACGCGTTGATGTCGACGGCGATCCAGCGGCAGCGGCGCACCGCGTCCGGGATGGTAACGGCATGGTGCGTCTCGGAACCGATGGAGAAGGCGCCGAACGGATTGCGCTGCTCGTTGAAAAGGGCTTCGGCCGCCGCCTTGATGTCAGCATGTTTCAAATGATGCCGCTCCTGATCGCCGTGGCGATGGCCATCGCGCGGTTCGACGCCGCGAATTTCTGGATGGCGTGGGTGATGTAGCTGTTGACGGTGTTGGACGAGACCCCGAGGATCACTGCGACCTCATCGGTGGTTTTGCCTTCAGACACCCAGAACAGGCATTCGCGCTCGCGGTCGGACAGCGGGTCCTGCATGGCGACGGCGGCGATCAATTGCGGGATGGCGGACAGCGCGTAACAGCACTTCAACTGAGCCTTCATCAGCGCCGGCTGGTCGATACTGCCGGCCTCGGCCGCCGAGAAAAGCGCAAACAGCCGCTGGCGGCCGACATTGAGCCGCAGTGAATAGACTTCGGCATGTCCAAGCACGTCGAGCAGGCGCGCCTCTTCGCCTGTGAGCAGTCCGCCGGCGTCGGGTGCCGCGGCGGCGACCAGGGGCCTCGGGCGGATGCCAGGTGCAACGGTCAGCGGTCCCTGGGCAAGGCCGGCGATCAGCCGCTTGCCGATCAGTTCAATGGCGTCGAAGATCCAGTTGGATGAGACGATGCGGGCGTCGTTGCGGTCCTGGTCGTGGACGATGGCGACGAGCATGTAGCTGTCGGCGCCGATCTCGGCGGCAAGCTGCATGAAAAAGGAGGTGAGATCGCCGCGCGATTCGAGGCGCGAGCCTAACGTATCGGATTGGAGAAGCGCGGCGGAACTGCTCATTGGATGCTTTGGTTGTATGTCATGGCCGGAGTCTTTTCTTGAGCCCGGACGCTGGGGTTAGCAGCGGCCGAACTTGAAGACGCATCACGTTTACGAAGCACTCACACGGCGCGGCGGTCGCGCTGATCGCCGAATCCATTCAGGGAACGCGAAGCCGTCCGCGTCTGGTGCCGGTCATTGGCCGGAACTTGAGACTTTGGGTGGTCGCCGCGCCCCCCAAGGACCGGCTGATTCGGGTCTAATCTACCCGCAGATGAATCCGACATCAAACGCGATTTGACAAAATCAATATTATTGGACTCAAGCGACTCAGGGGCTGCTTTCGCGGCCTTTTCCGCCGCAAAAGGCCTGAAACGCCGACACGAAAAAGCCAGAGGGTGTTGCGATACTGCCGTATCGAGGGCCGATCGATTCCGATAGGGTCTCGGCAGCCGGCAGGGGTGGGCATCCCTTCGGTCATACGGCGGATTTGGCGGCGCTTGCTCGCGGCCATCAGCATCGGGGGTCATGATGAAGCAGGTTTTCCTGGCGTTCACGGTGGTGCTTGCGGCTCTTGCCGGCATGGCAGCGCCCGCCAAGGCTGAGCCGACCGTTACCTATGCGCTCGACAACGGGCTGCAGGTGGTGCTGGTGCCCGACCATCGCGTGCCGAAGGTGGTGATGAACCTGCGCTACCGCGTCGGGTCGATGAATGAACCCGCGGGACGCTCGGGCTTTGCGCATCTGTTCGAACATCTGATGTTTTCCGGCACGCCGGCCTGGCCGAACGTGTTCGGCGCGCACGCCGCGCTCGGCAACGAGATCAATGCCTGGACCACCGAGGACGGCACGGTTTATTACGTCGACGGGCTGTCGTCGTCACTGCCGATGATCTTGTCGCTGGAGGCCGACCGCATGGCCAATCTCGGCCGCTCGGTGACTCAGGCCAAGCTCGATCTGCAGCGCTCGGTGGTCAAGAACGAGATGCGCCAGAACGTGCTCGACAAGGCCGGCGCATCCGGCTGGGAAGCTTTCTGGTCCGGGCTGTTCCCGAAGCCGCATCCCTATAGCCGCATGGTCATCGGCTCGGTCGCCGATCTCGATGCGGCGACGCTCGACGATGTCAGGGGTTTCTTCAACAGCTACTATCTGCCCAACAATGCGGTGTTGGTGCTGGTCGGCGACTTGGAGATCGACGACACCAAGGCGCTGATTGCCGACACGTTCGGCCGCGTGGCGCGCGGCGCCGATGTGGCGCGGCCCGCCGTGCCGGAACCGACGCAGGCCCGGCTCAAGCTGGTGCTCGAGGATCGCGTGCCAAGCCCCATCGTTGTGGTCGGCTTCAGTGGCCCGGTGGCGCAGTCGCCCGACAATGGTGCGCTCAGCATTGCCGCCGAACTGCTCGGCAACGGCGAATATGGATTTTTGCGCAACCGGCTGGTTTCGCAGTTGGGCATTGCCACCTATGCCAGCGCGAGCTGGACCGGCGGTCTGCTCGGTGGCCGCTTTACCTTCGAGGCGGGTGCCGCCGAAGGTGTGGCGCCGGAAGCGCTGGAAAGCGCGATGAAAACGGCGTTCGCGGATTTCCTGAAGACCCCGCTCGATCCGGTCGATGTCGAGCGTGCGCGCACCGGCATCTTGCAGGCAGCGCGGCTCGGCAGCGAAGCACTGAAGGATCGCGCCGGCGTCGTCTCCTACAATGCCGACGTGCTCGGCGATGCGCAGAGCGCGCTGGTGGACGACCCGCGGGTGAAGGACGCCAGCGTGGCGGGCGTCGAGGCAACGATGAAGCGGCTGTTGAAACCGGAAGATGCCAGCATACTGGTGCTGAAGCCCGGCCCGCGCGGCGGCTATCCCGATGCACTGATCGGGTCGTCCGGCACACCGCAGCCGTTCACCGCGCCGGAGCGAGCGGCGATCGACATTCCGAAGCATGCGGCCGGGCAAGCGCCTTCGGCAACACTGCCCGCCATGGAAACGGCGACGCTCTCGAATGGCATCAAACTCGTCCACTACACAATGCCGGAAGCGCCGATGGTCTATGTCGCCGCCAGTGCCGCCGGCGGCTGGAACAGCGTGCCGGAAGGCAAGGAGGGATTGCTGGAGCTTGCAGCAAGCATGGTGACACGCGGGGCCGCCGATCGCGGCTCGGCTGATTTCGCCAAGGCGGCCAGCGACATCGGCGCCGGCGTCGGCCACCAGGCCGGAACGCTGACCACGATGATGACGCTTGGCGTGCCGCCGGAAAAGCTCGACCAGGGTATTGGCCTGCTCGCCGACGCGGTGCTGAAGCCTCGTTTCGACAAGACCGAATGGACGGTGCTGATGGCGCAGACAGTCGACTGGCTAAACGGCCGCGAGGCGGATCTGCCCGGCGTTGCCGGCCGCATGGCAAAGGCGACGCTGATCCCGCAGGTGCCGGGCAAGGCAGCGGTGGACTGGTCGGCAAAGGCGCTGGCCTCGATCTCGCTCGACGAGGCGAGGGACGCATTCAAGGCGGAGTTCACGCCGAAGGCGGTGACCTTCTACAGCGTCGGCCCGATGCCGGTCGCGACCGTCGCCGCCAGCCTTGAAAAAGCATTCGGCGCGTGGACAAGCGACACCGCTGGCTATGCCGTCGAGCCGTCGCCGGCGGCGCATTTCAACGGGGGACAGAAAGTGCTGCTGGTGCCCGAACCCGGCGCCAGCCAGTCGGCGCTGTTCGTGGCGCGGCCGGCGCCCGGCACCGACGAGAGCGAGCGCGCTGAATCGACCGCGGTCTCCAACCTGCTTGGCGCCGATTTCTCCAGCCGGCTGAATTCGGTGATCCGCGAGGAGAAGGGCTACTCCTATGGCGTGTCGAGCTATCTGATGAGCCCGATGAAGGCCGGCTCGGGATTGGTCGTGGCAACCACCGTCGAGCGCGCCAACACCGGGCCGGCGATTACCGAAATCCTGAAAGGATTTGCCGGCCTGACCACCTTGCCGGTGGCGCAGGACGAAGTCGACCGCACGGTGACTATCTATCGCCGGGCGCTGGCTGGATCGGCCGAGACGTCGGCTGGTCTGTTCTCCTCGCTGATTGGCGCGGTCGGCAGCGGATCGACGCTGGAGGACCAGCAAACCCGCATGGCGGCGCGCACAAAGCTGACGCTCGATGCGGTTCAGAAACAGGCGCTGGCCCTGGCGTCGCTCGATCCGTCGCTGATCGTGGTGGCGGGCGACCCCGATGTGGTGATGCCGCAGCTTGCCGCGATCGGCCTCAAGGACGTCGAGATCGTCAAGCGTGACGAGGCTGGCGAAGAGACGGCGATGCGGGCGCTCGACCTTCTCGGGGGCAATCGGCAGGCGCCGCTGTCTGCCTCGCCGTGGCGGGTTGGCGATGGCGGCACGACACGGGCGGTGCACGCCTGCGCCGGCGACAGGGATTGCGGCGCGCAGATCCACGCCGATTGACGGGTTAAACACGCGGCCGCCGGCCGCGTTGTAATTCTGGGGTAACTTTGTTTCGGGGGAAACGATGAGCGATTCATTTCGGGAAGTCACATCCGTCTCGTGGTTCGGGCGGATCAAGCGCGCGGTCGGCGGGGTCATCTTCGGCCTTATCCTGATCGTGCTGATGGTGATCGGGCTGTTCTGGAACGAAGGCCGCGCCGTGCAGACGGCGCGCTCGCTGGCCGAAGGTTCTGGAGCGGTGGTTTCGGTCGGCGCCGACAGCGTCGATACCGCCAATGACGGCAAGCTGGTTCATGTCAGCGGACTGGTGACGGCGGACAGCGGCCTGGCGGATCCGGATTTCGGCATCGCCACGCAAGGGCTGCGGCTGTCGCGCAGTGTCGAGATGTATCAGTGGAAGGAAGAGTCCAAGTCGGAGACGACCAAGAAGCTCGGCGGTGGCGAAGAGACGGTGACCACCTACAGCTATTCCAAGGTGTGGGACGACAGCCAGATCGACTCGTCGGACTTCAAGAAGCCGGACGGCCACCAGAATCCGCCCATGGAAATCCACGGCCGGACCTTCCAGATTCCTGAGGGCAAGCTTGTCGCCTTCGATCTCGATACGCCAGTGCTGGACCGTATCGAGGGTGACAAGGACTATTCGCTCTCAGCCGACCAGTCGGCGGCGATAAAGGCTGCCTATACCGGAACGAAACCGCTCAGCATCGTCGATGGCAAGATTTTTCTCGGCAATGACAACACGACGCCCGCTTTGGGTGACTATCGAATCGGCTACGAACTGGCGCCGCTGGGCGTGATCAGTATCATCGCGCGCCAGGCCGGCAGCCGCTTCGAGCCCTACCAGACGCAAGCCGGCGATGCGCTGCTGATGGTCGATACCGGCAACGTCCCGGCCGAAAAGATGTTCGCCGACGCGGTCAGCGCCAACACGCTGATCACCTGGCTGCTGCGCGGCGCCGGCTTGCTGTTGCTGACCATAGGCTTTGCGCTGTTCCTCAGCCCGATCGGGGTGATCCTCGACGTCATACCCTTCCTCGGCAGCATGGCGCGGATGGGCACCGGCATCATCGCCTTCGTCCTGGCGATCCTGGTCGGCACGGTGACGATTGCGATTGCCTGGTTCTGGTACCGGCCGTTGCTGGCGGTGGCCATCCTGGCGGCAGGCGTGATTGCGGCGGTGATTGTCTACCGCATCGGCCGGTTGCGAAGGCCAGCCGTTCCGGTGGTTGCACCCAACCCGGCTGCGGCCGCCTAGATGGTCGGGGCGGCCGGAGCCGCCCCATATCTCTTTGGCGCAATTCCGGCCGGAAAACCGCCTCACACTTATCCTGGAATTGCTTTCTTATTTGTCCTCGAAGCCGGTGAGCACGCCGACGGCGTTGATGCCGATCTCCTCGACGGCGTAGCCGCCTTCCATCACGAACAGCGTCGGCAGGCCGAGCTTGGCGATGCGATGGCCGATCTTCGGATAGTCCGGGCTTTTCAGCTTGAACTGGCTGATCGGGTCCTTCTCGAAGGTGTCGACGCCAAGGGAGACGATGACGATATCGGGGGCGTAGGCGGCGAGCTTGACGCAGGCATCCTCCAGCGAGGCGTTCCAGGCGTCCCAATTGGTGCCGAAGGGCATGGGATAATTGACGTTGAAACCTTCGCCGGCGCTGGCGCCGCGTTCATCGGCATGGCCGAGGAAGAACGGATACTCCACCATGGGATCGCCATGCAGGTTGAGAACCTGCACGTCGGCGCGTTCATAGAAGATCTCCTGCGTGCCATTGCCGTGGTGATAGTCGACGTCGAGGATCGAGACGCGTTTTGCGCCCTGATCGAGGAACCACTGCGCGGCGACCGCGGCATTGTTGATGTAGCAGTAGCCGCCCATGAACCCAGCACCGGCGTGATGGCCGGGCGGGCGGCAGAGCGCGAAGGCCGACCGCTCGCCACCCTTGACCAAGGCCGCCGCCGTCAGCGCCACGTCATAGGATGATTTGATGGCGGTCCATGTGCCTTCGACAAAGGTGGCGCCGGCGTCGAAGGAATAGTAGCCGAGCAAGGCGTCGACGCGCTTGGGTGGCACGTCGCCGCGCAGGCCGCGCGTCGGCCAGGTGAAGGCCATCGCCGTGCCCTCGAAGCCGGCGGCCTTCCACGCCGGCCAGACGGTCGGCAGGAAGTCGATATAGTCGGCCTTGTGGATGCGCTTGGCGGCTGTGAGATCGTGCTCGACCGGTCCGATGATCGGCCCCAGCTTCTCGCTCTCGACCCGCGCCTTGATGAACTCGGCCCGCGACGGCTTTTCGAAACCCGGCACGATTGCCGACGTGACCAGTTCCATCTGGCCGGCATGGCCGGCATGAAGCGGCGAATAGACAGTCTTCATGAATTTCCTCTCGAAATAGCGAAATCAGTCAAGGTTGAGATAGGGGGTGACCAAAGCGAGCCACATTCTTTCCACATCGTCCTCGATGAGGTCGTATGTCTTGCGGTCTCTTTTCAGCCCCACAAGCCGGCAGGCGTGCCCGACATCCATCATCAGCACGCCGAGCCGGCTGGCGATCTTGTCCTCAAGGGCCGGGTTCACATGCTGCAGCCACGCGGCGTAAAGCGCGATGATCTGCTCGTCATATTCGTCTTGGATCGGCCTGAGGTCGGCATTGCCGGATATCGCCTCGATCACCGGCATCAGGGTGGCGTTTTCGAGATATATTCTGGAGGTATCGATGAAGAGCTTGCGCACTTCCTGCCGAAACTCGTCGCGGTTGGTGGGTGGGGTGACCTCGATGCGCCTGGCGATCACCTCGGGAAACGACGACAGCCAGCGCCGGGCGAGGTCGAGGAGAATGGCTTCCTTGTTGGGAAAGTACTGGTAGACCGAACCGACCGACAGGCCCGCGCGCCGGGCAATGGCGAGCGTCGTCGGCGTCTTGGTTCCTTGCTCCCGTGTCAGGATCAGCGCAGCGTCGAGTATCCTGTCGACCACCTTGCTCGACCGTTCCTGCCGCGGCTGCTTGCGCGGTTCGAGCGCCATCCTGGTTTCGCGGCTGAGACTGCGCTTCACGGATTGATGCCTTCGTTCCCTGCCGGTTTCAACACAGGTCCCGGTCTCAACATTGGCGTGGTGTGTTGTCCACAATACATTCGAAATTCGGCACGTTGACAAACGCGAATAATTAGTCGCATTCTTTTATCCACGCTGTTTTGAGAGATCACAAGGGGAATTTCGAAACAGCGCACTGGCATCAGTTTTCGTCCGATAACGCCGCTCCAGCGGAGTGGCAGCTTGTCGGACAAGAGGGTTGTCGGTCTCAGCCAGTCGTCAAAAGCGCGGAGTCGCGATGTCTGTCACGGGTGCGGGTCAAAATGCTGATCTGATCGTCATCAATGGTCGCGTGCGGACCATGGACGATGACAATCCCGCCGCCGAGGCGATTGCCGTCAAGGACGGCGCCATCATCGCCATCGGCAACCACGCCGCCATCGAAAAACTCAAGGGAACGACCACAGAGGTGATCGACGCCAAGGGCGGTTCGGTCCTGCCCGGTTTCATCGAAGCCCACATGCATCTGTTCTCGGGAGGGGCCGAGCTCGCGCATCTTCAACTCGGCGGTATCCATGGCTTCGAGGCGCTTCAAAGCGCCATCCGCGACTACGCCACGACGTGGCCCGGGGCGAAGATGCTTGTGGGACAGGGCGTCGACTACACCGTGCTCGGCGACGAGCAGGTGACACGCCATCATCTCGACGCCATCCTGCCCGACCGCCCCTTCTGCATGGCGGCGCCCGATCACCATACGATGTGGGCCAACACCAAGGCGTTGGAGATGGCCGGCATCCTGAAGGGACGCACGCTCGGTCCGGGCAACGAGATCGTGATGGGTGGCGACGGCCTGGCCGCGGGCGAATTGCGCGAGGGCGAGGCCTTCGGTCCGGTGCTCGACCTTGCCGGCGAAAGCCGGGTGCGGCTGGGGCTGTCGACCGGCGGTGAGCCCGACCCAATGCCGTCGGCCGCCGAGCGGGCCGCTGACCGTGACATCATGCGGCGCGGGCTTGCATGGTGCGCGCGCCACGGCATCACCTCGATCCAGAACATGGACGGCAATCTCTACCAGCTCGAACTGCTTTCCGAGATCGAGGCCGAGGAGGGATTGCCCTGCCGCGTCAAGATCCCGTTCCACTACAAGAATTTCATGACGCTCGACATGCTCGAGAAGGCGTCCGTCATGGCCGAGCGCTACCACAGTGAGTGGCTGTCATCGGGCATGGTCAAGGTGTTCTATGACGGCGTGCTCGATTCCTGGACCGCTGTTATGGTCGAACCCTATGCGGATCGTCCCGACTGGGTCGGCGAGCCGCTGTTCACGCCGCAGCAATTTATCGATCTCGCCGTGGCTATCGACAAACGCGGGCTGCAGATCGCGGTGCACTCGATCGGTGACGGCGCGGTGCGCGCAGTGCTCGACGGTTACGAGGCGGCGCAGAAGCTCAATGGCAAGCGCGACAGCCGGCACAGGGTTGAGCACATCGAGGTCACCACAGCAGCCGACGTGCCGCGTTTTGCCGAACTCGGCGTCATCGCCTCGATGCAGCCGTCGCATCCGCCCGGCGCCATGGATTTTCCACTGGAGCCGACGGTGTCACGCATCGGACCGGCCCGCTGGCCGCTGAGCTATGCCTGGCGCACCCTGAAAAGCGCCGGCGCCCATGTCGTGTTCGCCTCGGACTGGCCGGTGGCGGCGATCGACCCGATCCTGAGCATTCAGGCGGCAGTGCAGCGCAAACCATGGGCAGAAGGCGATCCTGACCAGAGTTTCTCGCTGCAGGAAGCGATTGCCGCCTACACGGTCGAGGGCGCCTATGCCGAATTCGCCGAGCATCGCAAAGGCGTTCTGAAACCCCGCTATATGGCGGATCTGGTGGTTTTGTCGGCCGATATCGAGAAGACGGCGCCGGCCGATCTACACAAGCTGCGGCCGGTGACGACGGTCTGCGGTGGCAAGGTCACCTACCAGGCCTGACAATGGCATGCGGCTTGCACAGCTTGCCGCTTGCAAGACAAAATGACCGACTGAACTGTGATTCAATGCCGGACTTGCCAACCTACCGGCCGTGTGGTCACATCGAACAGGGGAAAAGCTCCGCCAGCAAGAGCGGGGTGAACAGTGAGGCGTATCGTGCCGGAAAAACCGGATCGGAATGCAATTGAAGTCGTAAACGTCAGTAAAATTTTCGGATCGGGTGAGGGGCAGGTCGCTGCCCTCGATACGGTCTCGGTATCCATCCGCGAGAATGAGTTTTTTACACTGCTGGGACCATCCGGCTGCGGCAAGACCACGTTGCTGCGGCTGATTGCCGGCTTCGACTTTCCAACCGCCGGCGAAATCCTCCTCTACGGTCAGGACATCGCGCCGTTGCCGCCCTTCAAGCGGCCGGTCAACACCGTCTTCCAATCCTACGCGCTGTTCCCGCATATGACGGTCGCCGACAATATCGGCTTTGGCCTGGAAATGCTGGGCAAGCCGAAGGCCGAGATCAAGGCGCGCGTCGCCGAGATGCTGAAACTGGTGAAGATGGAGGCGCTGGCGAGTCGCCGAACCAGCCAGATCTCCGGCGGCCAGCAGCAGCGCGTGGCGCTCGCCCGGGCGCTGGCGCCGCAGCCCAAGGTGCTCCTGCTCGACGAACCGCTCTCGGCGCTCGACTACAAGCTGCGCAAGGAAATGCAGATCGAATTGAAGCGGCTGCAGCACGAGACCGGCATTACCTTCATCTTCGTCACCCACGACCAGGAGGAAGCGCTGACCATGTCGGACCGCATCGCGGTGATGTCGTCGGGCAAAATCCTGCAGGTCGGCTCACCGCGCGACATCTACGACCGGCCGGCCGAGCGTTTCGTCGCCGACTTCATCGGCGAGTCGAACTTCCTCAAGGCGGATGTGGTTAGCGCGACTGGTGGCCGGGCGACGGTGAAGCTGCCGTCTGGTGTGGAAATCCCAGCCTCGCTGCCGGAAGGCTTCAGCCCCAGCGGCAAGGTCACCATCGTCGTGCGCCCAGAGCATGCGCAGTTGGGCACGGCCAGCCCGAGCGCTTCGCTGTCCGGCACCGTCGAAAACATCGTCTATCTCGGCACCGACACGCACTTTCATCTGCGCCTTGCCGGTGGCGAGCCGTTCATCGTGCGGCGTCAGAACAGCCGCGGCGCCGGTGACGGCTTCGTGCAGGGCGGCCAGATCGGCATCACGATCGGCAACGACGCCGCGCAAGTGCTGAAGGACTGATCATGGCGACCGCGGAACAAGTCGCCAAGGCAGCGGAGCGGCGTGATGTGCGCGACCGGTGGCTGCTGTCAGCGCCAGCCTTGCTGGTGATCTTCCTCGCCGCGACCGGCCCCTTGCTGATCGTGCTGATCTACTCGTTCCTGACGCCTGGCCCCTATGGCGATGTGAAGTGGCAGTTTTCGCCCGATGCCTGGCTGTCGGTGTTCATGGAACGCGACATTTTCGACGATACGCTTTCGCTTGCGGCAGCGCATGTCACCATATTCTGGCGCTCGATCAAGTTGGCGGTGATAACGACGATCGCAACTTTGGCATTGGGGTTTCCAACCGCCTATTTCATGGCGACGCGCAGCGAGAAGACCAGGGATCTCTGGCTGTTCCTGATCACCATTCCGTTCTGGACCAACCTGCTGATCCGCACCTTCGCCGTGCTGCAGATCATCCGCAACGAAGGCATCATCAACACCATCCTGCTCAAGCTTGGTATCGTCTCAGCGCCGGTGCAGATCCTCTTCACCGACACGGCGATTCTGATCGGCATGGCATATGTCTATCTGCCGCTGATGGTGCTGCCGATCTATGCCAGCATGGAGAAGCTTGATTTTCGCCTCGTCGAGGCGGGCTACGACCTCTACGCGACCCGTTTCAAGGTATTGCGGAAGATCATTTTCCCGCTGGTCAAACCCGGCGTCATTGCCGGCTCCATCCTGGTCTTCATTCCAGCCCTTGGCGCCTATGTGACGCCGAGCGTGCTTGGCGGCGGCAAGAACATGATGCTGTCCAACCTGATCGAATTGCAGTTCGGCCAAGGCCGCAACTGGCCGCTCGGCTCGGCGCTGTCGATCACGGTGATGATCATCGTCATGGTGGCGCTGCTTGCCTATGTGCGCAATGCCGGCAAGTCGGGGGTGCGGCATGGCTAAGAACTTTTCCATCAAGCACCAGACCGGCTTCACGGTGATCGCTGCGACCTGTTTTATCGTGCTCTATCTGCCGATCATCGTGCTGGTCGCCTATGCCTTCAACGCGGCGAACTCGACGTCCGAATGGGGCGGCTTTTCGATGCGCTGGTTCCAGTCGGCTTGGCAGAACGTGCAAGTTATCGACGCGACGCTACGCTCGTTCCAGATCGGCGCCGTCGCTGCGGTGCTGTCGACAATCTTTGCCACCATGGCCGCGCTCGCCACCACGCGCACCGCGTCCTATCCGGGCCTCACCTTCAAATATGCGGCGATCAACCAGCCGCTGATGGTGCCCGAGATCGTCACCGGCGTGGCGCTGCTGATCTTCTTCTCGCGCATCAAGATCTTCACCGGCTATTCCGGCATTGGCTATCTGATCGCCGCGCACACGGCGTTCTGCATCCCGTTCGCCTATCTGCCGATCCGGGCGCGGCTGGAAAACATGGACCTGACGCTGGAGCGCGCGGCCGCCGATCTGTACGCGACGCCTTGGAAGACCTTCCGCCGCATCACGCTGCCGCTTTTGTGGCCCGGCATACTGGCCGGACTGATGCTGGCCTTCGTCATCTCGCTCGATGACGTCGTCATCACCGAGTTTGTCAAATCGGGCGGCCAGGATACGCTGCCCACCTACATGCTCGGCCAGATCCGCCGCGGCATCACGCCTGAGATCAACGCGATATCGACCGCCTTCCTGCTGCTTTCGGTCGCGATCGTCACGTTGTTTTTCTTCGTCAGCAGGAAAAGAGACTGAACCGACAAATGGGAGCTAAAACCATGAACTGGAAAACAACGACAGCCGCCATGGGGTTGGCGCTGCTCGCAACGACGAGCCTGGCCAGCGCCGATGGCGAGCTGAACATCTACAATTGGGGCAACTATACCAGCCCCGACGTGATCAAAAAGTTCGAAGCCAAATACAACGTCAAGGTGACCATCACCGATTACGATTCCAACGATACGGCGCTCGCCAAGGTACGCCAGGGCGGCACCGGCTTCGACATCGCCGTTCCGTCGCAAACCTACGTGCCGATCTGGATCAAGGAGGGCCTCGTGCAGGAGACCGATCCGGGCAAGATGGAGAACTTCAAGAACGTGGCGCCGGAATGGGCCAATCCAGACTTCGACCCCGGCCGCAAATATTCCGTGCCGTGGGCGCTGGGCACCGTCGGCGTCGTCGTCAACACCGATGCCTACAAGGGACCAGCCGACAGCTGGGGCATCATCTTTAACACGCCGGACGAGCTGAAGGGCAAGACCAATGTCGTTCCCGAGATGAATGACGTTATCTTCGCGGCGATCAAATATGTCGGCGGCCAGCAGTGCACCGACGACAAGACGGTGCTGAAGAAGGTGCGCGACACGCTTGTCGCGGCCAAGCCGAACTGGATCGCCATGGAATACAACACCATCGAAAAGATGGGCGCCGGCGACTTCAAGGCGACCAGCGACTGGAACGGTTCGGCGCTGCGTCAGCGGCTGGCCAATCCGGCCATCCATTACAATTATCCGAAGGAAGGCTACGGCCTGTGGAGCGATAACGTCGTCGTTCTCAAGGAAGCCAAAAATGTCGAGAACGCCAAGCTGTTCCAGAACTTCATCATGGATCCGGAAAACGCGGCCGGCCTCTCGGCCTTCCATCGCTACGCAAACGCCATTACCGGCTCGGACAAGTACATGCCGGCCGATATGAAGGATGCCCCGGAAGTCGTCATTCCGGAGGCTGCGAAGGCACAAGGCGAATTCCAGAAGATGTGCGCGCCTGAGATCCAGGACATCTACACCAAGATCTGGACCGAACTGCAGAAATAACCGCAGTCTGACAGACCCGGCGGCATCCGCCGCCGGGCCTTTTCTTTTCCGGAATGGCTTTCATGGACTCCTATCGCAACAGCGATCCGCGGCCACCGATCATGCAGGGCTCGCCGCCGCAAATGGTGCCGCCGAAGCTCGATTGGGACCGGCCGCCATGGAATCGCTGGGCCTTCCAACACATCCGCGAATTCCTGCCGACCATCGAGGTCTGGCGCGGTAACGGCCATCGCCATCGTCTTGAGCGCGCAGAGACCGATCTCGACGTGCTGCCGGTGGAAGACAGCAAGGGCCGTCCGACGACGCTCGTTGGCCTGCTCGACGAGACCTACACGGACGGCTTCCTGGTGCTCAAAGACGGCAAGGTCGCCTATGAGCGCTATTTCAACGGCATGGCCGAGCGCACGCTGCATCTGTCGCAGTCGATGGCGAAGTCAGTAACAGGCACCGTGTTCGGTATTCTGGTTGGGCGCGGCTTGATCGACCCGGCCAAACCGGTGACCGCCTATCTGCAGGAGCTCGGCGCGACCGGCTGGGACGGCGCCAGCGTGCAGCATGTGCTTGACATGACGACGGGTGTTCGCTTTTCCGAGGAATACACCGATCGCTATTCCGATATCGGCCAGGTCGATGTCGCCACCGGCTGGAAGCCGGTGCCGCCGGACAGCGATCCGGATTTCCAATGGCCGCCGCATCTGTTCGAGTTGATCCTGCAGCTGAAGGACAAGGTGCGGCCGCATGGCGCCGCGTTCGAGTACCGCTCGATCGAGACCGACGTGCTTGCCTTCATCATGGAGCGGGTCACCGGTAAACGGCTGGCGCAGCTGGTGTCCGAGGAGCTGTGGCAAAAGCTCGGCGCCGACGAAAGCGCTTGCTTCACGGTCGACAGCGCCGGCTATGCGCTGGCCGATGGCGGCTTCAACGCGACGCTGGGCGATTACGCCCGCTTCGGCCAGCTGATCCTCGACAAGGGCCGCGGCATCGTGCCGGCCGACTGGATCGAGGCGACGCGCAACGGCAGGCATGCGCCGGATTTCAATCCGAGCCTGCCGGAGGGCAGCTACCGCAACCAGTTCTGGATCGAAAACCCGCGCTCACGCGCACTGATGTGCCGGGGCGTGTTCGGGCAGATGATCCATATCGACTGGGACACCGGCATGGTCGTGGTCAAGCTTTCAAGCTATCCGGATTTCAGCAATGTCGCCTATTCGGTGGCAACGCTGAAGGCGGTGCACGCCATCGCCAAGGCGCTTGGTTGACCCACAACAAATCATCCCTCCGAGGAAACGTTCATGACTGGCAAGACTGCGTTCGAGATCCGCTACGGCTTTGCCCGCAATGAGGTGCTGCTCTCCAACTGGCGCGAAAGCCCCTTCAACCGCTGGTCATTCCAGAACCTTGGCGAACTGGTGCCGACCGCTCCCGTGGCGGCGACGCCGGGAAGCGTCGAAGCGCCGGTGCGGGACCTGAGCGGCCTGCTCGGCGAAAAGGTTTCGATCGCCAGCGCCCCAGAAACGGTGGCCGAATTCCTCACACGTTCGAGCAGCGACGCGCTGACGGTGATGAAGGCTGGCCAGTTCATCGGCGACTGGTTCGCGCCCAATATGGATTTCGGCGCCCGTCACATCATCTTCTCGATCAGCAAATCGGTCACGGCCATCATCGCCGGAATACTGGAAGGCGAGGGCGTGTTCGACCCGGAAGCGCCGGTGACCCAGTACATTCCGGAAGCCGCCGGTTCGGCCTATGCCGATGCAAGTTGCCGGCATGTGCTCGACATGAGCGTCAGCCTCGACTTCGAGGAGGCCTATCTCGATCCCGAAAGCGCCTTTGCCCGGTACCGTCGTGCTACGCTGTGGAATCCGGGCGGCGGCACTGAAAGCTTGCGCGAATTCATTCTGACCTTGCAGCGGCTCGAAGAACCGCACGGCAAAACCTTCCGCTACCGTTCGCCCAATTCCGATCTGCTCGGCCTGCTGCTCGAACGAGCTTCCGGCCAGCGCTTCCCGGACCTGATGCGCGAGAAACTGTGGCTACCGCTGGGTGCTGTCAGCGAGGCTTCGATCGGCGTCGACATGGAAGGTACGGCGCGCACCGCCGGCGGCATTTCGGTGACGCCGCGCGACCTGGCGCGTATCGGCGAGATGATGCGGCAGGGCGGCACGGCCAATGGCCGGCGCATCGTGCCAGAAGGCTGGGTGCGCGATACGACCGTTGCCGGCGGCAGCGCGGAGGCCTGGCAGCGCGGCACAATGGTGCATCTGTTCCCAAAGGGCCGTTACCGTAACAAATGGTACCAGACGGGGGCGGCAAACGGCGCCTTCTGCGGCATCGGCATCCACGGCCAATGGCTCTACGTCAACCCGAAGACGGAAGTGGTGATTGCAAAAATGGGGTCGCAGCCGGTGCCTGAAGATTATCCGCTCGAACGCGAGATCGTTGCCTTTTTCGAGGCGCTGAGCGGGATGGTCTGAGGACGAGCCAAAGCAAGGCGCTTTCCTGTGGACCTCTTTGACGCTTGAGAACACTGCGGTTGGCGTGACGGACATCAGCGCCTATGGTCGCCGCTCTTTGCGACAGGGACCAGCATGGCAGCAGACAGCAAACGCATCGCATCCATCATCGCGGCAGAGATCGGGGCGCGGCCGGAGCAGGCATCAGCAGCTATAGGGCTGCTCGATGAGGGCGCGACGGTGCCGTTTGTGGCGCGCTACCGCAAGGAGGTCACCGGCGGGCTAGACGACACCCAATTGCGCGACCTTGCCGAGCGATTGGCCTATCTGCGCGAACTCGATGCGCGCCGCGATATCATTCTCGGTTCGATCCGCGAGCAGGGCAAGCTGACCGAGGAACTTGAGGCCAAAATTGTGGCTGCCGCCACCAAGGCTGAACTGGAAGACATCTACCTGCCCTACAAGCCCAAGCGCCGCACCAAGGCCGAGATCGCCCGGGAGCGCGGGCTGGGGCCATTGGCGGAGGCTATTTTGGCCAACCGGTCGTTGGTGCCCGCCGAGGCGGCGCTGGCTTATGTGACCGAGGATGTGACCGACGCCAAGGCCGCACTGGAAGGCGCACGCGACATCCTGTCGGAACAGTTCGCGGAAAATGCCGATCTGGTCGGCAACCTTCGCACCTACATGAAGGAGCGCGCTTTCATGCGTGCCCGTGTCGTCGACGGCAAGCAGGAGGCCGGGGCGAAATTCTCCGACTATTTCGAGCATGTCGAGCGTTGGGCAAATGTTCCGAGCCACCGCGCGCTGGCCATGCTGCGCGGCCGCAACGAAGAGGTGTTGTCGCTCGACATCGAGGTCGATGCCGACGATGCCTCGCCGGTGAAGCCGGTCGAGCGGATGATCGCCAATGCCTACGCCATCGGCGGCAGCCTGCCGGGCGACCGCTGGCTGATGGAAGTCGCCGGCTGGACCTGGCGGATCAAGCTTTCGCTGCACCTGACGCTCGATTTGATGCGCGACCTGCGCGAGCGGGCGGAGGAAGAGGCGATCCATGTCTTTGCACGCAACCTCAAGGATTTGCTTCTGGCGGCACCCGCCGGCTCGCGGCCGACCATGGGGCTCGATCCCGGCATCCGCACCGGCGTCAAGGTCGCGGTGGTAGATGGCACCGGCAAGGTGCTGGCGACGACGACCGTCTATCCATTTCCGCCGCGGAACGATGTGCGCGGCACACAGGCCCAGCTCGCAGCACTCATCCGCCAGCATAAGGTCGAGCTGATCTCGATCGGCAACGGCACCGGCAGCCGCGAGACTGAAAAGCTGGTCGCCGACATGCTGTCCGACATGCCTTCGGATGGTGGGCCAAAGCCGCTCAAGGTGATCGTCAGCGAGGCCGGCGCCTCGGTCTATTCGGCCTCGGCGACAGCGGCGGCTGAGTTTCCCGGGCTCGACGTGTCGCTGCGCGGTGCGGTGTCGATCGCCAGGCGCCTGCAGGACCCGCTCGCCGAACTGGTCAAGATCGAGCCGAAATCCATAGGCGTCGGCCAGTACCAGCATGACGTCGACCAGTACCGGCTTGGCCGCTCGCTGGAAGCGGTGGTGGAGGACGCGGTGAATGCTGTCGGCGTCGATCTCAACACCGCCTCGGCGCCGCTTTTGGCCCGCGTGTCAGGCCTAGGCGCGTCGCTTGCCGATGCCATTGTCGCGCATCGCGATGCGACCGGGCCGTTCGCCAGCCGCAAGGAACTGCTCAAGGTGGCGCGGCTTGGACCGCGCGCGTTCGAACAATCCGCAGGCTTCCTGCGCATTGCCAATGGCAGCGAGCCGCTCGACGCCTCGTCGGTCCATCCGGAAGCCTATGGCGTGGCCAAGAAGATCGTCGCTGCCTGCGGCCGCGATGTGCGCTCGCTGATGGGCGACAGCGCAGCGCTCAAGGCGCTCGATCCGCGCGTCTTCGTTGACGAACGGTTCGGCCTGCCGACGGTGCGCGACATCATTGCCGAGCTGGAAAAGCCCGGCCGCGACCCGCGCCCCGGCTTCAAGACCGCAACCTTTGCCGATGGCATCGACGACATCAAGGATCTGAAGCCCGGCATGCTTCTGGAAGGCACCGTCACCAATGTCGCTGCCTTCGGCGCCTTCGTCGATATCGGCGTGCACCAGGACGGGCTGGTGCATGTCTCGCAACTGGCCGATCGTTTCATCAAGGACGCGCATGAGGTGGTGAAGGCCGGCGACGTGGTGAAGGTGCGGGTCGTCGATGTCGACATCAAGCGCAAGCGCATCGCGCTGTCCATGCGCAAGGACGGCGGCGAGGGCGGGACGCCGAAGGGGCCGCGCGACAATGGCGGCGGAAAGCCGGCGCAACCTTCGCCGATGCCGCAGCGTCAGCCGGAACGACCGGCACAGCAAGGCGCGTTTGGCGCAGCACTGGCCGATGCCTTGAAGCGGAAGTAGCCTCGAATGGTTCCTTGCAATCGCTAGAGCGTTATCTACCATCCTTGTGTGGAGATACGCGCGATATGGCAAGTTTCGAGAAAGTGAGTGTCCAAGAGTTGGGGCGTCTTTGGGACGAGGGCATGGCGAGTGGCAGTTCGGTCGATGGAGACCAGGCTTTCGCCCGGATCAAAAGCAAGCTCGATGCGAAAGTTGCCGAACGCAAGTCGCAAAAACGCTGCGCTTCCAGCCGGAAACCGAGCCGATGAAGCGGAAGTAGCTACCAGGCCAGAACGGCCGGTTCCTTCTCAACCTGGCCCAGCAGCCAGTCGCGAAAGCTGGCGACCGGCGGGTGGCCGCGCTTGTCGTTCGGGACGACGAGATAGTAGGCGCTGCGGCTTTGCATCGGCTGTCCCGGCGCCGGCACGAGCTGACCGCGCTGCAACTCGCCCGCAATTAGGATCTGCGGGAGGAGCGCGACCCCAAGTCCGGCCATGCAGGCTTGGGCGACGGTGCCGAATTCCTCGAACTGCATGCCGGGTCCGATCGGTGTGCCCAAGCCCTGCTCCTCGAACCATTCGCTCCAGGCGCCAGGGCGCGTCGTCATGTGCAGCAGCGGCAGGCGGCTGATGTCGGCCGCCGTGGTGATGTCGCGGCTGGCAAGGAAGTCTGGCGAGACCACCGGCATCACGGTTTCGCGCATCAACAATGTGGAATCTGCGTCCGGCCAGTCCGGCTGGCCATGATGGATGGCGGCGTCGAGCCGCTCGCGGGCGAAGTCGAAGCGGCCTATGCGGGTGACAAAGTTGATGGTGATGTCAGGGTTTTCTGCGACGAAATCCGGGATCAGCGGCATCAGCCAGCGCGTGCCGAAGGTCGGCAGTATGGCGAGGTTCAGCATGCCGCTATGCCGATTGCTCATCAATCCGAGCGCGGCGTCGCGCAATTGCCCGAGTGCCGCCCGCACGGCTTCGGCATAGATTTCGCCCGCCGTGGACAGCCGAACATTGCGGCTGTCGCGCTCGAACAGCCGGCGGCCGAACTGTTCCTCCAGAAGGGCTATCTGGCGGCTGACGGCCCCTTGGGTCAAATCGAGTTCCTGGGCGGCAACGGTGAAGGAGCCAAGGCGGGCCACGGCCTCGAAGGCGGCAAGGGCGCTGGTGCTGGGCAAAAGCCGGCGTTGGACGTTCATGATCCATTACTAAACCTCATTGATCGGTGATGCAATTTTGTTTGATTTTTCCGAAGCGAAGGCGGATAAGCCCGAGCACTTCAAGATTTTGGGAGAGAGCGAAGCCATGGCCGCCGACAAGAACGCGTTCGTTTGGGAAGACCCCTTCCTGATCGAGAACCAGCTTTCCGAGGATGAGCGCATGGTGCGCGATGGCGCGGCCGCCTTTGCCGCCGACAAGCTCGCGCCGCGCATCGAGGAGGCCTATCTCGAGGAAAAGACCGATGCCGGCATCTTTCGCGAGATGGGCGAGGCCGGCCTGCTCGGCATCACCATCCCTGAGGAATATGGCGGGCTCGGCGCCAATTACGTCACCTACGGGTTGGTGGCGCGCGAGGTCGAGCGGGTCGATTCCGGCTACCGGTCGATGATGTCCGTGCAGTCGTCGCTGGTGATGTATCCGATCCATGCCTATGGCTCGGAAGAACAGCGCAAGAAATTTCTGCCTAAGCTGGCCTCGGGCGAATGGATCGGCTGCTTCGGCCTGACCGAACCGGATGCGGGTTCCGATCCCGGCGGTATGAAGACGCGGGCCGAGAAGACCGCGAACGGCTACAGGATTTCCGGCTCGAAAATGTGGATATCCAACGCGCCGATCGCCGACGTGTTCGTGGTCTGGGCGAAGCTGAAGGGCGACAACGGCAAGGACGAAATCCGCGGTTTCGTGCTGGAGAAGGGCATGAAGGGGCTGTCGGCGCCGAAGATCGGCGGCAAGCTCAGCCTTCGCGCGTCGATCACCGGCGAAGTGGTGATGGAAGGCGTCGAGGTTGGCGAAGACGGGCTGCTGCCCAACGCCAAGGGCCTCGGCGGCCCATTCGGCTGCCTCAACCGGGCCCGCTACGGCATTTCCTGGGGCGCGATGGGCGCCGCCGAGGATTGCTGGCACCGGGCCCGGCAGTATGGACTCGACCGCAAGCAGTTCGGCAAGCCGCTCGCCGGCACGCAGCTGTTCCAGAAAAAGCTCGCCGACATGCAGACCGAAATTGCGCTCGGCTTGCAGGGCTCGCTGCGCGTCGGGCGGCTGATGGATGAAGGCAAGATGGCACCGGAGATGATCTCGATCGTCAAGCGCAACAATTGCGGCAAGGCGCTCGACATCGCCCGCCAGGCCCGCGACATGCATGGCGGCAACGGCATCCAGATCGGCTACCACGTTATGCGCCACGCGCAGAACCTGGAGACGGTCAACACCTATGAAGGTACGCATGACGTGCATGCGCTGATCCTTGGCAGGGCTCAGACGGGGATACAGGCGTTTTTCTAAAGCTGTGCCGATGTTCAGGTGAGGCCGGCCTGCAAATGGCCGATGCCTGCGCTTCCGGTGCTCGCGTACGAAAAGTACGCTCTGCTCCGGTTTTCGGTATCAGCCATTTTCGACTCGGCCTGACCTGAATCTCGACACAGCGTAGCCGGCTTCGGCTGCTTAATTTAGGTGCAGCGCAACATCTCTGCTTGGAGAATGGCCAATAGATGTGTCAGGGTTCGGCTGAAGAAACGCCGATCTCCGGGGCCCCATGGCAATACTGGCAGCCGTCTACCACCTGACCCATTACAAATATGACCGGCCGGTGGTTCTCGGGCCCCAGGTCATCAGGCTGCAGCCGGCACCGCATTCCCGCACCAAGGTGCTCAGCCATTCACTGAAGGTCGGGCCGGCGAACCACTTCGTCAATCTGCAGCAGGACCCCTACGGCAATTTCCTCGCCCGCTTCGTCTTCCCGGAACCGGTGACGGAATTGAAGATCGAGGTCGACCTCGTCGCCGACATGACGGTCTACAATCCGTTCGATTTCTTCGTCGAACCATCGGCCGAGACCTTCCCGTTCGAGTACCCCGAGGACATCAGGGACGATCTCGCCATCTGCCGCACGCCGGAGCCGGCGGGGCCGCTGCTGTCTGCTTTCCTCGCAAACATCGACCGTAGCGCCACCAACACCGTCAACTTCGTCGTCGACCTCAATGCGCGGCTGCAGCGGGAGATCGCTTATATCGTGCGGATGGAAACCGGCGTGTTCTCGCCGGAGGAAACGCTGGCCGCGAAAAAGGGATCGTGCCGGGATTCGAGCTGGCTGCTGGTGCAAATCCTCAGGAATCTCGGCCTCGCCGCGCGTTTCGTCTCAGGCTATCTGATCCAGCTGAAGCCCGATCTGGTCGCGCTCGATGGCCCAGCCGGAACCGCCGTCGACTTCACCGACCTGCACG
Source organism: Mesorhizobium sp. M0139 (assembly GCF_040322455.1). Taxonomy (NCBI): domain Bacteria; kingdom Pseudomonadati; phylum Pseudomonadota; class Alphaproteobacteria; order Hyphomicrobiales; family Phyllobacteriaceae; genus Mesorhizobium; species Mesorhizobium sp. M0139. The sequence goes on from NZ_JAMYTN010000005.1 coordinate 171,101, forward strand.
CCTGGTGCGAGGTCTATCTGCCGGGCGCCGGCTGGATCGGCTTCGATCCGACGTCCGGCCTGCTCACCGGCGAAAGCCATGTGCCGCTGGCGGCCACGCCGCATTTCCGCAACGCCGCGCCCATTTCCGGCATGGCGAGCTTTGCCAATGTCGAGTTCGGCTTCGACATGCGTGTCGACCGCATTGCCGAACATCCGCGCATCACCAAGCCGTTTTCGGACGAAAGCTGGCAGGCGCTGGATGCGCTGGGCAACAAGGTCGACGCCGCACTTCAAGCGGGTGATGTCAGGCTGACCATGGGCGGCGAGCCGACCTTTGTGTCGATCGACGATTTCGAGTCCGCCGAGTGGAACACCGCCGCCGTCGGCCCGACCAAGCGCGAAAAGGCCGATGCGTTGATCCGGAAACTGCGCGAGCGCTTCGCGCCGGGCGGTTTCCTCCATTACGGCCAGGGCAAATGGTATCCGGGCGAGAGCCTGCCGCGTTGGACCTTCTCGCTGTATTGGCGCACCGATGGCCAGCCGGTATGGAGCGATCCGTCGCTAATCGCACACGAAAAGAGCGATGCGAAGGTCGGGCCGCAGCAAGCCGAAAGCTTGCTGACGGCAATCGCCGGCGAACTCGGCATCGACAAGGCGATGGTCAGCGAGGCCTATGAGGACCCGGCCGAATGGCTGCTGAAGGAAGGCAAGCTGCCCGACAATGTCGATCCGTCCAACTCCAAGCTGGAAGACCCGGAAGAGCGCAGCCGCATGGCGAAAGTGTTCGAGCGCGGGCTGACCAAGCCGTCCGGCTACGTGCTGCCGGTGCAGCGCTGGAACAGCCAGGCTTCGGACCCGCGCTGGCGCTCGGAGAAGTGGAAGACACGGCGCGGGCGGCTGTTCCTGGTGCCGGGCGATTCCCCTGTCGGTTACCGCCTGCCGCTGGGCACGCTGCCCTATGTGCCGCCGGCGCAGTTCCCCTATATCGTGCCGGTCGATCCGTCGCTGCCGCGTGGACCGCTGCCGGCGCGGGAAGCCATACTGCCAGAACCGGCTCCGGCCGAACTGGAAGGCGCCGACGAGATGGCGCGGCGCCAGCAGGCGGTATCGTTCACTGCGACGACCGGTCAGCAAGACCGGGTCGAGCAGGAGATCACCGAGATCGGCGGCGCGGTGCGTACAGCACTTTCGGTCGAGCCGCGCGACGGCAGGCTGTGCGTCTTCATGCCGCCGGTCGAGGCGCTGGAAGACTATCTGGAGCTCGTCGCAGCCGCAGAAAACGCGGCCAAGGCGATCGGCCTTCCCGTGCATATCGAAGGCTATGGACCGCCGCACGATCCGCGCCTCAACGTCATCAGGGTGGCACCCGATCCCGGCGTCATCGAGGTCAACATCCATCCGGCTGCCAACTGGCAGGACTGCGTGGCGACGACGACGGCGATCTACGAGGAAGCACGGCAGACGCGGCTTGGCGCCGACAAGTTCATGATCGACGGCCGCCACACCGGTACCGGCGGGGGCAACCATGTCGTCGTCGGCGGCGCGACGCCCAATGACAGCCCGTTCCTGCGCCGGCCCGATCTGTTGAAGAGCCTGGTGCTGCAATGGCAGCGGCGCCCGTCGCTGTCCTATCTATTCTCCGGCCTGTTCATCGGCCCGACCAGCCAGGCGCCGCGCTTCGACGAGGCGCGGCACGATTCGCTTTACGAACTCGAGATCGCGATGGCGCAGGTGCCGCATCCGGGCCAGGGCAACCCACCGCTGCCTTGGCTGGTCGACCGACTGTTCCGAAATCTGTTGACTGACGTCACCGGTAATACGCACCGCTCGGAAATCTGCATCGACAAGCTGTTTTCGCCCGATGGCCCGACTGGCCGGCTTGGGCTTGTTGAGTTCCGCGGTTTCGAGATGCCGCCCAATGCGCGCATGTCGCTGGCGCAGCAATTGCTGGTACGCGCCATCATCGCCCGTGCGTGGAACAACCCGCTTGATGGCCGCTTCGTGCGCTGGGGCACCTCGCTCCATGACCGTTTCATGCTGCCGCATTATGTCTGGGCGGATTTCCTCGACATGCTCGACGACCTCAAGCTCAACGGTTTCGAATTCCGGCCGGAATGGTTCGATGCCCAGCTGGAGTTCCGCTTTCCGTTCTGCGGCGAAGTCCAGCATGCCGGCATCAAGCTGGAACTGCGGCAGGCGCTGGAGCCGTGGCATGTCATGGGCGAGCAAGGCGCAATCGGCGGCACTGTGCGTTTCGTCGACTCCTCGGTCGAACGGCTGCAGGTCAGGACCGAAGGCCTCAACCCGGAACGTCATGCCATTGTCTGCAATGGCCGAATCGTGCCGATGAAGGTCACCGACAATCGCGAGGTCGCGGTGGCCGGTGTGCGCTTCAAGGCCTGGCAGCCTTCGTCGGGCCTGCATCCGGCGCTGCCGGTCAACACGCCTTTGGTCTTCGACATTTACGACCGTTGGTCGGGGCGGGCGGTGGGCGGCTGCGTCTACCATGTCGCGCATCCAGGTGGGCGCAGCTACGACACTTTCCCGGTCAACGTCAATGAGGCCGAGGCGAGGCGTCTCGCCCGCTTCGAGCCGCGCGGCCATACGCCGTCGGCCTATGTGCTGCGCAATGAAGAAGCCTCTGAAGACTTCCCCATGACCCTTGACCTCAGGCGGCCAGCAAGACTCTGATCAGCGATGGCAAAGGGGAATCAGAAAAAGGTCCGCGGCAAGCCGCTGAGGCACAGTCTGCTGGAGCACTACCAGCCGATTGACGGCGTCGTCGACGAGATGGTCGATGCTTCGGGCCATCCGCGTCCGGCCTGGGCGCCCTTCATCGAGGCGCTGGAGGAGCTGGGTCCCGAAAAGCTGGGCCAGCGCTTTGCCCGCGCCGACCAGTATCTGCGCGACGCCGGCGTTTATTATCGCGTCTACGACAAGGCCGGCGCCAACGAGCGCGAATGGCCACTGGCGCATATCCCGCTGCTGATCGAAGACAAGGAATGGGCCGGGATCAGCGCCGGTCTCGTCCAGCGCGCCGAGCTTTTCGAGGAGATAGTCGCTGATATCTATGGCCCGAACCGGCTGATCGAGAAGGGAATCCTGCCGGCAGGCCTGATTGCGGCGAGCCCCGAATTTTTGCGCCCCGTCGTCGGCACCATGCCGGCCAGCGGTCATTTCCTGCATTTTTGCGCCTTCGAGCTCGGTCGTGGGCCGGATGGAAGCTGGTGGGTGCTGGGCGACCGCACGCAGGCGCCGTCGGGCGCCGGCTTTGCGCTGGAAAACCGCGTCGCCACGACGCGGGCTTTGTCCGACGTCTATGGCGAGATGCATGTGCATCGCCTGGCCGGTTTCTTCCGCCGCTTTCGCGATGCGCTGATCGGCATGGCGAAGGAGAATGACGGCCGCGTCGCCATTCTGACGCCGGGGCCGCTCAACGAGACTTATTATGAGCACGCCTATATCGCCCGCTATCTCGGCATCATGCTGCTCGAGGGCGAGGATCTGACCGTGTCCGGCGGCAAGCTGATGGTGCGCACGGTTTCCGGGCTGATGCCGATCAGCGTGCTGTGGCGGCGGCTCGACGCCGCCTTTGCCGATCCGCTGGAACTGAGGTCGGACTCGCATATCGGCACGCCGGGGCTGGTCGAGGCGATCCGCCGCGGCACCGTGTCTACGGTCAATGCGCTGGGTTCGGGCTTGATGGAAACCCGGGCGCTGCTCGCCTTCCTGCCGAAGATTTCGCGCGCATTGCGCGGCGAAGAACTTCTGTTGCCAAGCGTCGCCACCTGGTGGTGCGGGCAAGCAACCGAACGGGCCCATGTGCTTGCCAATATCGATCGCATGGTGATCGGTCCGGCGCTGTCGACGCGGCTGGCCTTCGAGGATGACGGCCAGACCAGGCTCGGTTCGGCACTGACGCCGGAGGAACGCATCGCGCTGATCGCGCGCATCGAGAGCGATGGCAGCGGTTTCGTCGGCCAGGAAGCGGTGACGCTGTCGACGACGCCGGTCTATGTCGGCGGCTGGCTGGAACCGCGACCGGCAAGCCTGCGCGTTTATCTGGCGCGCACGCCCGATGGCTGGACGGTGATGCCGGGCGGTTTCGCCCGTGTCGGCCTTTCGCTCGACCCGACGGCCATCGCCATGCAGCGCGGCGGCCAGGCGGCCGACGTCTGGGTGGTCAGCGACCGGTCGGTCGAGCGCGAGACGCTGCTGCCGCAGGAGCATGACAGCTTCGTCCGCACCATGCCGGGCAGCCTGCCCAGCCGCGCGGCGGAAAACCTGACCTGGCTCGGCCGCTATATCGAGCGTTCGGAAGATACGGTGCGTATCCTGCGCGCCTATCATGTGCGGCTGGCCGAGACGTCCGATCCTGACATGCTGCTGCTCGCCGATATCAGGGACTATCTCGAACCCTTCGGCATCGATCTCGAAGCGGCCATTCCGCCCGGATTGATCGGCACGCTGGACAGCGCCGTCTACAGCGCCGGACAGATCCGCGACCGCTTTTCGCCCGATGGCTGGCTGGCGCTGAAGGACCTGTCGAAGACCATTCATCAGTTCGCCACCACGGTGGCGCCGGGTGACGACGCGACACGGGCGATGACGGTCATGCTGCGCAAGCTCGCCGGTTTCTCCGGCCTGTTGCACGAGAATATGTACCGTTTCACCGGCTGGCGTTTCCTCGAGATCGGCCGGCGGATCGAGCGCGGCATCCAGATCGCCCGTACGCTAGCCCGACTGACAAGGTCCGGTGCGCCGGACGGCTCGCTCGACATGATGCTGGAGATCGGCGACAGCGTCATGACCCACCGCCGGCAATATCCGGTGCGGGCCGGACGGCGCACGGTGATCGACCTCTTGGCGCTCGACCCACTCAACCCGCGCTCGATCCTGTTCCAGCTCGAACGGCTGAAGGCGGAGATCGGCCTGTTGCCATCGGTTGGGCCGGAGGGGCATATGTCGGTCGCGGCCAAGGAAATCCTGCAGCTCAACACGGCAATTGCCGTCATGGAGCCATCGGAGATGTCGGCGGAGGTGCTGGACGATCTCGCAACTGAGATCGGCAACCTCTATAGCAGCCTGGCTAAAGCGTATTTCGGTTAACATGCTGTACGATATCAGGCTTCATCTCAGCTACGATTATGACGCCGCGGCCGGTGGCAGCCGGCATCAGGTGCGTGTATTGCCGCCGACCATTGCCGGCGTGCAGCGCGTGATCGCGGCCTCGCTTTCGTTTGTGCCGACCCCATCGGAGCGCACGGATTTTGCCGATTTCTTCGGCAACAATGTCACCGCGATCGCCTTTCGCGACGTCCATGACGGGCTCGACATCAGAATGAGCGCGCGCGTGTCGGTGTCACGGCCGGAGCCTGGGCTCGACGTGTCGCCCGATCTGCAGCGCCTGCGGGAAGAACTCGGCGCCGTACGGTCACTGGCGCCGGATGCACCGCATCACTTTCTCGCCGCCAGCGATCATGCCGGCATCGATGCGGCGATCACCGCCTATGCCCGCGACAGCGCCGGCGGCTCGACGGTCGGCATGGCCATCGATCTGTGCAACCGCATCCACCGCGACTTCACCTATGACGGGGAAGCGACCACGGTGCGTACCGGGGCCAGCGATGCCTTCCGTTTGAAGCGGGGCGTGTGCCAGGACTTCTCCCACATCATGATCGCCGGCCTGCGCGGGCTAGGTATTCCTGCGGGTTATGTCAGCGGCTTCCTGCGCACCATTCCCCCGAAAGGGAAGCCGCGGCTCGAAGGCGCCGATGCCATGCATGCCTGGGTCAAGGTGTGGTGTGGGCGCGATGCCGGCTGGCAGGAATTCGACCCGACCAATGGCATGCGGGCCAGCAACGACCACATCACCGTTGGCTATGGCCGCGACTATTCCGACGTGGCTCCGATCGTCGGCGTGCTGAAAACCACCGGCGGCCAGGTCGGCGACCAGGCCGTCGACGTCATCCCGGTCGCGCTCGAGAAGGCCTGACAGCCTCGAAGCACAGCTTCTCAACAACGGCCATGCCCGTTATGCTCGGTCGAAACTTCGGGGAGGATCGGTCGGCAGGCATGCTGATGCGGAGTTCGGTATTGACGGCAATCAGTGTCATCATCCCGGCGCACAATGCGGCGGCAACCATTGCGGCCACGCTGGCCTCGCTTCGTTCCGAAGCCGAGGTTATCGGCGAGGTGCTGCTGGTCGACGATTCCTCCTCGGACGGGACGGCAGAAGCCGCGCTGAATGCCGCCACGCAATTCTCGTTGCCGTTGCGCGTGCTCAAGAGCAGCTGCCGGGACGCGGGCGGCTCCCGCAATGTGGCGCTGGCGCAGGCGCAATGCTCCTGGATCTACCTGATCGACGCCGACGACTTGCATCTGGAGGGCGGGCTGCGGTCGATGCTGGTCCGGGCGGGGGAGCAACCGGCCGCCGACATGGTGATCGGCGCCTACCGTCGGCGCACCGATGGCGAGAACCGGAACCTCAAGCTTCCAGCCGGCTACATAGAAGACGGTATAGCCAATGCCTCGGCCTATCTGGAAGGTCACATTCGCTCGATTGCCGTGGGCAGTGCGCTGGTTTCCCGGCGGGTCGTCGGCGACACGCGCTTCCCGACCGGGCTTGCCTATGACGAGGACACGCTGTTCTGGTCCAGGCTGATGGGCAGGGCGTCGCTTGCCCTGATCGTGCATCCCGTCATGATCTACCACGTTTCGGCAGTGCGTTCTGATGATCGCTTCATCACCAGGCCGGTGCGCCGCTTTCTCGACTGGCGGCTGGCGCTGCGCGAGCTGACTGACTGTGGCATCCCACTGTCGTCGCTAAAGACCAGGGAGGGGCTGGTCGCCCTCAAGATCGCCCGGGTTCACTATGCGCGCGGTGATCTGGAGACGGCGGCGCGGTTCCTGAGGATCGCGGCGGCGGCGCCGAAGGTGCGGTCGAACACCTGGCGCTGCAGGCGCTACCAGCTGAAGCTGGCGCTGCGGCGCTGGTTTTCCTCTCCGCGCGTCCAGTTGCAACGTGCCTGAATCAGCCCCGCCGCAGCTTGCCGTCATTGTCATCGGCTATCGCGCGCCGGCTCAAATCGTCGAGGCGGTGACATCCCTGCTGGATCAGGATGAGCCGCTCGAGATCATGGTGGTCAACTCGGGCGGAGGCGAGGTCATGGCGCTGCTGACCGGCGCCGGGGTCAAGGTGCCAGTGATCGAGGTCGGTCGAAGGCTGTTTGTAGGCGCAGCCCGCAATCTCGGCATTGCGGCCACCAAAGCGCCTTTCGTTGCCTTTCTTGCCGATGATTGCCTCGCCTGTTCGGGCTGGGCCGAGGCACGGATGCAGCGGCATCTGGCTGGCGACCGCGCCGTGGCGAGCGCGATGGTGAATAGCCATCCGCGCAATCTGATCGCCTGTGCGGCTCATCTGATCATGTTCATGCGACGGCTTCCCGGTCTGCCGTCGGATCGTGCGCTGCGTTACGGCGTGTCGTTCGATCGGCGGCTGTTCGATGAATTTGGCTTGTTCGATGAAACCATGCCTGCTGCCGAAGACACCGAATTCCTGGGGCGGCTGCCGCAGGAACTGCAGCCGGTGTGGGAGCCTAAGGTGCAAACCGTTCATCGCAACGAAACCCGGCTGTCCAGATTGCTTGCCGATCAGTACAGGCGCGGCTGTCGCCGCGGCGATTACCTCGCAGCGTCCGCCCTGAACACTCCGTTTCGGTGTTTTCGCGACACGTTTCGCGATCGGCGGAATGCCCGCAAGCTGGCGAAGATCGGGCTTTCCGATCGGGATCGAACTTTCGCGATGATGTCGATGCCAATTGTCTGGCTTGCCCTGCTGGTCAAATCCGTGGGTGTCTATATTGGCGTGCGAAATCGCGTGAAAGCGGCAACAAGAAAATGATAACGAGCCAAATCAAGCCTCGACGCTGGCGACGGAGCCGACTGTTCTGGACGCGCCAGAGAACGGTCGCAGTTTTCAGCTATCGTTATGACGCGCATCTGGTTGCCGATCTGATCACCAATATCGATCCGGTCGTTGACGGCTGGATTGCCTATGACGATCGCGGGGCGACCGGCGTGTTCAGCAGCGAGCCGCAGCGGCGGCGGATCTTACTCGACGCAGCGCATGAAGCTGCCGCCGACTGGATCCTGGCTATTGATCCCGATGAGCGGCTGGAACGCGGTACCGCGGAGCGGATCGGACAGCTGACGGGGGATTACAGCCGCATGGCCTGGGGGTTCCGGCTCCGCGAATTGTATTCGCCGACCGAGTACCGGGTCGACGGGCTGTGGGCCGAAAAGTTCCAGTATCGTCTGTTCAGAGCCTACGATCCGGCGAAGTACCGACCAGAGGACCTGCACGGGCTCTGGTATCCTCCCGATCTTGGTTTCAAGGCCCGCAACAGCGGGCTCAACCTCTATCATTTAAAGATGATGGAGCCGAAGCGGCGGATCGCCCGCCGCAATCTCTACCACCACCTTGATCCAAAGGGGCTCCTGCAGGATGTGGGCTATGACTACCTTGCCGATGAGGCAGGGGCCGTGTTCGAACAGATTCCGCCCGGGCGCGACTACCATCCGCCTCACGTCGACGATGGCGGCCTCTGGATGGCCGTGCCGGCTGGTGCCACCATTGGTGGACCCGACCACATTCCATAGCAACGGGGTGGAACCAGCAGTCGGCTTGGCGCTTATCTACGAGAAAAATTTCGTGGAGCGGGCATGCTTGACAAATCTGGGACGCCATCCGGCCGGTCGGCTGCCGGACGGGGGGACGATGGAGCGCCGAAGAACGGCGCGCAGACCGCTGCCGAACAGGCCTCGCTCACCTATATCAGCGACAGCGAGCCGGGGATCCGGCGCCTGAAGGCGGGCGAAGGCTTTTCCTACAAGGGCGCGAAAGGACAGGCCGTCGGCGCGGCAGCCATTGCCCGCATCAAGGCGCTGGCCATTCCGCCGGCATGGACGGATGTGTGGATCTCGCCCGATCCCGCCGGCCACATCCAGGCGACCGGCCGCGACCAGCGCGGGCGCAAACAGTACCGCTACCATCCGCTGTGGGCCGCCGAGCGCGACGGCGCCAAATACTCCAGCCTTGTCGCCTTTGCCGAAAGCCTGCCGGAGCTGCGCCGCCGGATCGATGCCGATCTGCGCCGCCGTGGCCTGCCGGCCGAGCGCGTCGTGGCGGCAATTGTCTGGCTGCTCGACAACACGATGATCCGGGTCGGCAATGCCGCCTATGCCCGCGACAACAAGAGCTTTGGGCTGACGACGCTACGCGACCGCCACGTCGACATCAAGGGATCGAGCCTGCGCTTTGCCTTCAAGGGCAAGTCCGGCAAGGAATGGAAATTGAAGCTGGTCGACCGCCGCATCGCCCGGGTCGTGCGCGGCGCGCAGGATATTCCGGGGCAGCAACTGTTCCAATATCTCGACGAGGATGGCGAGAGGCATGGAGTGCGCTCCGACGATGTCAACCGCTATATCCGCGACGCGATCGGCGCCAATTTCAGCTCCAAGCATTTCCGCACCTGGGGCGGCACCATCCATGCCGCGTCGCTGTTTGCGCGGACGGAGCTTCCCGAAAGCCAGGCGCAGACCAAGCGTGTAATGAACGCCGTCATCGACAAGGTGGCCGAGCGGCTCGGCAACACACGCGCCGTCTGCCGCAAATGCTACATCCATCCACAGGTTTTCGAAGCCTGGGTGGAAGGGCGGCTGCTTAGCGAAATGACCGAGGCCAACAAGCGCAAGCGATCGATAGACGGTCTCGATGATGAAGAGGCTCTTGTGCTGAGATGGTTGAAGGCAAGCGAAGGCTGACAAAAATGGCGTAACTTTTTTGTCGACGCCATGTCGGCATAGGCCCTACTGTTTCGTCCTTTGAGACAGGAAAGGACGTCCCATGCTCTACGCTATCCTCTGCTATGCCTCCGAAGATGTCGTCTCCTCCTGGAGCAAGGCACAGGATGACGAGGTCATGGCAAAGCTCATGCATGTGCAGGAAAAATACGCTCAAGCCGGCCGGCTTGGGCCGGTGGCGCGGCTTTTGCCCACCACCGCCGCGACGACGCTGCGCAAGGTCAAGGGCGAATCGGTCGTCATCGACGGCCCGTTTGCCGAGACCAAGGAACAGTTCCTCGGCTTCTACACGCTGGAATGCGCCGATCTCGACGAGGCCGTCGACTTCGCGCGCGAGCTTTCCGAGGTCAATCCCAGCGGCGGATCCTATGAGATCCGACCGGTTTCCGTCTTCAACCCAACCAGAGTAGCCACATGACAGACCTCGCCTGGATAAGCTCGGCGATCAGCGCTGCCCGCCCGCAGGCTATGGGTGCGCTGCTGCGCTATTTCCGCAATCTCGATACGGCGGAGGAAGCTTTCCAGGACGCGTGCCTGAGGGCACTCAAGAACTGGCCGCAGAACGGGCCGCCGCGCGATCCTGCGGCCTGGCTAATCTTTGTCGGCCGCAACACCGGCATCGACGCGGTGCGCAAGCGCGCCAAGCAGGCGCCGATGCCGGAAGAGGACCAGATCTCGGACCTGGAAGATGCCGAGAGCGATATCGCCGAACGGCTGGACGGCGCGCACTACCGCGATGACATATTGCGGCTCTTGTTCATCTGCTGCCATCCGGATCTGCCGCCTACGCAGCAGATCGCGGTGGCGCTGCGCATCGTCTCCGGTCTCACCGTCAAGCAGATCGCGCGTGCGTTCCTGGTCGGCGAAAGCGCCATGGAACAGCGCATCACGCGCGCCAAGGCGCGCATTGCCGATGCCGGCGTGCCGTTCGAGACGCCCGGAGCGGTCGAGCGCTCGGAGCGGCTCGCCGCCGTTGCCGCCATGGTCTATCTGATCTTCAACGAAGGTTATTCCACCAACAGCGGCGAGGCGCCGGCGCGTGCGCCGCTTTGCGAGGAAGCGATCCGGCTGGCGCGCCTGTTGCTGCGGCTGTTCCAGACCGAGCCGGAGATCATGGGTCTGACGGCATTGCTTTTGCTGCAGCATGCGCGCGCGCCGGCCCGCTTCGACGAGAATGGCGAGATCGTGCTGCTCGACGACCAGGACCGCTCGCTGTGGAGCCGCAAGATGATCGACGAAGGCCTGGCGCTGGTCGACAAGGCCCTGCGCCACCAGAAGCCCGGACCCTACCAGGTGCAGGCGGCGATCGCCGCCCTTCATGCGCGGGCGGCAACCCCCGAGGAGACCGACTGGACAGAGATCGACCTGCTCTACAGCCTGCTGGAGGCGATGCAACCTTCGCCGGTGGTGACGCTGAACCGTGCCGTTGCGGTCGCCAAGGTGCGCGGGCCGGAAGCTGCCCTTGCCATGATAGAGCCGCTAGGCGAGAGGCTGTCCGGCTATTTCCACTTCTTCGGCCTCAAGGGCGGTCTGTTGATGCAGCTCGGCCGTGGCGAAGAGGCGCGTGTCGCCTTCGATCGCGCCATTGCGTTGGCCAACACGGCAGCGGAAGCCGCCCATATCCGCATGCATATCGACCGGCTGATGCGAGACGGAGCCGTGAAGGCGCCGGCGAAGACAGCGCACTAAGCCTGTTTCTCCTCTGGCTCAATCGTGCAATCCCGGCTTGGACCATGCCGGGGTGGCGATTTTCCCCTGAACCGAGTAATGGCACGCCATGACAGCGCCTGCGGCATGCGGGCGATAATGGCGCCAAGGCTCGACCGCCGCCCTATGATGGCGAGCGGATCTGAAAGGGATGAAAATGACGATAGCGAAGGAAACGGCCGAACTTCTGGCGAAACTGGGTGTGGCCAAGGACGCGCTGACCGGCGGCGACCTCGTCGTGCGCAGTCCGGTGACGGGTGAACAGATCGCGGCGCTGAAGACGATTTCGCCGGCCGATGCGGCCAAGACCATCGATGCCGCGCACACGGCGTTCCAGGTTTGGCGGATGGTGCCGGGTCCCCGGCGCGGCGAACTGGTGCGGCTGCTCGGCGAGGAGTTGCGCGCGCACAAAACCGAGCTTGGCCGGCTGGTGTCGGTCGAGGTCGGCAAGATCCCGTCGGAAGGCCTCGGCGAAGTCCAGGAAATGATCGACATCTGCGATTTCGCCGTCGGCCTTTCCCGCCAGCTCTACGGTCTGACTATCGCCACCGAGCGTCCGGGACATCGCATGATGGAGACCTGGCATCCGCTCGGCGTCGTCGGCGTCATTTCGGCCTTCAACTTCCCGGTCGCGGTGTGGTCGTGGAACGCGGCGCTGGCGCTGGTCTGCGGCGATGCCGTGGTGTGGAAGCCCTCGGAAAAGACGCCGCTGACGGCGCTCGCCTGCGAGGCGATTTTTGCCGGCGCGGTCAAGCGCTTCGGCGCGGATGCGCCGCAGGGCCTGGCACCGGTGCTGATTGGCGACCGCTCCGTCGGCGAGATCCTGGTCGACCACCCGAAGGTGGCGCTGGTTTCTGCCACCGGCTCGACCCGCATGGGCCGGGATGTCGGCCCGCGGCTGGCCAAGCGCTTTGCGCGCGCCGTGCTCGAGCTCGGCGGCAACAATGCCGGCATCGTCTGCCCGACCGCCGATCTCGACATGGCGCTGCGCGCCATCGCCTTTGGCGCCATGGGCACCGCGGGCCAGCGCTGCACGACGCTGCGGCGCCTGTTCGTGCATGACAGCGTCTATGACGCGCTGCTGCCGCGGCTGAAGAAGGCCTATGAGAGCGTCTCGGTGGGCAATCCGCTGGAGACGTCTTCGCTCGTCGGGCCGCTGATCGACAAGGCGGCCTTCGACGCCATGCAGAAGGCGCTCAAGGAAGCCACCGCTCACGGTGGCAAGCTGACCGGCGGTTCGCGGGTCGAGAATGGCCATCCCGATGCTTATTACGTGCATCCGGCGCTGGTCGAAATGCCGAAGCAGGTGGCTCCCGTCACCGAAGAAACCTTCGCGCCGATCCTCTACGTGATGAAATATTCCGATTTCGATGCCGTGCTCGACGAGCACAATGCGGTCGGCGCCGGACTGTCGTCGTCGATCTTCACCCGCGACCTGCAGGAATCCGAGCGCTTCCTCGGCGTCGATGGTTCGGATTGCGGCATCGCCAACGTCAACATCGGCACGTCGGGCGCCGAGATCGGCGGCGCCTTCGGCGGCGAGAAGGAAACCGGCGGCGGGCGCGAGAGCGGCTCCGATGCCTGGAAGGCCTATATGCGCCGCGCCACCAACACGGTGAACTATTCCAAGGCGCTGCCGCTGGCGCAGGGCGTGTCATTCGACATCGATTGAGATGCTGCGCCCGGCTTTTGACCAGTTGATCCACCCGAACCCGTCGGGCGGATCGCTGCCGCTCGCGCGGATCGTTCCGCTTTCAGGCTTCGCCCCCGCTGTCCAGATGTCCGTATCCCGACGGCGGAAAGGCCACCTCGGCCCTGCGCCCGGACGGGTCCTCGCGGTCGGCACGATCGGCTGCGCAACAGCGTCTGCGCCGAACGTTCAGCCAGCGTGCGGCGACGCCGGTCGGCAGGCTTCGAACGCGGCATCGATGACGGCAAGTTTGGCGGCCTGCACGGTCATGTATTCCTGGTAGAAGCTGTTCGAGACCCACATTACGGAATGCCCGCGCCGGCCCAGCCAGCCGACGCTGCCGAGCTTTTCGGCGTCGCGCAATTTGCGCGCAAGATGGGTGCGCGAGAGTTTTAGCCAACTGGCGAATTCGCCGATCGAAACCACGCTGGTCGGGATCCGGTCGAGGGCGGCATTGTCGGGATCGATGCCGGACATCAGCCAATCCATGACGATGCCGCCATTGTTGAGCCAGATGAACAGCGAAAACGTCTGCTTGGGCTCACGCACAGGGTTGGAGGAGAGCAGGCCTTCCGCCACCAGCGGCTGCAGCCTGGAAATCATGCCGTGCTGCTCGAGAAAGGCGGCGAGGCGGCTGCCGCTGTCGAGACCGTCGAGCGTGCGCAGATGCGCAACCACCCAGCCGTCGAATTCCTTCAGCGTCGCTGCCGTCACCTGAAACGGGTGGGCTCGTCCGTCACCGGTGTGCGGCAGGTATTCGATGATGTGATAGTGCAGCATCTCCTTGATGAAGGCTTCGGCCGTGTTGCGGCTAGCGACGGAATAGTGAAGCACGGCATCGATGAAGCGGGCCAGTGTCAGTTCCGTGCGGGGATCGCGCGGGTCGCGGGCGAAATGCAGGGCTAGGCCGGTGTGAGCCAGCAACCAGCGCTGTTGCGTGGCGAACACGGCGGCCAGGCGTGGGCTCGTTTCATAGATATGCAGCAGCGCCTTCGACTGCGCCTCGACATGACGGTGCAGCGCCGGATGGCCGGCAATATATTCGAAATTCAGCGCCATCCTCCTCGTCCTCCGGCCAGCCCCCCGGCAGCGAAGACGTGCAATCACATTTCCAGCCTTAGCCGCCCGTGTCCAGCCATGCCAACCCGGACAAAAGGCCTAGAGCGAGCCTGGGCTATCGTTCCGGCTATTACGGCCGCAAGCGCGAGGTGATGGAGAGCCATCGCGTCCTAGCCACGAACACCACATCGTGGCAAACTTCTTGTTAACCACATGCTCGGTGAAAATATCGGATTAACCTCAGATGCCACTATCGAGGTTATGTTCCGTACCTTAGCGTTCAATATGAGTTCAAGGGATGTGTGGATTCGGGGGTTATTTCGGGTCAATCCGGGATGCGGAAGCTTTGCTCACGCACATGGTAGCCGCAATTGCCCATCGTGGGCCGGATGAGCAAGGGAAATTCGTAGCACCCGATGCCGGGCTCGGGCATGCGCGGCTGTCGGTGATCGGCATCGGAGACGGCCAGCAACCGATGTCCGACGAGGCCGGCAATTTGACGATTGCGTTCAACGGCGAGATTTTCAACTACATAGAACTGCGCGAAGGGCTGATCGCCAAGGGCCGACACTTTCGGACGTCGAGCGACACAGAGGTCATCCTTCAGCTCTATGAGGAGATGGGCGAAGACTGCTTGTCTCTCCTGAACGGTGATTTCGCCTTGGCGATATGGGACAATCGGCAGCGACGAATGGTGCTTGCACGAGACCGGATGGGTGTCCGGCCGCTGTTCTACACAAGTAAGGACGGGGTGCTTTACTTTGCCTCGGAGATCAAAGCCCTGCTGAAGGTCCCGGGCGTCTCCGCTGAAATTGATCCGATTGCGCTGGATCAGATCTTTACGCTGTGGGCGCCGATCGCTCCGCGCACGGCGTTCCGCAATATCCACGAGTTGGAACCGGCAAGTGTGATGATCGCGACGCAGGGGCAGGTCACGGTCAGACGATACTGGCACCTGGACTATCCGCATCGTGATGAGCCGTCGAAGATCACGAACGAGGACCATGCGGCAGAGGAGTTGCAAGCCCTTCTGACCGATGCGGTGAGGCTTCGCATGCGGGCCGACGTGCCGGTCGGTTCCTATCTTTCGGGAGGGCTCGATTCGTCGCTCGTTTCGGCGCTTGCCGCCGGCATGACTCCTCGGAGACTGGAGACATTTTCCGTAACCTTCGACAGCGCCGAGCATGACGAAAGCGCCTTTCAGACCGAAATGGCCTCGGCGCTCGGCACGCGCCACCACGCCATAGAATGCGGCGCCCGCGATATCGCCAGCGTCTTTCCTGAGGTCATCCGCTTTGCCGAGCGGCCGATCATCCGCACGGCGCCTGCGCCACTCTACAAATTGTCCGCCCTGGTTCGCCAGGCCGGCCTGAAGGTGGTGCTGACGGGTGAAGGCGCCGACGAGGTCTTCGCCGGTTACGACGTCTTCAAGGAGGCGCGTGTCCGCCGGTTCTGCGGGCGGCAGCCCACATCGCGCATAAGGCCGCAGCTGTTCCGCCGGCTTTACCCGTATCTGCCCGGCCTGCAACAGCAATCGGTGGAGTATCTGGCTGCCTTCTTCGGCACCAGCAACGCTGCCCTCGACGATCCGCTGTTCTCGCATCGGCCACGCTTCAAGACCACGGCGGCGGCGAAAATCTTCTTTTCCGGCGACCTGCGCGCGACGTTGAAGGGTTATGACGCGGCTGCAGAGCTGACTAGCCGCCTGCCCGAGGCGTTTTCCCTATGGCATCCGCTGCATCAGGCGCAATATCTCGAAACCCGCTTCCTCCTGCCCGGCTACATCCTCTCCAGCCAAGGCGATCGGATGGCCATGGCGCACGGCATCGAAGGGCGGTTTCCTTTCCTGGATCATCGCGTGGTAGAGTTCGCGGCAAGACTTCCGCCGGAGATGAAACTGAAAGGCTTGATGGAGAAGCACATTTTGCGCAAGGTGGCCAGGCACCACCTTCCGGCGGCGATCGGGAAACGCACCAAGCAACCTTACCGCGCCCCGGAGGCCCGCTCCTTCGTCGGGGCGGAGGAACTAGACTATGTTCGTGACTGCCTGGGCGAGGCGAGCATTACCGCCGGCGGCCTGTTCAACGCCAAGGCGGTGGCCAAGCTCCACGAGAAATGCCGCATGGAGACCGCGACCGGATTTCGCGACAACGCCGCCTTCGTCGGCATTCTGTCGACGCAGCTGTGGCAGAAGAATTTCGCCGGCCAAGCGGTCGGCGCGGCAAGAGCGGCCTGAGACGGCGAGGAAAAGGAAAGACATGATGACGGCAATCAAGGACAGGGTCAGAAGCTTTATCGTCGACAACTTCCTGTTCGGCGACACCTCCTACAAACTGTCGGATTCAGCCTCGCTGATCGAGAACGACATTATCGACTCGACTGCGGTGCTTGAGCTGGTGGCCTTCATCGAGGACAATTTTGGCATCGCGATGGTGGACGCCGACATCGTTCCGTCCAACCTGGACTCGCTTGACCGCATCTCGTCCTTCATCGAGGCGAGAGCACAAACGCTGGCAGCGTAAGCGCCAACGGCGAGGAACGTCCCGTGCGGATCGAGCATTTTCTGGTGGCGAAGGCTGCTGCCCACCCGGCCAAGACGGCATTAGTCACCAGGGGCAAAAAGCTGAGCTACGAAGAACTCGACGACCTTTCGAGCCGGCTGGCCACCGCTCTCTTCATGAATGGGATCAGGCGCGACGACCGCGTTCTGATCTTCATGGACAATTGCTGGGAGGCCGCCGTATCGATCTTTGCGGCACTCAAGGCAGGTGCGACCTTCAGTCCGATCAACCCCTCCACAAAGGCCGACAAGCTCGGTTACGTCATCGCCGATTGCGACGCCAGGGCGGTCCTGACGCAGGCGAAGCTGATGCCCGTGGTCACCGAAGCCTGCGCATCGCAAGGCAAGACCGGCATCTTCGTGGCTTCCACCCCTGGGGCCGATGGGCAATGCCCGGCAGGGGCCGCGTCCCTGACTGACTGCCTGACGTTCGATGGCGCGGAGGTAAACCATCGCGGCATCGACGTCGACCTTGCGATGCTGATCTACACGTCAGGTTCGACCGGCCGGCCCAAGGGTGTGATGATGACGCATCGCAATTGCGACGCTGCCGCGGGGTCGATCGCCACCTATCTGCGCAACGCGCCGGACGACATCATCCTGAACGTCCTCCCGCTTGCCTTCGACTATGGCCTCTACCAGTTGCTGATGGCAGTCAGGCTCGGGGCCACGCTGGTGCTCGAGAAGTCCTTCGCCTTCCCGCACGAGATATTCGAACGCATCCGCAACGAGGGCGTCACCGGCCTTCCGCTGGTGCCTACCATGGCGGCGATGATCCTGCAGATGCGTGATCTGGCGCCGGGTTTCCTGCCCAGCCTCCGCTATATTTCCAACACCGCGGCCGCCTTGCCGCCAGCCCACATAGAACGCCTGCGCTCGCTGCTGCCCGGCGTCCGGATCTATTCGATGTATGGGCTGACCGAATGCAAGCGCTGCACCTATTTGCCACCTGAGGAACTTGACCGCCGGCCAGGGTCGGTCGGCATAGCCATCCCCAACACGGAAGCCTTTGTCGTCGACGACCTTGGACAACGCGTGCCGGCGGGCGTGGCGGGTGAGCTCGTCATCCGCGGTCCGCACGTCATGCAGGGCTATTGGCGCAACCAGGCCGCGACGGAACGAGCGCTCCGGCCGGGGCCTAACCCTTGGGAAAAGGTGCTCTATACGGGCGACCTGTTCCAGACCGACGAGGACGGCTTTCTCTATTTTGTCGGGCGTAAGGACGACATCATCAAGACGCGTGGCGAGAAGGTCGCCCCCAAGGAAGTGGAGGCCGTGCTCCACGCCCATCCAGGTATCGCGGAAGCGGTGGTCGTCGGCGTGCCGGATCCGGTGCTGGGGCATGCGATCGGCGCGCTCGTCGTGCGGTCCGACCCGGCGCTTGGCGGAAAGGACATCATTCGTCACTGCGCGCGCCACCTGGAGGATTTCATGGTCCCCAAAATCATAGAGTTCCGCAGCGAATTGCCGAAGACGGAGTCGGGCAAGGTCAGCCGCCGGCTCGCGGCTGAGATGATGGAGGCCGAGCAATGAACATCGGCTCAACCCAGGATGCGCCGGCCCTCACCCAAGCCCTGGCCATCGATCCCGCCGCGGAAACGGACAGGATCGTGGCGGCCCTGCGCGAGCAGTTGCGCGGCATTCGCAAACGCGGCCTCGTGCTTGGTCTTTCGGGCGGTATAGATTCCAGCGTTTCGGCTGCATTGGCCGCGCGGGCCGTCGGCCACCAGAATGTGCTGTGCGTCCTCATGCCGGAAAGCGATTCCGACCCCGAAAGCCTGCGGCTCGGCCATCTGGTCGCCGACACTTTCGGCGTCGAGGCCGTTGTGGAGGATATCGGGCCGACCCTGCGGGCAATGGGCTGCTATGAACGCCGCGACGCCTTCATCCGCGAATTGGTCCCGGACTATGGCAAGGGCTGGGCCTCGAAGATCGTGATCGCGAACGTGCTCGAAGGCGAGGGCTACAACATCTCGTCGCTGGTGGTGCAGGACCCGCAAGGCAAGCAGACGAAACTGCGGATGCCGGTGGCAGTCTATCTCGGCATCGTTGCCGCCACCAACATGAAGCAGCGCACCCGCAAGCAGCTCGAATATTATCATGCCGACCGGCTGAACTTCGCCGTGCTCGGCACACCGAACCGGCTGGAATACGACCAGGGGTTCTTCGTCAAGAACGGCGACGGCGCCGCCGACGTCAAGCCGATCGCGCATCTCTACAAGACGCAGGTCTATGCGCTAGCCGCCTATCTCGGCATTCCGGAAGAGGTCCGCAACCGGCCGCCGACCACCGACACCTACTCGCTGGCGCAGACGCAGGAAGAATTCTACTTCTCCCTGCCTTACGATCGGATGGATCTGTGTCTCTACGGCCTCAACAACGGCGTGTCCGCCGAGGTGGTAGGGCAAGCGGCGGGATTGGCCGCCTCACAGATCGAACGCGTCTGGGCCGACATCGCCGCCAAGCGAAAGGCGACGCGCTATCTGCACCTGCGCCCGCAGCTCGTTGACGGCGTGGACGAAGTCGGCTCCTGACCTGATGCATTATGCCATTCCGGACGGAAACCGCGCACCCTTTCCTGGAATTGCTCTAGGCGGAACGCTTCAGGTGAAGCGGCCGCCGATCAACTGGCTCCACTGCTCGCCCGCAAGCCCGTTCAGAAAGACCTGCGCGTTCTTCATGACATCCAGAAGCTCGGGATCGCGTGAATGCACGACGGTCGAGGCGACCGGTATGAAGGCTATGCGTCTTACAAGCATGGCGTCCAGAAGCGCGGGCTGGACGCGGCCGCGCAAGCCGGAGACACCGCGCCGGGCGGCATGCTCGACCAGGCAATCGATCACCGGCCCGGCCTGGCCGGGAAGAGCGAGGACCTGCAGCACGCGGCCGATCCCGTCCGGTCGAGCGTAGTAGGCGAAAGCGCCGACATTGGCGCCGTTCGGCGATGCCACCGACACGCAGACAAGCTCTCCGAAATCCGGCTTTTGCGCCGCATCGCCCAGAATATGGTTGAGCTGACCTTCCGCCCACTGCGGACGTAGCGGAAACTGGGCGCAAAGCGGCTCCAGCAGCCCCGCAAAGCTGCCGCTGTCGATCTCGGAGGTCCGAAATGCCCCCCGGCTCGATGCGTTGGCGACGACGCCGGTCCAGCGTCGTTGACTGCCCTTCATTTTGCGAAGGTAGAGCCGGTCGACGATCCGGGCGAGCGGGTTGAACATCCAGGCAAGCTTCATGTGATTGGCAAAAAGGCTGAGCATGAAGGTCGCCGGCCGCATCACGCGAACCCAGTCAAGGCTGTATTGCGGCAGCACAACGCCGCGAAGCCGCGTCCACAGTTTCACGGACGTATCATTGGCGGTTTCGCTGAAGGAGATGTCCTGCGGACCATCGAGGAAGGCCTTCAACAGGCGGGCACCGGCCATCGGATCGGTCTCGTGATCCTCGACCATCAGCGAGCTGCAGATGGCAGCGTAGAGCTGCCGGCCGTTGAATTTCATTGGCAGCGCATGAACGCCGACGAACCCGGAAACCTGGCCGGCGTCATTGACATGGACAAGCGAACGGAGCCCGCTGCCCCAGTCGGGTGCGTCCAGATAAAACCGCCTCATGTAATCGACGAGGGAGGCCGGCGCTGGCCCCCGCTTCTTGCGCAGCATGCGTTGAAACATGCCCGCGACGGCCGCAAGGTCGGCCTGATCGAGGGCGCGGACGACGCTCACGCCGGGCTCCCGGTTCCGGGAACCCGGCCACCATGTTTGCGCGCCATGGCGACACGGGGCTGGCCGTCGGCCGTCACGGCAAAGGTTGGGGTTTCGTAGGATTTCGTTCTCGATAAAAGGGTTGCTATCTGCCGATCTTGACCTTCGCCGAACTCAAATAGCAGCCATCCGCCTGGCTTGAGGAAAGCTGCGGCATCCCGGACCAGCCTTTGGAGGATCGAAATACCGTAAGGGCCGCCGTCGAAAGCTTCCCGAGGTTCGTTCTCCAACAGATGCGCGCTTTCGCTATCGAGACGGGATGAGGAAATATAGGGCGGGTTGCACACAACCATGTCGGCAGCGCCGCGGAGGCCGTCACCCTCGATCGCGGCAAATAGGTCGCCTTGCCGGACCTTGATCCTGTCCTGCAGGGCGAGGCGCACAACATTGCGGCGGGCAAGCGAAACCGTGCTGTCGGTCAGGTCCGCCGCCCATGCCCGAGCCCGAGGACATTCGCTGACGATGCCCACGGCAAGATTGCCGCTGCCGCAGCACATGTCGATCAGGATCGTTTCGTGCGCCTGTTCGCCAAGAATGGCCGCGGCCGTCCGGCCAAGCAGTTCCGTTTCGGCTCGCGGCACCAGGACGTCAGGCGCGAGTTCCAGCTCAACCCGCATGAAGCGGTGCAATCGCGGCCAATTGCGATCGTTTGCACGGCCGGCAGGAAGGCTGTGATGCTGCGGCAAGGAAAATCCCTATCCTGAGGATAAAACGCGGGTTCCCTGTTGTTACCAACTCCGGGTAAATTGATGTTAAAGATCATGATTGGATTGGGAGTAACCGGCCTATGTTGGCGGCGTCCTGTCCCATCAATGGCGAATTCCTGTGCCGCCGCAAGCCGATCCATGCGCTAATTCAGAGCAACGCCTCGTACCGGTCTCCGATCTTTTCAATTTCGAAATCCGCCGCCCTGCTTTTCAGGATCGCGGCGGTTGTCGGCTGGTCGAGCATTCCGGCCATCGCCACTGCCAGGGCCGCGGCATCGCCGACCGGCACCAGGGCGCCGAAGCGGCCGTCATCAAGTATTTCGCGCGGGCCGTGCGGCGCGTCCGTGGAGACCACCGGAATCCCCGCTGCCATGGCCTCGACCAGAACATTGCCGAAGCCCTCGCTGGTCGATGATAGGACGAACAAGTCAGCTACTGCGTAGCAGGCCGCCGGATCATTGACATAGCCCGCAAACAGAACGTCTGCGCCGATACCGGATTCTTCGGCATAGGCGCGCAGCTCGTCGGCCAGCGGACCCTCGCCGAAGATGACAAGCCGGGCCCGGCGGCCGGCGCGCAGCACAGCGAAGGCCCGCAGCAACGTCCAATGATCCTTAACCGGCACCAGGCGTCCGGCGGTGATGATGATGGGGCCGTCGCCCATCGCCGCGAGCTCTGCCTGCCAGGCGTAGGAGCGTTGCTGGGATGCCGCAGCCGGCGGCAGCGGGTTGTTGATGACCACGACCTTGGATTTCGGGAAGCCTCGGGCCACAAGATCGCCGCCGACACCCTCAGAAACCGCGATGGCCCTGGTGGCGCGGGCCGCAACCAGGGCCGAAAGCCAGACCGCCATTTTCGCGCCAAGGCTGCCGGAAGGCAGTGAGGCGGCGGCGTGGAAACTCGGGAAGAACCGCGCCCTGCTTCGCGCGAGGGAAAGCGCCAGCGCCACGACCAGATTGGCGAATTCCGGGGCGCTGTAGATCGCGTCGGGAGAAAGGCGGCCAAGCAGGCCCGCGCTTCGCACGATGCCTTTCAATGTCGCCCACTTGCCATAACCCTCGCCGCGAATGGGGAGGCCGAAATCGACCAGATGCACGGCAGGCGAAAGCAGGGCGGCATTGGGCCCCTGCGCGTTCCAGGTAAAAAGCGTGACGTTGTGGCCGCGCGATGCCAGCTCGTTCGCTATCAGGACGAACACACGCTCGGCGCCGCCGCCCCTGAGGCTGGCAATGTGAAAGACAATCCGCTTCGCCATTTCAGGCGCGGCTGGCAATGACGTCCGGGCGGTTCGGCGGAAGACGCATGTCGCGCACGATACCCAGGGTAATGGCGAGCAACATGCCAAGGATCATGCCGCCAATGGCCCCCAGGCCGATCATCACGACCGTGCGCGGGGGCCATGAACGGCCCTTTGGCGGCACTGCGGTGGAAATCACCTGCACATTGGTGCTGTCGATCTGTTCGCGCTCGGTTATCTGGCGTGCCCGCGACAGGAAGCTTTCATAGATAGCCGTCTTCGACGCGGCGTCACGTTCAAGTTCACGCAAGGCGACCTCGGAATCGCTATCCGAGAACACGTTGCCCTTCAAGTCATTCATCTTGGCATTGAGGGAGGCCGACAAGGTTTTGGCGGCATCGAGATTGACCTTCGCCAGGCGCAGGGTGCGCGCGTATTCGGCGCTGAGTTGCGCGCTGACCGTGTTGTACTCCGTCTTCAGCCTGACGATCGACGGATGACGGGGGCCAAAGGTCATCGACTGCGAATCGATCTGCTGGCGCAGGCCGTTGGCCGTTGCGCGCAGCGCCACAAGCGCCTCCGACGTGGCGGGACCGGAATTGGTGCCGTTTGCGCCGGCGGCAAGCAGGGCGTCGTAACTTGCCTGCGCGGCGATGACGCGCGATTGCGTCTCCACGATCTGGCCGTTGAGCTGGGTCATGGTTTGCGAGGAAACAAGCTGCCCATTGCTGGTGGCCAGATTGTGGCTGCGCCTATAGGCCTCGACCTTCTCTTCGGCCGCCTGCACATCGCTCTTGAGCTGGCCCAGCCGCCCGTCCAGCGCGGCCGCGGCACGGCTGGCGCCGGAAGCCTCGGCGCTGGCCAGCTCTTCCTGGAAAGTCTTGACGATATCCTGCGAAATCAGGATCGCCTTAGCGGGGGTTTCCGCCGATACCATCAAGGTCGTGACAAACGACTTTTCATCCGCGATGCTGCTAACCCGTTCCGCCAGGTTCTTCAGGGCGGTAAGCTTTGGGTCGGGTTTGGCGCCGTCCGTCCCTGTGCGGCTTCGGTCCGCGTCGAAGAACTCCGGGTCACTGGCCAGGTCAAGATCGTCTACAACACGTGAAAGCACGCTGCCCGAGGTCAAGATGCGCTCTTTGCTGCGCGCGCTGAGCAGCTGTCCATCGACCTGGGCCGATTGCGGGTAAAGATCATTCGGAACAACCTGAAGATTGGCGGGATTGATGAGGATGTCCGTGGTCACGGTGTAGCGCTGCTTGCTCAGCAGAGCGTAGGCACCGCCGATGATCCCGCCGGCGATTGCCAGCAGGCATACCAGAGCGAGGCCGGCGCGCAGCCAGACAAACAGACGCCCGAAATCGAGTTCGAGAAAGGTTCCGATCTTGTTGAGCGTCACCGTCGTGACGGGCTCGGCTACAGGCGGCGCCACGGGTGCAGGCGACACAGGGGCCGACGTTACAGGGGCCGACGTTACAGCGGGTGCCGCCGCATGTGCCATGATCGGCGCGGTTTGTTGCGGCTTTGGCCTGCTGGCGCGCCGCGCATTTTCGATCCGTTCATAGGGGCTAATGCCGGCGGCGGCCGCGGCTGGAGGAGGACCGGAAGCGGCGGACATCATGCTAACCCTTTAATATTCAATACGCACAGCCTGCTTTACGGAAACATCGTTAACATTTCATTTTCCAGGCGTGTCAGGCGCGTTCCGGAACAGCGATCTATCCACCCTTGGTCGGTATTCTGCCACGCCCGTCGTAGCCTGGCAAAGCGTGCAGGCGTTTCAAATGGAAATACAAGAGGTCGTCGCGAGGGCACCCGCAAGGAGCGGGCTTGGCGTCATGTCGCTGTTGATGCTGGTTGGCCTGAAGGGGCGTGCCGAGGCGCCCATCCGGCTTTCGATAAGCGAGCAACAAGATGACGAGCAGCATGATATCCGGCGCCTTCGAAGAAAGGGCATTGTTTGACAATGCCGCGAGAATGGACGCGGCCGCTGCGATATGGGCGGCCCGAGGCGTATTGCGCAGGAGCTTGAAAAGGAACCGGAAGAAAGCAAACGCGAAGAGCAGGGCGATCGGCAGGCCGAACAAAAGCGTAAGAACGACCGGCGTGCTTTCGATGAAGGGGAGGTTGAGCTTTTCGTTGACGATCTTCAACAACTCGTTGGGATTCATGCCAAGCAGGATGTCCCTCCATTCAACGAACTTGAATACATCGTAGATCTTGACGCGCGCGTCGTAATTTTGATCAAAGAGCGTGTTGCTGAAGCGGTTCAGCAGCCCCGCCGAAAAGAGTATCGCAATCAGTATGGCGCCACCGGCCAGCGTCAGCATCAGCACCAGGAGTTTGGCCTGGCGTTGATGTCTGGGTGACAAGTCCGGCCAAGGCAGGAACACGAGCAGGAACAGGATCTCGCCGCAAGCGAGCAGCAGGGCGGTGCGCGCGCCCGAAGCGGCCGTGCCGATGAAGAGAATGAAGATGCAAAGCGCGCACACCCAGATACGCCACCGCGTCAATGCAACGAAACCTATGGCGGTGGTGCAAAGCGCGCCCAGCGCCAGCGGATGGGCCGACAGTCCGATCGGCCGAAAGTCCAGCTCAACGAGGGGATAGGGCAGGAATCGATGCTGGGTGACGGCCTCGATCGTTCCGATGATGGCGCTGAGGACGATCATGCCGACGATGACATTGCCAAGCGCCCTGCGCACATGGTCACCCAGGGCAAGCATGATCATCGCCGCGGCACAAGAGACCAGATAGGAATCGATTATGAAGCCGGCCGAGCCGGCACGGCCTATCACGAAGAGATAAGGCACCAGCCATAACAGCAGCAGCGAATATAACAATGTCGCCTTGAACAGCCTGACTTCATCGCCTTCGAGCCGAATTGGCCGGGTCGTGGCGATGACGACAAGCAGCAGAAAGATGGCATAGGTCCCGATATGCAGCTTTTCGGGAAACGACCCCCCCTCCGTCGAATAGGACATCACCATATTCATCAACTGCGGAGAGATGGTCGAGCGGAGCAGGAAAGCGAAGGCCGCGAGGAGAAAGAACAGGAGTGTGAGGGCGTCTTGGCGGCTGGCCTGCGCGGTCACGAACTGTTGCTCTGTGGGGGTGACACTCACGATTATCCGACCAGCGTTGCGGCTTGCGATTGAGATGGCAGGGGACGAACGCGCCCCCGGGTACATTTTCCTGCACGAACGTAAAGGAATATGGATAACCCGATCTTAACAGTGGCGATGCCGGGCATGGGCCGCCACATGTCAGCTTTGCCGAAAAGCCGGACACCGCTCATTGAAATCTCACCAAAGTGCGCCGCGTGGGAACGAATGCACGCAATGCACTTGCGCGACATGCATCGGCAGCCGGATTTACGCTATTCGTGAACTCGGTAACCCACACTTAATTGGCCGGTCGTATTGATGGCGATGCTTTGCACGGCGCCCGACGCGCTGCCTGTGGACGGCACAATGGCATCAGGCACCGGCAAAGCGCAGGAGATCAAGGTGAAGAAGTTCTATTCGATTCAGTATCTTCGCGCCTGCGCCGCCTTGCTGGTTCTGTTCGCACACGCCTTTTCCTATCAGATTGGCGTGGACAATCTGATTATTGTGACGGCGGGCCGCCTGGGCGTCGTTCTGTTCTTTGTCATCAGCGGTTTCATAATGGTCCATATTACGGGAGATGGTCCGTTTTCTGCTGCCACCTTCCTGAAACGCCGAGCAATCCGGATCATCCCCCTTTACTGGCTTTTCACCAGCCTCGCCGCGGTTCTGGCGGCGCTCGCGCCAAGTCTCTTCCAGAAGACCGTCTTTACGTGGCCCCACTATCTTCAGTCGCTCCTCTTCATTGTTCACGAAGCGCCTGGACGGGATAGCGCCAGTCCAATCCTCTCACTCGGCTGGACGCTCAATTACGAGGTATTTTTCTATATCGCTTTTGCGGTGTTCGCATTCCTGTCCGTGACCTCGCGCGTATTTGTGCTGACGGTCTTTTTCATTGCGATGTGGATAGCCGGGCTGTGGCTGGCTCCCACCAACCCTGTTATCCAGTTCTATCTCAACCCTTCTCCGGTGGCATTCGTCATCGGTATGTGGATAGGGCGGCGCTATTTGGACGGTGATTTCACTTCCGACATACGCCATGCTTGGATATTCGGCGTAATGACCGCTGCGGGCGGGGTGCTTTCATTCGTCGATGACGGTACGCCGCTCTTGGGTCAGATCAGCTTCGCGGGACAAGCAATGTGGGCGGCGGGCCTACTTCATCTCAGCCTCATTCTGGAGCCGAAACTCAAGCACTGGAGCCTTCTCGAGCAGTTGGGCGACGCTTCCTACGCGCTTTATCTGTCGCATATCTTCGTGATCGGCGCTGTGGCGTACCTGGCCAGACGCACCGTCGGATACGAGCATCCGACAACGGTATTGTTGGTGTCGGTGGTCAGCATCGTGGCAGCCTGCCTCGTCAGTCTGGTGATTTACCAGATGATCGAGAAGCCGATTCTTCAGACCCTGAACGGCAAAAGGAAGACGAGAAACACACCGCTTCCTCATATTGCCACGGAGAACAAATAAGCAGGCCAAGCAACGGGACGGTCACGGCTTTCAGCGCTTCAGTCAGCCCGCGCTGTCCACGACCTCGACATTGCCGGCGCGGTTAAGCGTATGAATGCCCGTGCGTGCCCATGCCGGACCCGCGCCGATCGGCCGGGGCGAGGCGAAGCGGACATCGGACGCGTCGAGTCGCTCAAGCTGCATCAGCCCCAGACCACCGCCATAGGCCCTCGATCCGTTCTGCACCGGCAGCACCAGGGCATCGTCCTGGCGGATAAAGGCGCCGCCCGGCCGGGTGGCCGAATGATCGACGGCAATGGGATTGAGCGGATGGGCGACCCATGGCCCGCGCAGCGAGGGCGCGCAATAGACCGCCATCGTGTCCGACGCGCTGCCGTAGCCGAACCGCTCCGTTCCAACCAGCCAGAAGCGACCGTCGGATTCGAGCAGCGTCGCGTCGTTGAAATCCCTGTCCGCCATCAGCACCGTGTCGCGGACCCAGCGGTCGGGAAACTGCGCGGCGCGATAGAGCACAAGTTCGCGAGCCGAACCACTTTCGGGGATCATGAAAATCTCGCCATCGTGTGCGAACACCTGCGGATACGACAGGTGGTGCGCTTCCTCCAATACAACCCTTGGAACACCGAAAGTGCCATCGTCACCGAGCTCGGCGACGGAAATCACGCCGCGACTCGTCGCGTAGGGGAATTCCTCGACAAACAGATGATGGCGGCGGTCGGCCTCGAAGACGAACGGGTCGGCATAGAAGCGTTGGCCATCGTCCGGCAGGACTGTGAACGGTTTGCCGTCGAGTTGCCCGGTTTCGGCGATGCCTGGTCCGTCGATCACCCGATAGGCAACCTGCCAATAGAAGGGGCGTCGTCCCCGCCTGATTTTTTGCACGGCGCGATCGATCAAAGCCCTGCCAAAAAAGGGCACATAGTGTCGAACAAAACTGTCGTTCTTCAGGATCGGCACCGGGTTGTCGCTTACCGGCACAAGCTTGCCCGCAAAGAAGCGGGCGACGGTTTGCATGATCAGCGACATGGCGCCGGCGAGCAGGTCGTTGCAGCTTCGGGATAGCCAGAGCCTGTCTGCCAGCATCGGTCTAGCCTGGGCCACGACAACGCCATCGAGGCGAGCGCCAAGTTCAGGCAATTGTCCGCTCGCCAACATTGCGGCAACGCCGGCTGGAAAGCTGTTGCGACCGCAAAATTCGAGCCTCAGGACTGGCGCGTCTTGCCCCGTTGCGCTGGCAGTGAGATCTATGACGAGGTCCGGAGGGCCGCGATCGATGGGCGGCAACGGCTCGGACCGGCCCGCCAGCGAGGGACCGAAACGCCGGCTCTCGATCGCCAAGACAGTGTCCAGCCCCCGAGCGGTTGGCGCCGGCGCCGGCGCGTGGCAACTCGAGACCACGTAACCTGCCGCATCCAACCGCATAAAAAGCTCATTTTCCCAGCGCCGGGATCCGACGGCGTGGCCGATGATTAAAATATTAGTCAACCCAAGTTATTCTCGTTAAAGCAAAAATGGCTTGCTCTGGTATCTTTCCCCACAGCTCCTGGCAAGGGTTGCCCAAGGGGGGCTGCGGACTCTAGCGTTAATCATACGTTAATTTTTTTGAACACGAAGGCGGTTCAGGGCGCTATTGTTAGGCTGAAAGCACATGTCAGCCGGGCGCCCACGCTTTCGGTGACCAGGGTCAACCATGAACGCCGTTTCACATCCGAGATTGCCCTCAAGGCGAAAACTGCTGATCGTGTTCGGCACGAGGCCGGAGGCGCTCAAATGTTTTCCGGTGGCGCGCGCCGCGCTCGCCCATCCAGGCTTTACCACGGAAATATGTGTGACGGGCCAGCATCGCGAGATGGTCGATCAGGTCATTGAATTGACGGGCCTGCCGGTGCACTACGATCTCAACATCATGCAGCCAGGTCAGACGTTGTTCGACGTGACCTCGCGCGTGCTCCTCGGAATGGCGGGGGTGCTGGAGAAGGCGAAGCCGGACATCGTCATCGTCCAGGGCGACACAACCACCGCGATGACCGCGGCTCTAGCTGCCTTCTACAAGCGGATTCCGGTTGCCCATATCGAGGCGGGATTGCGCAGCCACAACATCAACTCTCCCTTTCCGGAGGAACTGAACCGCAAGATTGCCGGCAACATCGCCACTTGGCATTTTGCGCCGACCACCGAGGCGCGCGACAATCTCATCGCCGAAGGAAAGGCTGCGAACACCATCTTCGTAACCGGCAATACCGTGATCGACACGCTGCTGCATTTCTCCAGCGAGATCGATGCCGACAAGCTGATGAACGCCAAGCTCGCCGCTCGTTTCCCCTTCATCGATCCGACCAAGAAAATGATCCTCGTCACCGGTCATCGCCGTGAGAATTTCGATGGCGGCATCCAGAGGATCTGCACCGCGCTGAAGGCATTGTCGGCGCGCAGGGATGTGCAGATCATCTACCCGGTCCATCCCAACCCGAATGTGCGCTCCGTGGTCGACGCCGAAATCGGGACGGTGCCGAACATCCACCTGATCGACCCGCAGGACTATTTGCCGTTCCTGTACCTGCAGAAACAGAGCTACCTGGTGTTGACCGACAGCGGCGGCGTGCAGGAAGAGGCGCCTTCACTCGGCAAGCCGGTGCTGGTGATGCGGGAAAACACGGAGCGACCCGAAGGGATCGCCGCTGGTACTGCCCGGCTGGTCGGTACCGATATCGAAAAAATTCTGGCCAATGCCAATAGCCTGCTCGATGATGAGAGCGTCTATCGCGGCATGGCGGAGAGGCACAACCCATACGGCGATGGCCAAGCTGCGACCCGGATCGTTGAGGAATTGCTGAATCATGGCTGAAATCAAAACCGTTTCCGTTATCGGCATGGGCTATATCGGCCTGCCGACCTGCGCCATTTTTGCCAGCCGCGGACTCGAAGTCATCGGTGTCGATATCAATGAGGCGGTGGTCGCGAAGGTCAACCGCGGCGAAATCCACATCATCGAACCGGACCTGGATGGTTTGATCCAGAAAGTCGTCGCCAATGGCAAGCTCAAGGCATTCAGCACGCCTCAGCCGGCCGATGCCTATATTATTGCCGTTCCAACTCCGATCACCCCGGACCGCAAGCCGGATGTCAGCTACGTGCTTGCGGCAGCGCGAAGCATCGCTCCGGTGCTAAAACGGGACGACCTGGTGGTGCTGGAATCAACATCGCCGGTCGGCACGACGCGCGTCATGACAGCGCTGCTCGCGGAACTGCGACCCGATCTCAAATTTCCCGTTGCGCATGGCGAGGAAGCTGACGTCCTGGTCGCCTACTCTCCCGAGCGCGTGCTGCCGGGAAAGGTGCTGACCGAGCTGATCAACAATGATCGCTCGATCGGCGGACTGTCCCGAAAGTCTTCGGAGCGGACAGCGGCACTCTATTCAAGCTTCGTCGCCGGCGACCTGTTCATAACCCAGGCCGAAAGCGCGGAACTGGTTAAGCTGACCGAAAATGCGTTCCGCGATGTCAATATCGCCTTCGCCAATGAGCTTGCGGCGGTGTGCCAGGATCTATCGCTCAATGTCTGGGAGGTAATCGATCTCGCCAACCGGCATCCTCGCGTGAACATCCTGCAGCCGAGCCCGGGCGTGGGCGGCCACTGCATTGCGATCGATCCGTATTTTATCATCGACGCCGCACCGAACAATACGCGGCTGATCAGTTCGGCACGGCGCATCAATTCCGAGCGACCCTTGTCGGTGGTCAGGGACATCGAGGCATTGCTCGACCCGACCCGCAACCAGACGATCGCCTGTCTTGGCCTCAGCTTCAAACCCAATATCGACGATATGCGCGAGAGCCCGGCTGTCGAGGTTGTTAAGCTTCTGTCCAAGATTCCCAATATCAAGATCGTCGCTGCCGAGCCCAATGCGCGTCAGTTGCCACACGAGCTCGAGGGCAGCGGCATCATGTTCACCGATGCACTTTCCGCTATTGACCAATCCGATATCGTCGTCCTGCTGGTCGACCATCGACAATTCAATCTGATCGATCCCGAAGCGCTCAAGGACAAGAAGCTCGTCGACACACGGGGCCTGTGGACCTGGCGCAAGGCGCGCAAGCCCGACGCCCGCATCGAAGGCAAGAAATCCGAAATGGAACGCTCGCAGTCTCTCGCTCGCACCGGAGAAGCGGCATGAACTCGCATGACCCGGCATGGGCGCAACACTCCCTATTGGCATCACGCCGCCGCGAGTTTCTCGGTGCGACCATCCATGCGCTGACCATGGCCGAGACGCTGGCCATCGCAGACGAGGCGATGGCGACGCGGCGACCGCTTCATCATGTTGTCGTGAACGTCGCCAAGCTTGTGAACATGCGCAAGAATGCCGAACTGCGCGAGGATGTCGTCGGGGCGGATATGGTCAATGTCGACGGCAAAGGCGTGCTTTGGGGCGCGCGGCTCTGCGGCGTCGAGTTGCCGGAGCGTGTGACCGGCGTCGACGTCATGATCAACCTGCTTGCGCTGTGCGCCAAGCGTGGCTATCGCCCCTACCTTTTGGGCGCTGAACAGCACATTCTCGACGCAGTTGAAAGCCGACTTGCCAGAGATCATCCGAGCCTGGCCATTGCCGGCCGGCGCAATGGGTATTTCAAGGCGGAGGAAGAGGCCGCGATCGTCGAGGCCATCAACGCTTCAGGTGCCGACTGCCTGTTTGTGGCGATGCCGACGCCGAGCAAGGAGCGCTTTCTCAAGCGCTATCGCGACGTACTCGCTCCGAGTTTCGTCATGGGCGTGGGCGGCAGCTTCGACGTCTATGGTGGAAAGGTCGCCCGGGCACCGAAACTGGTTCAGGCGGCCGGCCTGGAGTGGCTGTTCCGCGTGGCGCAGGAGCCGCGACGCTTGTGGCGCCGCTACTACGATACCAACACCGCCTATGCACTGCTGCTGTGGCGTGAGTTCTGGTCTCGCCGGGGACGCCGAAACGTCAATCCGTAAGCTCGCGACTTTCAGACAAGCATGCCTCATAGCGCGGGATTTATGCGATCCGGAGCCGTGCCCTTAGCTTGCCGATGAAATGCGTCACGGCCGCGGGGTGAAACAAGCAGGTCAGTCCCAGGAAAGCCGCAGCGCCGGCGACGCCGCCCGCCGCGAGCGGAAAGATCGCCGGCATATAGCCCAGCGCAGTGCTGGCGAGGCTGGCGGCCAATCCGGTGCAGATAGAAATTATGATTGAGACAGCGATGTCGCGCCAGGGCACCGGCACCGGCGTGAGCCTCTCGGCGATGACGATGCAGGCTGCAAGACCTGCCAGCGATCCGCCCGCCAACGCCAACGCCGCGCCAACCTCCGCCATGGTGGGAATCAACAGAAAAGACAGTGAAATCGTTGCCACCGAGCCGAAGGAATTGGCGATGATCAGCAACCACGGCCGCTTATGTGCGTGCACCACGACGCCATAAACGAAGCTTGTGAGATTGGCACAAAGAACGCTGAAGGCGATGATCGGAAACAGCAGACCGAAGCGACCATGATATTCCGCGGGCAGCAGGAGTCGCGTGATGTCGCCGCTGAGCGCGATAAGCGTTGCTGCGACCGGCAGGCAAAGGCGTATCATCAAGGCCATGAGTTGCGACAACAACCGCCCGGACGCCTCGGATCCCTCTTCGTCGAAGCGGCTGACCACTTCTGGAAATGCGCCCATGTTGATTGCGTTGGCGACCATATCGATCGGCTGCCGAGCCAATGCGTAGGCGGCTGCGAAGACAGCCACCGCGCCGGCATCGTAGTAGAGCTTGAGGAAGACGCGTTCAGCGCTGTTGAGACCGAAACCGACCAGCGCCATGATGACGAGGGGCACGCCGAGGGCAAAAAACTCCTTGTGGGTGAAGCGCGGCGGGCCGCCAATAACGCGCCCGGATGCCACCACGCACGCCACGATGCCGGCAATCAGCACGGCGAGGCTCGAGCCGAGCGATACCGTCAGAAACGAGCGTTGGAAGATAAGGATGGCGGCGATCGGCAAGGCGAGTTGCAGCAGGCCGCGCAGATATTCAAGCATTGAATAGAGGGAATGACGCTGCTGCATTTGCAGCACCGTCAACGCAAACCGGCTGATGGAGCCGGCAATCAGATAGCTGCAGACGGCGATTGCAAATTCGATCCAGCGCTCCGGCACGATCACCGCCGAGGCGATCACGGATATGATCAGGGCCAGCACCGTGGTGGCAAGCAATACCTGTCCGGCAAGCATCAGGCTGCCACGGCTGACGTCGCCTTTTCCACCAAGCCGCAGCAAGGCAATGCGCAGCCAGTTGGTAACGGCAACATCCGTCATTTCGCCCACGGTGACCACCAGGGTCAGCAGGCCATACTCGGTCTGGTCGATCAACCGCGTCATGACGACCAGCAGGAGCAGAGCGGAAACCCGCGTCAGCAGAATAGCGGGGCCATAGATGAGTGTGGAACGGAGCAGCAAAGGGTTGTCCCCGGAAAATTTGCCGTCGATTAACCGTTGACCGACGGGAATTCCAGCATGATGACGGCAAAGGGTGAACGGATACAGTTTGACCAAAAGATTTGTCGTAAACCTTTTTTGGAACCTTTGCTTTACGGTCACCCGGCATCCGCAATCCAAATGGTGTCATGTTGCAGCGTCTCGCCCACAATAGAAAAATACATGTCTTGGTCGCAACGCCCTCGGGCGTTTCGGGACAAGGCGGCATCGACCGGATCATGGGGGCGCTGAAGCAGGAGTTCGAACGGCAAGAGATCGCCGACATCGATCTGCGCTTTCTTTCCAGCCGTGGCCCGGGACATGTCGGGCTTTCGATCTTCTACATGCTTGGTTTTTGCGCGCGGATGCTTGCGGCCCGCCTCGACAGACGCGCCGACGTCATTCACATCAATATATCGGTCTCCGGCAGCACCTATCGCAAGATGATGATCGCCGCCTGCGCCAGGCTGTTGTCGATACCATATGTCCTTCATCTGCATGGGGCGCAGTATCAGACATTCTGGAAAGATGATCATAGTTTCATGAGCCGCCGTATCAGGGCTCTGTTCGAGCATGCCGGCCGGGTGATTGTCCTGGGCGGGCTTTGGCGCGATTTCGTCGCCAGCCGGGCACCGGCGAACGGCGGCAATATTGTCATCGTTCCCAACGCCACGGCAGTTCCTTCCCTGGCGCATGTCGGCGGAGGCGATCACGTGCACATCCTGTTCCTCGGCCGCATCGGCGAGCGAAAGGGCGTGCCGCAGTTGGGCGAGGCGCTGGAGCGGATGAAACATCTCAGGGGTTGGCGTGCCACGATCGCCGGCGATGGTGAGGTCGAGCCGGCACGAGCCAGGTCGGTCGCTCTAGGGATTGCCGACCGTATTGCTTTTCCGGGCTGGGTGGGACCTGACGAGGTCGCATCACTGATCGCTTCGGCCGATATTCTGGTGCTCCCCTCGTTCGCCGAAAATCTGCCAATGTCGGTGATCGAAGGCATGGCGGCCGGCCTGGCTGTCGTGGCCACCCCGGTTGGCGCGGTCGAGGACATCATCACCCACGAACAATCCGGTCTGTTGGTGCCGCCCGGCGATGTGGCGGCGTTGACCGAGGCGTTAACTCGGCTGGTCGAGGATACGGCGCTGCGCGCGAGGCTTGGCGCCGCCGCCATGGCGGTGCACCGGGAAAGGCTTGAGCTTGCACCGTTTGTCGACGCGATCTGCGATGTCTGGAGATCGGTCGCGTCCGAGG
Source organism: Mesorhizobium sp. M0139 (assembly GCF_040322455.1). Taxonomy (NCBI): domain Bacteria; kingdom Pseudomonadati; phylum Pseudomonadota; class Alphaproteobacteria; order Hyphomicrobiales; family Phyllobacteriaceae; genus Mesorhizobium; species Mesorhizobium sp. M0139. The sequence continues at coordinate 205,962 of NZ_JAMYTN010000005.1, forward strand.
CTCGATCGGTCAAACGCTGACGCTGTCCTTCATTGTCGTCACTGCGGCGGGCCAAGCGCGAATTCGCGGTGGAATATCTCCAGGTTCAAAAGCGCCCATATCAGTTTTTCGTGGTCCGCGGCGCGCTCGGCGTGCTCCGTGACAATCTGGTCCAGCTTCTTGGCGCTCAAATAGCTACGGATGACCGAATGGGACGAACACAGATGGTCTCGTACATAATCGCTCATCGGCCCGCGGAACCATTCGGCGACGGGCACCTTGAAGCCGATCTTTGGGCGGTTGAGGACCTCGTCGGGAACCATGCCGGCCAAGCAGTCGCGCAGGATCTGTTTGCTGTGCAGGAGGCCCAGCCTGTAACGATCGGGCAGTTGGCTGACGAAGGAAACCAGATCGCGATCAAGGAATGGCATTCGCCCCTCGATTGAACCGGCCATCATCACCCGGTCGCCCCGTTCCAAGAGGTTGTCGGGCAACCACGATGTCTGATCAAAAAACAACACACGGCGCAGATGGGATTCCGTCACACTCGAAGAGAACGGGAAATCGTTGCAGTCATGGCCGCAAGTGGCCAACCCACCGAGGAGCGAATCGCGTTCCCGCGCCGTCATGGCTCCAAACCAGGAGATCATCCGGGTGGCAAAGTCCCGTTCACCCGCGCTTCGGGCAAATGTATCGAACTTGGCCGATGCGCCGGGCAATGCGCGCATCAAAGGGGCGAGGAGATTGTTGTGAAGCGACGCTGGAACAAGTGACCGGTAGACACCCGCCAGAGACTCTGCGCGATGTTTGGGGTAGCCGCCGAGAATCTCGTCCGCCCCTTCGCCCGTAAGCACCATCTTGACGTCCTGCGAGGCTCGAACCGACATCAGGTAAATTGGAATGTCCGTACTTTGTGAAACAGGTGCCCCCCGATGGCGGACCATCTTGGGCAGATGATTCATCAGGTCATCCGCCTGGATGACGATTTCGCAATGATCGGTCTTGAAATGATCGGCGACGCGCCGGGCGAATGGAAGCTCGCTGTAAGCCTGTTCGCTGAAACCGACCGAAAACGTACGAATGGGGTTGTCGCTGTGCCTGGTCATCAGGGCAACGATTGCCGACGAGTCGAGCCCCCCGGATAGAAAGGCGCCAAACGGCGCATCACTGCGCATCCTGATCTCGACAGAACGGTCGAGCAATTCCAGAAATCGTCGCTTGGCGGTTCCTGGTTCGATATCCGCTGTCAGATCGGTCTGATCCGGGGGCGCATAATAGCGCGTTTCCGTTACTTCCCCTTGCGACCACACAGCGTAGCTTCCCGGGTTGAGCTTGCGGATCTGTTTGAAAAGCGTCCGCGGTCCAGGCACGTAACGCCAGGTCAGATACTCGCGCACTCCATCCAGATCGAGCTGCTGGCCATCTGGCTGCGCAGACAACAACGCGCTGATCTCCGAGGCAAACGACAGCAAATTTCTGCCTTGCATGAGGTAAAGGGGTTTTTTTCCAAAGGGGTCGCGGGCGAGGATCAATTCGCGCCGTTGAGCGTCCCACAGCGCAAAAGCGAACATCCCGCTCAATCGGTCGAACATGGTCAGGCGCCACTGGTCATAAGCCCTGAGCAGCACTTCCGTGTCGGAGCGTGTGCGAAAACGGTGGCCGAGACCGATCAACTCCTCACGCAGCTCGATGTAGTTGTATATTTCGCCGTTGAAAATAATCCGGAGCCGTCCGTCCTCGGTCTGCATCGGCTGATTTGAATCGGCGTTTAAGTCAATAATCGCCAGGCGGCGATGCACCAATGCCAACTGGTCCTCGCCTGTATTCAGGTCCAGGAGTTCGATGCCTTCGGCATCGGGACCACGATGCTGCAAGGCATTCGACATCCCGGCGGCCCGATCTTGTGGCTTCTCGACCCTGCGCCCAATCCAGCCGGCAATTCCGCACATTCTTTCCCTTGGCCCTCTTTCCCTTGTTTGCGTATGATCGAGGACACCAATCTACAGCGAATATATTAAATAGCTGCTCGGTGGAGTGATTTTAAAACTGAGCCTGATTTGGTTCGATCAGGCCCTCTCGGCTGCAACTGGAGACGACAGTCCTTGGGTTTCACGCGATTGATCGCCAGCAACCAGGCAGACCGCTCGAACCGATCCTGACCCGATGATGAGTTATGGCAGGCCCAGTGCCCGCAACATCTCCCGGTCCGGGATCGCAGGCCCCTTGGGTTGGATAACACTCATTCCGTAAGGATTGGAGAATTCCCAGGCCGACCACGGCATCGCGAAGCGTTCCGCCTCTCTGCGCACTGCCATGAGATAGCGCAGGCGATCAGCATCGAAAGCTCCCATGCGGCCATCCGCAGACATCAAGATAACGCCGAATTCGCCCACGAACAGGCGTCGGCTCGCTATGCCATGGGCTTCAGCCCAGTCGACCGCCTGACGGAAACCCGCTTCGAGCTGGCTCTGCCCCCAATTCTGCTCAAAGTATCGGGCGATCGTTTCACGCGCCGAGGCCATGTTCATCACCTCTTCGATCTGGCTCAAGCCGGCGGCGTCCATCTGCGCCTTGAGGGTTTCGGCGACCACTTCGGGCGTGCTGGCGTCGGCAGGCCAGGGAAGGCCGGAGGAGAAAGCGTTCTTGTCATCGGCCCGCTGGTGCGTGAAGCTGTGCGGATCATACATGTGGAAGCTGTAATAGACGTTGGGGTCGTCGAAGTTGGGGTCCAGGTTGACCAGTCCGGCGATGCTCCCGCCGCAGGCGCCGGTCGCGACGATGGTGAGTTCGCTGCTGACGGCGCGAATATCGCGAACCGTGCCTGCCATGATCCGCTGCCAGTCATCGCTGCCGCTTGAATCGCAAGGGTAGTAGGCGGGCTCGTTATAGGGCTCGAGGGCGACCTTGTCGGCGCCAATTTTGATCAGCATGGCAGCCACCGCCACTACCATTTTGCGATAGCGGGCAACACCCTCGCTGTCGGCCCCGCCATAGATCATTTCCATGCTGTAAGCCGGAACCTGGCTGACGCCATGCAGATCGAAAACCACCTTGAGCCCGCTTGAAACGACCCGCTGCACCGCAGCGGCAAGCATGTCCAGCGCCTGTTGTCGTTTGGCGCCCTCGCTGGCAAGCAGAGGGCCAGGGTCGACACTCAGCCGGACAAAGTCGAAGCCCATGGATCGAATGCGATCAAACTGGTCGCCGTCCGGCCAATCGGTGAGCGGCCTGCCGCCCGCAAGCCATTCCTTCTCGCTGCGATAGGGCGGCCATTTGTAGGAACCATCTTTCTCCACCGGCGACCAGTTGAGCCATTCATGGACGCCGACGCCGCGCTCAAGCGGGATCGGCGCCGCCTCGGCTGACATAGCCATGCCAAGCGCGCACGCTATGACGTAGACAACTTTTCTCATCGCAAAACTCCGCGTCATGGCCGAAGATATTAACCGCGGGAACGGAAAAGAGGATGCCGCCACACGCTTTTTCGACGGGATGGTGTATGAGGATCAAAATCTTGGCGGAGCGCGGATGAGGGTCGGGTGGTATTTCAACCGATTGCGCAGCATGGAGTTGGCCGAGATATTGCATCGGTTGGACGAGCAGCGCCGGAGGACCGTTTCGCGCCGCCGCGACAACGGCTGGCAGCGCTATGCGTCGCCGCAGTTGCACCCGGTGCTGCACGGATTGCGGAATGCTGTGCCGGCCGCTGCGACACCAGCCCAGCGGCAAGCTATCGAGGCGGCTGCGCAAAACACTCTTCGAGGCCAGTTTTCAGCACTTGGGCAGACCTGGCCACAGCGAGACCCCTATACTCTCTTTCCACCCGAGCTCTGGCGCCTTGATCCGGTGACCGGCCGGCTTTGGCCGGGCCCCAAGACCCATACTTTCGATATCGATTTTCGCCATGCCACCGGCCGTGGCGATGTAAAATATGTTTGGGAAATCAACCGGCTGCAGCAACTGCCGCCACTGGCTGCCCATCTGCTTCTCACCGGCGATGATCAATCCCGTGCGGCCATCGAGGCGGCGATCGAGAGCTGGCATTTCGCCAACCCACCATTTCGGGGCGTTGGCTGGGCCTCGGGCATCGAGGTCGCGCTACGAGCCATCAGCCTGATTGTCACGCTCGACCTCGTCGGCGAGCGGCTTGGCGCGGCGACGCGAGAAAAAGTCGGTGAAATACTGGCGGCAAGCGCCTATTGGCTGCCGCGGTTTCCCTCCCGTTTTTCGTCCGCCAACAACCATCTCGTCGCGGAACTGGCTGGCGAATATCTGATCGGTCTGGCTTTCGGGGCCGAGGTGGCTCGCGAGTCGCTCCTGGCTGAGGTGCTCAAACAGATCCTGGCCGATGGCGCCGGGGCCGAGCAGACCCCGACCTACGCCGCCTTCAGTGCCGAGCTTTTCCTGCTGTGCGCTGCGGCGGCGCGCCAGGCCGGACTGCCTTTTCCCCAGCCCGTCGAAGCGCGTTTGGCCGCTTTCGCCAATTTCGCAGGCTGGCTCCCGCCGAAAGCCAGCGGCTTCGGCGACAATGATGAAGGCCGCGTGATCACGCTGGGGGGCGAAACCGATTATGTCGGATCGGTCGCGGCCGCCATCCATGGTTTTCTACGGATGCCGGGCAGGGCACCGGAGCCCGGCGATTTTCGCGCGCTTTTCTTCGGCGCGCCACCGCGGCCGGCGCCGGTGCCGGATGGATTGCATACGTTCACGCAAGGCGGGCTCTCCGTCTGGCGCGGCGAGATGAATGGTCGCAACGTCCATCTGACATACGACCACGGCCCGCTGGGCTACCTTTCGATAGCGGCGCACGGTCATGCCGACGCGCTGTCGCTCACCCTGTGCATTGACGGCGATCCGGTGCTGGTCGACCCCGGCACATGGCTCTATGGTTCGGGGGGAGGCTGGCGCGACTGGTTCCGCTCGACGCCGGCGCACAACACGCTGAACCTAGAGGGTAAAAGCCAAAGCATCATCTCCGGGGCGTTCAACTGGTCGCACAAGGCGGTTGCGACATTGGTGGAGAGCGAGCCGGGGCCGCACTGGAGGCTGTGTGCCCGACATGACGGGTACAAAGGCCGCTTCGGCGTTGTGCATCAACGCGCCGTGACACGCGATGGCGACGGCATCCTCGTGACCGACCAACTGCTCGGCGGCAGCCGCGTCGCTGAGATCGTCTTCCAACTCGCCGCCGACCTCCACGCCAACAGGGATGGAAACATTGTCACGATATTGCGCGGCGCTGAACCTTTGATGACTATCCACTTTCCAGACGCAGCGATCCACATCCGTTCCGGCGGCGACACACCGGGCCAAGGCGGCTGGGTTTCGCCGCGTTTTGGTGCAAGGCAGCCAGCCGAACGCCTCGCATGGCGTGGCCAAGTAGGCGAAAAGGGAGTAGTCATCCGGCTCGCGCCAAGTCCGCCGCAGACCCGATAACGGGCAGGTTGCAGGCGCAGCGTTCGACATTAATTACGTTCAGATATTTAGCGGTTTTGACACCGTTGATCTGCTAATTTGGCCATGATTGTTCTGCCAGTCGCATCCCGATACACAGTTGCGGGCAGCATATGATGGGCCTGGCAATATGTGCTTCGCGACGAGCCGGATCGCCATTTCACCACCTAGGAGCCACTGCATCGATGTTTTCGGAATTCGCCAGAGTGATCGTGGAAAAACTCTCACACATCAATCTGCTGACACTCGGTCTCCTGTTGCTCACGGCGCTGGGGAGCGCTGTGGTCGCCTACTGGCGAACGGTCGAACAGAAATCCTTCCGGGACTTTTTCGACTTCGCCTTTCCCGCGGAAGTCATCATGCACCCATCGGCGCGAGCGGACGCATTGTTCTGGATCACGAAAAGGCTGGTGATGCCCTTCCTGCTCATTCCCGCCGGTGTCACCTTCGTTGCCGCCACGGGATATGCAACAAACCAGGCAGTCGGCTGGCTCTTCAGCATCTCGCAACCGCTGATACCCGGCCCCGCCGGCCCAGTGACGATCATCCTCTTCACCGCAACCATGCTCGTTGCTTACGATATCTCCTACTACCTATATCACGTTGCCCAGCACCGTTTTCCGTTCCTGTGGGAATTGCACAAGGTGCATCATTCGGCCGAAGTGATGGTTGGGATCACCAAGGACCGGGTTCACCCCCTGGACGATCTGATGAACCGGATCTGGGACGGCGTCATACCGGGGATCAGTTTCGGCTTGTGGAGCCTGATCGCGCTTAATCCGGTCGAGATCGCCATATTTGGCATCAACGTCTATGTCATTCGCAACATTCTCATGATGGACTTTGTTCGCCACACGCATCTGAAGATTTCCTTCGGCCGGTTGAACGGCGTCATCTTGTGTCCGCACTGGCACCAGGTGCATCACAGTGTCGACCCTCGCCACTACGACAAGAATTTCGGGCTGCTTTTTTCATTCTGGGATCGCATATTCGGAACGCAGTTCATCCCGGATCCGGACGAAGACCTCAAGTTTGGACTGATAGATCGCGACGTACGCGACTATCAGTCGCTTTTTGGACTTTACGTGCTGCCGCTCAGGAAAATGGCAAACCATATCGTGCGACTTTTTCAAAAGCGCATCGATGTCGCGCGGCCGCAGGACCGTCTCCAACCATGAACAAAATGGCTTCGATTGACGCTGTTGGTGCGGAGCGACTGGAAATCGTCAGTTCGACGGATCGCCTGGCCGCCATCGAAGCCGAATGGGTAGACCTATGGCATCGTACCCATGCACTGATCTTTCAGAGCCATGCCTGGGTTTCGGCATGGTGGAGCACCGTGCGCGACCGCGACCGGCGCTCGCTGCGGATCGGCCTGGTATGGCGCGATGACAGGCTGGTCGCTGTCATTCCCCTGGCGATCGGCAGACGAAAAGGACTTCGGCTCCTCGAATGGGCCGCCAATAGCTATACGGACTATGGTGATATTCTTGTCGCGCCGGAATGCTCCCTATCGGCCCTCCAGAACCTCTGGAACCGGATCTGTTCGGCGGGTGGCTTCGATCTTGCTTTTATCAATCGTCTGTCGCCGGATGCGGCAGCCCGCAGGATTTTTACACCGGGCTCTTCCAGCGGCGTCAAGCTTCGCGCCAATCACCGGGAGGAAGTCAGTTATCGCGTCGGTGGACAGTGGGCCAGCGGAGCAGCGTGGCTGGCGGACCAGTCGAAAAAGATGCGCCAGAACTATCGGCGCGGCATCAAGATACTGGAAGAAACAGGCGAAGTGAAATTCCGCCTCCTGTCGGCCGACGAGCCGCTGCAGCCATTGCTGGAGCGACTGTCGGCGCTGAAGCGCAGATGGCTGGAAAAGCACACGCGTGAATCCGACCTTTTCGAAGAGGGCGAGCCGGCTTTTGCCGCCCTGGTGGACGCGCTGTCACGCGCCGGTGTGCTGCGCATTTTCGTACTTGAATGCAATGGTGCGATGGTCGCGGTTTCCATCAACATCGTCCAGCACAACGTCATGATGGCATTCGTTACCACCTACGACCCTGATTTTAGCCGAGCGTCGCCGGGTGCGGTCCTGATTACGGAGTATATACAGTGGTCGTTTGATCACGGCTTGGGATTGGTCGATTTCCTCTGTGGCGGAGAGGCCTTCAAACATAGGTTTGCAACACAGGCCGTTACCCTCCAATCCGTTCTCGGGGCACGCACTGTGCAGGGCGCGCTCGCTTCTCTCGCTGATCGTATCTGTCAGACGATCCGCGTACGCTCACGCGGATTGGCGTCGGCGAATCCAGAGCGCCCGCCCGATGAGACTGCTTAATTTAGCTGGATAACTCGGGCAGAAGCCGCCGAGCGTCAGGGGCTTGGCGGGCGACACGGGCGCGCCATTCGAAAATCCGCGTCGATTGCGCCTCGGAATCGGGACCGAATGGGTCCGCAGGTGGAGACTTTCGAGGCGCAGTTTGTTGTCTGCGAAGCGTCGCAACACGTTCGTTGGCGTCACAATGGCAGCAGGCTAGGTCCTAAAATCATTGAAGACTTTTTCGGACAGGGCGCCTACCATAGGTCCGCGTCTTTGCTATTATTTCAATAGCTTAAGGTGGGCTGGTAGCGGGAGAGGGACTTGAACCCCCGACCCCAGGATTATGATTCCCGTGCTCTAACCAACTGAGCTACCCCGCCAGGGCGGCGAAAGGCCCGAAATCGCCTTAAATCGAAAGGCATTTCGAGGCGTTCGCCAAGGTCGCGCGGATATAAGGTTGGGAGGGCGAGCCTGTCAAGCATCGATGCGCGAGGGGCGCCGGCATATTGTCGCCGGCAAAAGCTTTGCCGGGCTGGCATCTCCGGTAAGCCACCGGGGTTGAGTTCGACGGGGCACGCCGCTATGTCTCGGCCAAGAAATTAGAGTTTGAAGCTGATGAAGCCGCGCATTGCAGTCCTCGGTTGCGGATACTGGGGCAGCAACCACATCCGCACCCTCAAGGCGCTCGGCGCGCTGCATGCGGTTTCCGATGCCAATCGGGCGCGGGCCGAAGGCTTTGCCAGCGAGCAGGACTGCCTGGCGATCGAGCCCGACCAGCTGTTCGTGCGTGACGATATCGACGCCATCGTCATGGCGCTGCCGCCGCAATTCCATGCCGATCTTGCCGTGCGCGCCGCTGAGGCCGGCAAGGACGTGCTGGTGGAAAAGCCGATTGCGTTGACCGTGCCCGACGCCGAGCGCGCCGTGCAGGCGGCCAAGGACAATGGCCGCGTGTTCATGGTCGGCCATGTCTTGCGCTTCCATCCCGCCTTCGAGACGCTGAAGGCGCTGATCGACAATGGCGAGCTCGGCGAGGTCCGCTACATCCACTCGCACCGGCTCGGCCTCGGCAAATTCCACACCGAGAACGACGCACTGTGGGATCTGGCGCCGCACGATTTGTCGATGATCCTGGCCATCACCGGCACCGAGCCGATCGAGGTCAGGGGCGAGGGGGCGGCACTCCTCGACAATCTCAGCGATTTCGCGCATCTGCACATGCGTTTTCCCAACGGGCTGCGCAGCCATCTCTTCACCTCGCGGCTCAATCCCTACCGCGAGCGGCGGCTGACCGTGGTCGGCACCAAGGCAATGGCGGTGTTCGACGATGTCGAGCCCTGGGAGCGCAAGCTGGCCGTCTACCGCCACGCGGTGTGGCAGGACAGCGGCCAGTGGGCCTTCACCACCAACGAGCCGTCCTATGTCGCGGTCGGCCAGGGGATGCCGCTGACGCGCGAGCTCGAGCACTTTATCCAGTGTATCGAGACGCGGGCCGAGCCGCGCACCAGCGGCGAGGAAGCCATCAGGGTGCTGCGCATCCTGACGGCGGGTACAGTCACGCACACAAAGTCCTGAGACCGTTTCGAAACCCTGCTCTTAAGGCAGATCGAAACTAAAACTGTCTCCGAGAGGGTAGTGTTTACTCAGCGGGAATCTGCGCCGGCCTGGCTGCGAGCCGGCTGAGCATGGCTTCGGCCTCGGCGCCGCGCTCGGAGCGCTCGATGAAGCCGCCGCCGAAGACGCGGGCTTCGTTGCCGTCGTCGGAATAGAGCACGCACGCCTGTCCGGGCGCGATGCCGGACTCGCCGTCGACCAGTTCGACAAAGGTGCTGCCGGCGCGGTGATGCAGCACGGCCGGGCGCGGCGGCCGCGTCGAGCGCACCTTGGCGAACAGCTCCATGCCGGCGGCCGGAATGTCGGACAGCGCGCGATCGCCCAGCCAATTCATGTTGCGCAGATAGATCTTGTGCGTCTCCAGCGCCTCGCGCGGACCGACGATGACGCGGGCCCGGTCGGCGTCGAGATGGACGACGTAAAGCGGCTCGCCCGAGGCGATGCCGATGCCGCGGCGCTGGCCGATCGTATAGCGCAGGATGCCGTCATGGCGACCGAGCACGCGGCCGTCGATATGGACGATGTCGCCTGGGTTGGCGGCAGCCGGCTTCAGCTTGGCGATGATGTCGGAATATTTGCCCTGGGGCACGAAGCAGATGTCCTGACTGTCCTGCTTGGCGGCAACGGTCAGCCGCATTTCTTCGGCGATGGCCCGCACCGCAGGCTTGGACAGCCCACCCAGCGGAAAGCGCAGATAGTCGATCTGCGCCTGCGTGGTGGCAAACAGGAAATAGCTCTGGTCGCGGTCGGCATCGACGGGCCGGAACAGCGCGCGGTGGGCGCCATTGGCCCCGGAGCGGATATAGTGGCCGGTGGCGAGCGCATCGGCGCCAAGGTCCTTGGCGGTGGCCAAAAGGTCGGCGAACTTCACCGTCTGATTGCAAGAGACGCACGGAATGGGCGTTTCGCCGGCGACGTAGCTTTCGGCAAACGGGTCGATGACCGCCTTACGGAAGCGCTCCTCATAGTCGAGCACGTAATGCGGAATGCCCAGTGTCTCGGAAACGCGGCGGGCATCGTCAATGTCCTGGCCGGCGCAGCACGACCCGGCCCGGTGCGTTGCGGCGCCATGGTCGTAGAGCTGCAGCGTGACGCCGACGACATCATAGCCTTCGCGCTTCAAAAGGCCGGCAACGACAGACGAATCCACACCGCCCGACATGGCGACGACGATGCGGGTGTTTTGCGGGCTGGCGGGAAGGTCGAGGCTGTTCATGGTTCTTTCGTTCTGCGCGGCGCTTCAATGGCAGTGGCGCGAATATAGGTCAACCACACCAGCGGCGCTAGCTTTGCGGCGGTGCCGATTTTGCGGGAAAATTGCGCGCCTGCCCGCCGTTGCCTCAAATGCCGATAAAAAGACTAACGCGGCGTTCATGATCCTTACCTACTCATTAGGGTTCGCTTAGGCAATTTTTAAAGCTGTGGCGGTAATGTGGTGGGGATTGGGTCTTTGAGTTTTTAGTAGAGAGTACGATGACCGATCTTGTTAGACCGCGAGTCAAATATGTTATTGGGCCTGACGGCAGCCCTCTTACGATTGCCGATCTTCCGCCGACGAATACACGTCGCTGGGTTATCCGGCGCAAGGCGGAAGTGGTTGCTGCGGTGCGCGGCGGGCTTTTGAGCCTCGACGAGGCATGCCAGCGCTACAAGCTGACCACCGAGGAATTCCTGTCCTGGCAAGCGTCGATCGACGAATACGGCCTTGCCGGGCTGCGCACGACGCGCATCCAGCAATACCGGCACTAGAGCCAGGACCACAACAGAAAAGGGCGCGGTAACCGCGCCCTTTTGCCTGTCGGTAATGCCTGCTTCAGACCGTCAGCACCACCTTGCCGATCGGCCTGGTGGCGAGAAAAGCGTGCGCGGCGCCCGCCTGTTCGAGCGGAAACGCCTTTGCCACATGGACCGCAAGCTTTCCCGCATCGACCAGTTTGCCAAGTTCGACGAGGCCTTCACGGTCGGGCACGACGGACATGCGCTCGACGCCGATCCCACGCGCAGCAGCCTTGGCTCGGGTGGTGTCGTGGACATTGAGCAGCGACACCAGGGCGCCACCGTCGTTCAGCACTGTCAGCGATTGGTCGGCATGGTCGCCGCCCATCGGCTCCAGCACCAGGTCGACGTCGCTGACCTCGGCGGTGAAATCTCCTGGTGTAGTCGACCACTTCATCGGCGCCGAGCGAGCGGACGAAATCGAGTTTCTTCGGGCTGGCGGTGGCGATGACATAAGCGCCGTGCGCCTTGGCGATCTGCACCGCCAGATGCCCGACGCCGCCGGCCGCAGCATGGATCAACACGCGCTGGCCGCGCTTCAGGCCGCCATGGCGGACAAGGCCTTGCCAGGCGGTCAGACCGGCCAGCGGCAGCGCGCCGGCATGATTGTGGTCGATGCCTTGCGGCTTCGGTGCGATTTCATCGGCCGGGGCCACAGCGAGCTCCGCATAGGCCGCGGCCTGCTTGGGAAAACGCGGCATGCCGAACACGGCGTCGCCGACCCTGAGGCCGCCATCGACGCCTGGGCCTACCGCCTCGACCGTACCTGAAATATCCCAGCCCAAAGTGAAGGGCGGTTCGCCCAGCAATGGATAGTAGCCGGCGCGCACCGAGCCATCGACCGGATTGATGCCGGCAGCATGCACGCGCACGAGCACTTCGCCGGACTTGGGCGAGGGCGCGGGGCGATCGGCGATGACGAGGACGTCGGGCCCGCCGACGGAATTCTGGACAACGGCACGCATGGGAGGCTCCTGCTGGGGTTTTCTGAGCCACTATCATTTGGATAGTAACATTCCCTTGTCCAGTATATACCTTTTCCATATATAGGCACCTCATGGATAGTGATAATGATTGCGGCTCCGGCTATGACGCCTTCCAGCGGACGTGTCCTTCGCACGCCGTGCTCGAGATGCTGGCCAGCAAATGGGTCTATCTGACGGTTTGTGCGCTGCGCCGTGGCCGGATGCGCAATGGGGAACTGGCGCGTAAGCTCGAAGGCATCACACCCAAAATGCTGACGCAGACCCTGCGCGTCCTCGAGCGCGACGGGCTTGTGCGGCGCGAAATCTTTCCGGTGATCCCGCCGCGGGTCGAATATGAATTGACCGAACTTGGCCAGAACCTGGCGGGGCTGCTCACCCAGATACGCTCCTGGTCGGAAGAGCATGTGCCTGACATCAAGCAAGCGCGGGCGAGGGCGGCGGCGAACCTGGAAAGGGATTTGGCACGGGCCTGAAGCTGCGGCCGCCTTACGGGCCGGATCAGCAGCGCCGGAGCCTTTTGGCGCGCTACACGCAAAGCAAAGCGCGGCGTCAGGCGGCGCCGGTCGGGTTAAAACCCTGCCGTCAGCCGATCATGGCGCTGCGACCGCCGAGTTCCGCGTCGCGGATCTTGGTGTCGCGCGATTCCAGCATCTCGGCCTTGGAAAGCTCCGCTTCAGCTTCGCCGAGTAATGATTCGGCAGCACTTCGCTGCTGGGCGAGGTCGCTTTGAGAGTTTCTGAGGTTATCACGGCGCAGACGCGCCGCCTTGGCGAAGGTCGGATAGGCAAAATGATTGATGTCGGTGATGCCGGCCTTCTTCTCCTCGGCGGTGATCTGAAGCTCCAGTTCAACGGCCATGCGCTCGAACTCGGCGATCATCATGTCGAGCTGCAGCAGCTGCCGCCGCTTCTCATTCACCTGAAATTGCTTCAGCCGAACGAGGTTTTCACGTGACTTCATGATTCGGTACTCCCGGAAACGCACACCTGCACATATCGTCCAATCCGCCCGCCAGGGCCTGGCGTCGCCCGTATCCACCGGCATTCCCCGAACTATGGGAAACAAATCCCTAAAGTTTTTTGCCGGCGGTAACCATTCGTTTACGCGCATTGTTAATCATAAGGGCGAGGACTTAAGGCCGGGTAAAAATTCCGGCTCCCGATACGGAAGCCGGCCAGCGAGTCCCTTGAGTCACTTAGTCCGACTTATTAATGTGTTGCATTAGCGATTTGGTTCTGTGATTCATCATTAGATTCAAGAGGGTGTAGAAAGGGGTTAAAAAATCTGGTACCGTCCTTGGTGCGGAATTAGGTTTTGTTAACCATTCGATGGCAGCCTCTGTTCAGGCAATCACTGCTCCGGTCCCGGATGGGTCGTGACATGGTCCGGCGGCAGAAAAGGGGAATGAAATGCGCGTTCTGCTGATAGAAGACGACAGTGCAACCGCTCAGAGCATCGAGCTGATGCTCAAATCTGAAAGTTTTAATGTTTACACGACCGACCTCGGCGAAGAAGGTGTCGATCTCGGTAAACTTTATGATTACGATATCATTCTTCTCGACCTCAACCTTCCCGATATGTCCGGCTACGAAGTCTTGCGGACACTTCGCCTGTCCAAGGTGAAGACGCCGATCCTGATCCTGTCCGGCATGGCCGGTATAGAGGACAAGGTGCGCGGCCTGGGCTTCGGCGCCGACGACTATATGACCAAGCCGTTCCACAAGGACGAGCTGGTCGCCCGCATTCATGCCATCGTGCGCCGTTCCAAGGGCCATGCCCAGTCGGTCATCACCACCGGCGACCTGGTGGTCAATCTCGACGCCAAGACCGTCGAAGTCGGCGGCCAGCGCGTGCATCTGACCGGCAAGGAATACCAGATGCTGGAGTTGCTCTCGCTGCGCAAGGGCACCACGCTGACCAAGGAAATGTTCCTCAACCACCTTTATGGCGGCATGGACGAACCGGAACTGAAGATCATCGACGTCTTCATTTGCAAGCTGCGCAAGAAGCTCGACGCAGCATCCGGTGGCCAGAACTACATCGAGACGGTCTGGGGTCGCGGCTATGTGCTGCGCGAGCCGGAAGACATCCGCGTCAGCGCCTGAGCGAACACCATCCGATTGAACCATTGCAAAAACCCGGCTCAGGCCGGGTTTTTTGCTGTCCTTTTTGGCCGAAAACGAGCCGAATCAGGCGGCAACCTTCAAGGTACGAAAACGTTCGAGCAGTTGCGGCCGGTTGAACGGCTTCAACAGATAACCCTGGGCGCCGGCGCGCTTTGCCTTCATGATCGAGGCAACATCGACCTCGACCAGTGAGATCAGAATCTGCGGTTTGATCGTGCTCTCCATGGCGCGAACCTGGCGAATGACGTCGACCGCTTGCATGTCCGGCAGGGCGCCGTCGACGACAATCACATCAGGCATCTCGGCAGCGCACATCTCGACAGCATCAAGTCCAGTTGCTGCTTCGATCACCACCATGTCGGAGCCGCCAAGAATCCGTTTTGCAACCTTTCTGATGACGCTCGAATCGTCGACAAACATGCAGCGCTTCATTTCCGGGTCCTCTTTGCCATGGGGCGAACCGGCGGCATCCGGGTATCGGGATGCACACTAGGCCGATCTGGTAAAGAAGCAGAAAAGCCGTTAGGTAAAGTTTTTACAAACATGTCGTTTGCAGCCCCATTCTGCAGGGGCGTTGCCGGCAATGAAACTTGCCTGTTCTGAATTGCCGCAAATATCAGCGGGAAAAGATACTTGATTGTTCTTGATGCTCGGCGTCCTGCCGAACGGCTTCGCTCAGGCCGCGGACAGCACGATCTCTTCGGCGGTCGCGTGAATCGAGATCGTCATGTTGGCCTCACGCGCCAGCAGCAGCGTGTAGTAGGGCTGGACGGTATGGGCGTCGATAGGCTCCTCGGGCTTGTTGCCGGAATGGAGTTCGAGGAATTTCGGCGGCACGCGCAGCATCGGGCCGCTTGCGGCAAGCGCAAAGCGCGGCTCGGTGTCGAGGTTTTCCAGCGTGACCACCAATCTGCCACCGCGCGGGATGGCGGCATTGGCGACAAGCAGCAAATTGAGCAGCAGTTTGACCTTGTTCTTGGGGAGCAGGGCGCGAACCCCGTTCCAGATCAATTCCGGCTTCTCGTTCTTCAGGAAGGCGATGGCGACGGACTCGGCATCGCCGGTGTCGATCATCATGCCCGCCGAACCGGCGGCACCGAAGGCGATGCGGGCGAATTGCAGGCGGGCCGAAGCGTTTCTGGCGCTCTGCCGGATCAGTTTCATGGCGTCTTCGTCGGCGCCGCCCTCGTCCAGGAGTTCAAGGCCGTTGTTGATGGCGCCGACCGGCGAAATGATGTCGTGGCAGACTCGGCTGCACAACAAGGCTGCGAGATCGGGTGCGGAGAGAGAGAAAAGCTCAGCCATCGGCGAAAAATCCCTGCTAAAATTCACATCCTGGTGGCCGCGCGGCCGACAGCCACGCTCACCACCCGAATCACGCTCTCTCCCCCCAGGCATTCTGAATACACAGCGCCCGAGCGTGCAGCAACAATCCACAATTCTTGTGAGAAAAACGGCATCTTTGCACAGGATGGGAGCCCGCGCAGACCGTCAGAAACAGCCTTCGAACCGCCATGTTCATGTGGGAGGTTAATGGTTGAAAAAGGATTACGGCATAGTTTGCCCGTAACAGTCATCCTTAACGGCCGCCTAAAGAGCCGGACGGGGTGCGAGGCGTCGGCGAAAGTGCTCCCTGACGGAGATTGGAAGCATGGTTTCCCGATTCTACGACCGGACGTTTGTCCGCGTCTTCTTCATGGCGATTGCCCTCATGGGCGCTCTCGCTTTCTCAACCTCTGCGTCGCGGGCACAGGAATACACCGCTCAGGAGATCGTCGATTCCGGTCACAAGTTCTTCGGCGCGACGTCGGGCGGTCTCGCAACCGTCGTCGAGAAGATTTTTGCCTCCTACGGCCTGCCCAATGGCTATCTGCTCGGCGAAGAGGGATCCGGCGCGCTGATCGGGGGCCTGACCTATGGCGAAGGTACGCTCTACACCAAGAATGCCGGCGACCATAAGGTGTTCTGGCAAGGGCCTTCGCTCGGTTGGGATTTCGGCGGCGAGGGATCGCGGGTGATGATGCTCGTCTATAACCTCGACGACGTCAGCAATCTCTACAATCGGTTCGGCGGCGTTGCCGGTTCGGCCTATGTCGTGGCCGGCGTCGGCTTCAACGTGCTGCAGAACAACAGGGTGCTGCTGGTGCCGATCCGCACCGGCGTCGGCGCGCGACTTGGCGTCAATCTCGGCTATCTGAAGCTGACGCAGAGGCCGACCTGGAATCCTTTCTGAGCGATTCCGACCACACTTCGACCCGATCAACAGATTCTGACCCGGTGCAGCTGCGGCAAACCCTTGCCGCAGCGCTGGATTTGCGTCATGCGAACATGGCAAAGTCCAGAGTGGCGGTTGCCGGATAGCGGCCCGCCCGTAACGGGTAGTCACCTTGGTTCAGTCGATCCTGTTCTTCGCCCTCGGCTTTCTGTGCGCAGGCTTTCTGGCGCTGCTGGTCGCGCCGGCCATCTGGCGGCGGGCGGTTGTGCTGACACGCAAGCGTGTCGAGGCGTCGGTGCCGCGAACGCTGGCCGAGATCCAGGCCGACAAGGACAGCTTGCGGGCCGAGTTCGCCATGACGACGCGCCGGCTCGAAATCAGCATCAAGACGCTGCGTGAGCAGGCGAATGAGCAACTCGTCGAAATCAATCGCGGCCGCGAGGCGCTGAAGGGCCTGGCGGTCGAGCGCAAGGACAAGAAGCAGGCGCTTTCGGAGCTCGGGGAAAAAAACGAATTGCTCCTGCATCGCGAGCAGCAGATACAACAGCTGTCTGACAGGCTTGCACAAACAGAGCGCATGATGGAAAAGCGCGCGCTCGAGCTGGAAAAGCTCGAACATATGTACGACGACGCGTCCTTCTCCTCCAGCAATCGTCAGATCGAACTGGTGGCGCGCGAATCCGAGCTGGAAAAACTCGCCAACGACATTTCAGTGCTGCGCGGCCAGCGCAAGGAGGCCGACAAGCGCCATCAGGAAGTCGTCGCCGAAGGCAAGGCCACGCGCGATGCCTTGAAGGCCGAAAAGAAAAGAACCGCCGACCTCGACAGAAAGCTCGAGCGTCTGCTCGCCACGCTTGCCGATCGCGAGGACAAGCTCGATCGCCGCGAAAAGGAACTGGCCCGGCTTCGCGAACGGGTGAAGGGCGAGGCTGCGGGAGGCGCCGCGGCTGCTGGCCTGGTTGGTGCGCAAGACAGTGCCCGCGCCAGGAACGAGGACATCGACAAGACGCTCGCCAAGCTCGAAGGCGACCGAGAGCGGCTCGAAGCCAGGCTGACGACGCTGGCCCGCGAAAACAAGCGGATGAAGGCGGAGCTTGGCGGTTCTGGATCCGCGAAGCCCGGGAATGGCCCCGGCAATGGCAATGATGCCGGTTCTGCCTTGCGCGAACAGATGAACAATCTGGCGGCTGAGGTCGTCCATTTGACGGCCAAGCTCGAAGGACCTGATTCACCGATCGCCAAGGCGCTGGCGGCGCCGCAGGAAACGCGGTCAGGAACCACCAGCCTGGCCGATCGCGTGCGGGCGTTGCAGAAGGCAGATTTGCCGAGCTGAGTTTCAAGCCCCGGCTTGGAATTGCCTGACTACGCCTATCAGGGCGAAAAATGGTGCAGCGCAATGGCTGACGCGGCAGCGACATTCAGGCTGTCGAACCCTTCCGACATCGCGATCCGCACCGTCCGCAGGCGGGCAAGCAGGCTCTCCGGGAGGCCCTCGCCTTCGGTGCCGAGATAGAGCGCCAGTCGTTTCGGTCGCGCGGCATCACGAATGTCAGCCTCACCACGCGGCGACAAAGCGACCTGGCCGAAGCCCAACTCGCCGAGCTTCGCGATGAAAGCTTCAGTGTCGCCGAAGGACGCAAAGGGCACCTTCAACGCGGCGCCGACGGAGACGCGGATCGCCTTGCGATACAGTGGGTCGCAACAGGTGGCGTCGACGAAGACGGCATCGGCGCCGAAGGCGGCGGCATTGCGGAAGATCGATCCGATATTGTCATGGTTGGCGATGCCGATGAGAACGACGATCAACGCTTCGGCAGGCAAGGTGTCGAGCAAGGCCTCGGCGGGCTGTGGCGTGCCCTTGCTGCCGATCGCCAATATACCGCGATGCATGTGGAAGCCGGCGATCCTGTCCATGACGGCGCTTGCCGCAACGTAGACCGGCAGGTCGGCAGGGGCCTTGCGCAGGATGTCGTGGAGCCCGGCCAGCCGGTTTTCGAGGACCAGGACCGACTCCGCAGCAAAGCGTCCGGCTGACAGCAGGACGTCCAGCACCACCTTGCCTTCGGCAACGAACCGGCCATGGCGGCCGGTGAGATCGCGCTCGCGGATGTCGAGATAGGCGGCGACCCGCGGATCGCGCGCGTCGTCGATCTGGATCGGATCCATCAATACCTCGGCCGGCGAAAAATCGTCAGCGAGGTAAGGAGCGATCGGAGCCGCCAGTCAAGCCCTGCAGGTCAAGTCCCGGCGCGGCGCAGACGCGTTGCCATCTGGGACAAGTCGCCTATCCCGAAAATGCCGTCCAGCATGCGCAACAGTTCGCGCACGGCTTCGGACTTGCAGGAATAGTAGATCATCTGCCGGTCGCGGCGGGTCTCGACAAGATCGAGCGCCCTGAGCTTGGCCAGATGTTGCGACAAAGCGGACTGGCTGAGCATCACCTTTTCGGCGATGGCGCCGACCGACATTTCACCGTCGGCCAGATAGCTCATGATCAAGAGCCGCTTTTCGTTGCCCATAAGGGTCAGAAATGTCGCCGCCGATTCGGCATTGGCGATTAGTTTGGTCGAGACCATCGATGCCCCATGTTTTCCTGCTCATCCAAACGCTATGGGGGCAAATAGCGTTGGCTGCTATAATTCAGCTATGGATCACGCTGCTGATTCAGCGTCGTCTGAATCGTAGATCATTTCGCCCAAATCTCAAGACGTGCTTTTGATTCATGACGATTATCCTTGCGTAGCTGGCGCACGACCGGCTTTGGCCATGTCGACCAGAACCGGCCGCAGGTCGCGCGCGGTCTTCAACGGCTGCGGAAAATAGACCCTGCAAACGGTGTCGCCCGATGCCAGGTCCATGCCATCGGCATCGAAGCCGGTCATGGTCCAACCATCACCTTCAACCCTGGCGAAATGATGGGCATAGACGGCGATGGCGTCGAGATGGTCGGCATTCATGTGGTCGAGAGCGGACTGTTCGCTGGCGGCCAGCTCGTCGACGATCGGCCCCTCGGTGATGAGATCGGCACGGTCGAGCAGGTAGGCCTTGCCGAAGCCGCCATTCAGGCTGGCGCGCTCCGGCTCGAGGCGAAAGATCGAGAAATCGCCGAGCTCGGCATAGAGCTTTGCCTTGGGATTGCGGTTGAGATAGCGCCGCTCGGCCCGGGCATGCGCGCTCGACCCGCGTTCCAGCGGCTGCGCCCGGCAGACCAGCGTTATCCTGGGATGCGCCAGCGGATCGCCCTTGCCGGGTTCGCCGACAAGCAGCGAGCAGCGCGGCTCGGCAAGCATGGCGCCGGTATGGGCTGACAGCGCCGAGACAAGGATCAGCGGCGTGCCATCGATGTCGGTGGCGACTCCGACCCTGGAGGCCAGCGGTGCGCCGGTCGACGGCTCGATCACCGCGAGGGCGCCGAAACGGGCGCTGCGGATCAGCGTTGCGGCCAGCCTGATCGCCTCGGCGTCCGTCGCGCGAATGACGTCCTTCTTCGGCTGGTCCAAAATGCTCACCAGGTAAGTTGATTTTCTAAATCCAGTTACTGGCCAATCATGCCGGCTTTGACAAGCGCTTTGATCTCGGCTGTCGAAAAGCCGAAGCGCGCCAGCACAGTCTGGGGCAGCTGACCGTCATCTTCAGACATGCCGGCAAGCGCCGGCTGCGAGGCCGAGAAGCGTGGCGCGGGCGCGGGGCGCTCGAGCGCACCGGCCTTCACAAATGCGTGACGCGCCCGGTTGTGCGGATGATCCCTGGCTTCGGCCAGCGACAGAACCGGCGCCACGCAGGCATCGCTTGCGGCAAACAGCGCGTCCCAGTCGTCGCGTGTCTTCTGCCGGAACCGGTCGGCAATGGCCGCGCGCATGTCCGGCCACAACGCCTCGTCGTATTGGCCGCGGACAAAATCCTCGCCGAGCGGCAGCAGCCTTGCGAAGGCGGCGAAGAAGCGCGGCTCAAGGCAGCCGACCGCAACGTGGCGTGCGTCCGCCGTCTCATAGGTGTCGTAGAAGGGCGCACCGGAATCGAGCAGGTTGGCGCCGCGCCGGTCGCTCCACAGACCTGCCGACATGAAGGCGTGTATGGGGGCCGCCAGCATCGAAGCGCCCTCGACCATCGCCGCGTCGATCACCTGGCCTTTGCCAGAGCGCGAGCGCTCGAACAGCGCTGCAAGCACCCCGGCGATCAGCATCATGGCGCCGCCGCCATTGTCGGCGATCAGATTCAGCGGCGGCACCGGCCGGCCTTCCTCCCGGCCGATGGCGTGCAACACACCGGAATAGGCGAGGTAGGTGATGTCGTGGCCGGCGCGACCTGCGAGCGGCCCGTCCTGGCCGAAGCCGGTCATGCGGCCGTAAATCAGCGCCGGATTACGCGCCAATGCAGCATCCGGGCCGAGACCAAGCCGCTCCATCACACCGGGGCGAAAGCCTTCGACAAACAGATCGGCCTTTTCGACAAGGCGCAGCAGCAGTTCCGTTCCTTTGGCCTGCTTGAGGTCGACGCGCAGGATGGAGCGGCCGTGACGGTCGAGATTGTACGCATCGGAGAGCGGCAGCAGGGGTTGGTCCGAACCGGTGCGCTCGATGCGCAGCACCTCGGCGCCCATCTCTGACAACATCAGCCCGGCCAGAGGCACCGGGCCGAGCCCAGCCATCTCGATGACTTTCAGGCCCGCCAGCGGACCGGTCTTCACTGCGCCGGCCGCCATGGCCGTCTATTTCGGCGCCATGCGGATTGCCCCATCGAGGCGGATGGTTTCGCCGTTGAGCATCTGGTTTTCGACGATATGCAGGGCGAGCGCGGCATATTCGGACGGCTCGCCGAGGCGGGACGGGAAGGGCACGGCCGCGCCGAGCGAATCCTGCACCTCCTGCGGCATGCCGGCCATCATTGGCGTCTTGAAGATGCCGGGCGCGATGGTGCAGACGCGAATGCCGGAGCGCGCCAGGTCGCGGGCAACCGGCAGCGTCATGCCGACGACGCCGCCCTTGGATGCGGCATAGGCGGCCTGGCCGATCTGGCCATCATAAGCGGCCACCGACGCGGTGTTGACGATGACGCCGCGCTCGCCGCCCTGCAGCGGTTCGAGTTTGGCGGCACGGTCGGCGACGAGTCGGATCATGTTGAAGGTGCCGATCAAATTGATCTCGATCACCTTGCGGTACTGGTCGAGCGGATGTGGACCATCCTTGCCGATCGTCTTCACGCCGATGGCAATGCCCGCGCAATTGACCAGGATGCGCGCTGGCCCAAGTCTCTTTTCCACCTCGGCGACCGCGGCCGCACCGCTGTCGGCGCTGCTCACATCGCACTGGATGGCGGCGCCGCCAATGTCGCCCGCCACCTTCGATGCCCGGTCGATGCCGACATCGAAAATGGCGACGCGCGCGCCCTTGTCGGCCAGCGCGCGGGCGGTTGCCTCGCCGAGGCCGGAGCCGCCGCCGGTTATGATCGCAATCTGGCCGTTCGGGTTCATGCTGCGTGCTCCGTGCTGTTCCGGTCATGCTACGGAGGTCGCCGCCATGGTGCAACCTGACCAATGCAACCTGACCAATGGGGATCCATCGCGACCGGTGCCGCGACCGATCCTGGAGCTCAGGCCATCATTGGTGCCTGCTCCGCGATCCTGGCAAGGCTGGCATGGCCGACCTCGCCGGAGAGCCGCGCCACGGCACCGGGCACGATCTCGTGCGACAGCAGCCGGTCGAGGTCGACCGGGCGCGGCATGGAGATCTGGCCGCGGGGGATCTTTCTGAAGCCGAGCGGGCCGTAATAAGGCTCGTCGCCGACAAGGATCACCGCCGGCGCGCCGGCCTTGGCGGCCGCCTCCAGCGCGATCGCCACGAGCCGGCGGCCGATACCGAGATTCTTGAAGGCGGGCCGCACGGCGAGCGGCCCGAGCATCAGCGCGCGTCCGGCGCCGGCGGCGATGCGGGTCATGCGCACCGAAGCAACGATGATGTCGCCATTCATGGCGACAAAGGATAGCGAGCGCTCGTGGCCGCCGGTCTCGCGAATCTTGTAGGCGGCCAGCACGAAACGGCCGGGGCCAAAGGCTTCGTCGTTGATGGCTTCGATTTCGGGATCATGCGCCGGAGTTTCCGGCAGGTATTTCACGTCGGCAAGGCTCATGGTCTTCGCGGTCCGATAAAGAGGAAAGGTTGCTGCAAGCGGCAGCGTTCGCCAGTCAGCGCTTTCTAAGCGCGGGCGCCCTTTCGTCGTCGGTCAAACCGGATCAAGCCAAGATCGAACATGCGGAGTGTCCGCTAGCATCAATTTCCGGCGGCTGCAATCGGCTGTTTTCATCCGGCGTTTCATACGAGTGACGCTCTGTTCAGCAGATGACGGCTTCGACATTGCCGCCTTGCGACTACATTGGCCAAGGCACGCAAGGAGATTTCGTATGGGATTGCTGGTCGAAGGCAAATGGCAGGACCGTCCGGCCAATGTCGATAGCAGCGGCAGGTTCATCCGCGCCGAGACGCAGTGGCGTGACTGGATCACGCGCGACGGCGCGTCGGCGCAAGGTCGTACGCGCGGCTTCAAGGCCGAGCCCGGACGCTACCATCTTTATGTCTCGCTCGCCTGTCCGTGGGCGCACCGCACGCTGATCTTTCGCGCGCTGAAGAAGCTAGAAGACATCATCCCGGTTTCAGTCGTGCATCATTTCCTCGGTGCTGAGGGCTGGACGTTTTTGGCCGAGGATGGCGCCACCGGCGACACGCTCTACGGCCTCGACTTCCTGCACCAAATCTACACCAAGGCCGATCCAGCCTATTCGGGCCGGGTTTCGGTGCCGGTGCTGTGGGACAAGAAGGAAGAGACCATCGTCTCCAACGAATCCGCCGAAATCATCCGCATGCTCAATTCGGCCTTCGACGAGTGGGGCGATGCCGCTCTCGATTCCTATCCGCCAGGCCTGCGCGGCGAGATCGACAAGGTCAATGCGCTGGTCTTTCCCGCCGTCAACAACGGCGTCTACCGCGCCGGCTTTGCCACCACGCAAGCGGCCTATGAAGAGGCGTTCGGCGAGCTGTTCGCGGCGCTCGACACGCTGGAGGGCCGACTGTCAAAACAGCGCTATCTCACTGGCGAGCGTGTCACCGAGGCCGATTGGCGGCTGTTCACCACGCTGGTGCGTTTCGACCCGGTCTATTTCAGCCATTTCAAATGCAATCTGCGCCGTATAGCCGACTATCCGAACCTTTCGAACTATCTGCGTGACCTCTACCAGGTGCCTGGTATCGCCGGCACGGTGAACCTGCACCACATCAAAATGCACTATTACGGCAGCCACGAGAGCATCAACCCGACGCGCATCGTGCCGGTCGGGCCTGGGCTCGACTATGGCGCGCCGCACGACCGGGCGCGGTTCAGGCAGGCGGCGTGAGCATCGGATTGACAGCCTACCAGTACGGCGATACCGGCTGGCCTTCAAAAACCTCGGCAAGCCGCCGCAGCGTCGCCGGCGTCGTGCCATGCGGCAAGCGGTCGAGCGGAAAGAAGCCTGCTTCGGCGATCTCGTGGTCCGGCAGTTTCGGCGCGGTCTGGTTGAAGGTTTCGATGAGATAGAGGCCGACATGGTCGCGGCGGCTGGAGCGGCGGTTGAAATGCATCGATTTCAGCACCGGCTGGGCTGTCAGCGCGATGTTGCCTTCCTCGGCCAGTTCGCGCACCAGCGCCTCACCGAGCGTCTCGCCGACTTCGACGCCCCCGCCCGGCAATTGCCAGCCGGGAACGTAGGTGTGGCGGATGAGGAAGACGGTGTTCGAGGCGTGATCGTGGATCAGGCCGCGCACGCCCAGCGTCATCGGCCGCCGCAGAAGGAAATAGAGATGGAACAGCCTTGCCCTGAGGCCTGCCCAGCCGGTCTGGCGAAACGCCTGCTCCGGGTCCGATATAGCCATGACTAGCGAAACCGTGGATGGGCAGGAAACAGTGAGTGGAAAGCGGGGAGCGCGTCGCCTATGAAGGAAGGATGTTCAGGCTCGCGCATATTTCCGATGTCCATCTGGGGCCGCTTCCCGGTGTAACCTATCGCGAACTCGCGTCCAAGCGCGTCGTCGGCTACGTCAACTGGCAGCGCAACCGCCGCCGCCATATGCACGATGCCGTCATCGACACCATCGTCGCCGACATGAAGGCGAGTACACCCGACCACCTCACCGTTACCGGCGATCTGGTCAATCTGGCGCTCGACGGCGAGATCGAGATGGCCAAGCACTGGCTTGAGACGCTGGGTTCGCCGGAGGATGTCTCGGTGGTGCCGGGCAACCACGACGCCTATGTGCCGGGCGCCTTCGACAAGGTCTGCCGCTCCTGGGCGGCGTGGATGAGCGGCGACGGCGTGACTGCGCCGATCGACCGCAACGCTTTTCCCTATCTGCGCGTACGCGGCAATGTCGCGCTGATCGGCGTTTCGACGGCGCGCGCCACGGCGCCGTTCATGGCCAACGGCTTCTTCCTCGAAGGTCAGGCGCAAAGGCTGGCGACAGTGCTCGACGCAACGAACAAACGCGGCCTGTTGCGGGTGATCATGATCCATCATCCGCCGGTGCGCGGCGCCGTCGCCCAGCAAAAGCGCCTGTTCGGCATCTCCCGCTTCCACAAGACCGTTCATAGGCATGGCGCCGAACTCGTGCTGCACGGCCATTCGCATCTGCCGTCGCTGTTCTTCATCGGCGGGCGCGGCGCCAGGATTCCGGTCGTCGGCGTCGCCGCCGCCGGGCAGTCGCCAGGCAGCAAGAACCCGGCGGCGCAGTACAATCTGCTCGATATTGACGGGGAGAAGGGCAATTGGCTGATTCGCCTGACGCGGCGCGGCCTGACCGGGCCGGCCTTGCCGCCATCGGACCTGCAGGTCATTGAACTCGGCGCGCAGACACCGAGGCCTCCAGATCGTTGATCAGAAGCTGATCTTCATCGCCATCAGGCGATCCCAAAACAGCGCGGCCGCCACCGCCAGGCCAACAAGCGCGCCGGCGGCGACCAAGCCGAGACCGGAAAGGAACGTCGACCACCCCCTGCGGGGCACGGCTGCTTGCAAGGGCGGCTCAGCTTCCGGCACGGCGGCGCGTTTCAGGTCGGCGACGGCCGGCTCGACACCGCCCTCCATCATGCGCTGGCGCTCGACGATACGCTCAGCCACATAGCGCGTGACCTGATCGGCGACCGGTTTCATATCGGTCGATTCGGCGAGCACGACGCGGCCGATGCGGGTATCCCTGAGAAAGCGGTAGGTGCGGCGGTCGCGCCCCATGGCGACATGGCTGACGGCGTCGATCCACAGGCGGGGCTGCAGGCCGGAGGAGACGACGAAGTCGAAATTGTCCATGTCGGCGGGCACGTCGGCAAAGACCGGGGCGAGCTCGGCGGCGAGCAGATCAAGCCGCATCCGGTGTGCCTCGCGCATATCGACCACGACATCGTCGCGATCGGCGAAGGCATTTTTCACATCGCGAACGGCGTCGGACAGTTTGCGGGAGGTGTCGATGGGGGTGATGTTTTCGCCAGTGTCCTTCATCGGCGTCGCCTCGCTGATATGGTTAATTGCGAGTTAACACAGGCGGCGGCAAAATGCACTGGCGAGATGCGGGGCGCAAGTAAGTTAGCTCGCCGCGGCCTCGAATGCCGGACGCAGGCGCCTGCCGCGGCGTGCCATGTTTCGGCGCACGGCCTGGGCGACCACATCAGGCACTTCCTCGACCAGCATATGGCCGGCATCGAGCACGTGATGAATATGAAAATGCGCCGGCAGACAATCAGCCTGGGTAAAGGGCAGCACCGGATCGTCCGTTCCCCAAACCACCATCACCGGCATGTCGAGCGTGTCCAGCTGTTCGCGGGGGATGACGCCCTGCCGCTCGTTCCTGGTCATGACGGCTGATATCTCAACCAGCTTGCGCAACTGGCCGGGGCGACGGCGTACGTCCGCCAGGACGCCGACGATGCGTTCGGGCGGCGGGCTTTGCGGTCCCGACATGGCGGCAAGGCAGGCGCGGATTTCCCGTCTGTCGGCGGCCGCGGCGTAGCGGCGCAACAGCGGTCCGTTGATCTCGGGGCCAACACCGCCCGGCGCCAGAAGCATCAGCGAGCCTATCCTTTCAGGCTCGGCAAGCGCCATCAGGGAGGCGACCGCGCCGCCCAGCGAATGACCGGCGACATGCACCCTTGCTATCCCGCGTGCGGCGATATCGGCGAGAACCGCTCGCGCCGCTGTTTTGGCCGGGCCGCTGCCAGGAAATTCGAGAGACAGTCCGTGTCCCGGAAGATCGTAGGCCAAGGTCCTGACATCGGGCCCTAGCGACGCGGTCACCTCGCGCCAGATATCATGGCAACCACCGAAGCCATGCAGCAGGACGACCGTCTTCGGCCCGGCGCCACGCTCGGCAACATAGAGGGATGAGACCATGAAAATGTGCGATTATTGCAAGACCGGAGAGGAAATTCGAATCGAGGCTGGATTGCTCCCAGTCCTGACCGATGGCCAGTAAAGTTTTCGCGATCCGGAAAGACTAGCTGGCGTTGCCGAGGCCCGCGGCGCGCAGCGCCTCAACCAGCCGGTCGGTCAGATCGGCGGGATATTTGCGCTCGGCGAAGGCCGCGCGCGGATCGGCGGCGAATTTCGGGAATTTGGTGGTCAGCTCATCCAGAAGCTTGGCTGCCAGCTGTTCGCGGCCGGCAGCCTTGGCGCCGATCAGCCGCGCCGCCAGATAATGCGATTTCATCGCCGTCGTGCGCAGCGACTCGCTGGCTATCGCGGCCTTGTTCATGTCGCCCAGCATGAATTGCCCGGCGAAGAGCCCAAAATCCCACCATGTCGGATGGCCGCTGAACGTCTCGACGGCATGGGTCAGGATGGGTGTTCCCTCGGCATATTTGCCGGCAAAGATCAGGCCATAGCCGTAAGCGGCAGCCATGCCGAGGTCGTAGGGGTTGAGCTCATAGGCCTTGCGCATCCAGCGGATCGATTCCTCGGTGTTGCCGAGGCGCGAATTGAGGTAGCCATAGGCGCGGTGCGCATAGGGGCTGGTCGGTCCCATCTGGATGGCGCGATGGGCGAAAGACATTGCCTGTTCGACCGTCGCGCCAGGCGGATAGGCGTAATGATCGGTGGCGGCCTCAAGGGTCAGGGAGGCCAGTTCCGAATAGACCAAGGACGATTTCGCACCCTGGCCGGCGAGCTTGTCCAGGCAGCGATAGGCAGCCTCGTGCGTCCTGGTGCTCTGGTCGAGATAGTATCTGTCGTTGAGGATCAGGCAGCTCGTCAGCCCGGTCTGAATGCCGTTCTGTTCGATGTAGCTGTAGAGCGGGCCGGAGGCGGGAATGGTCGAGCTGAGGATGGCGGCGATACGATCCTCGACGGTGCCAGGTGCGCTGTCGGCGGCCGTCAGACTGCGGGACAAAAGCACGCGGCCGGTCGCCACGCTCTGCAGTTCGAGCGTCACGTCACCTGCCATTGGTCCCGGCAGGACATCGAAAACGAAGCTGGTCGGGTCGGTGCTTGGGTCGCGCTTGCTGTCGGCGTCGCGGCCGATGAAGTCGATGGTGTCGAAACCGGCAAGGCCGGCGCGCAGCGAAGCGGCGACGCGGCCGGCCTCGGGGCCGGTGGCCTTCACGGCGATGTAGACGAGGGGCAGGGCCTCCATCGACGGCGATGCGATGCTGCTCGTTACGCCAGCGGTCTCGACCACCGAGGTCGGATCACTGCTGGCAAGCAATGCGCCGCTGCCCTGGCGCAGGATGAGCACGCCCAGCATGAGGATGACCAGCGTCATGGCGACCCAGAAGAACTGGAGATGGCGCGCCAGCGAAGGCCCAGGTTCTGTAACCCCCGCGGCCGTCGCGCCAGCGGGAACGGCGTCAAGAGCCGTCTGGTCGGGCGATCCGGGCAAGGCGGCTACCGCCGCCGCAAGCGGCTCCTGCCCAACCGGCAGGCGTATGGCGTTGAGCTCATAGGACGGCACGTAGCCGCCGCGCGGAATGGCAATGCGAACCGGTTCGGCTATGCCTTCATTGGCGAAATAATGCTGGAGAAGTTCGCGTAGCCGGCCTGCCTGCACCCGGACAACGGCGTCGGTCGACGAATCGAAATCGCCGTCCTTGCCGAAGACGTCCATGGCGATGGAGAAACCCTTGAGCCTGTCGGCTTCGCCGGCCTGCTCGCGCTCAACAAGATAGCGCAGCAACTTGCGCGCGCGCTCGGAACGTCCGAACGTTTCGCTGGCGAGCAGTCGCTCCAGTGTCTCGCGCACTGCGGGGGCGGCAGGCGTGGCATGCTGCAAGTGTCGATCCTCTCGAAGTCGGCACAGGTTGAGGCGCAATCATATAGAGCCTGCACTTCCATACAAGCATGCTTATGTTATGCGATCGCGTAACACACCGGATAGTTGCCGGTGGTTGACACAAAAGACCGGAATTTCCCTCGGCAAATGGGGGATTTCCGGGCGCCGCGGACATTCGGCGCCCGGGAAAATATCAGCCGGCCTTGCGGCCGATTATCCGGTTGGCGGCCGAAACAACGGCTTCCAGCGAGGCGGCGACGATGTTGGTGTTGATGCCGGCGCCGAACAGCTTGCCGCCGGGATATTCCATCTCGACATAGGAAATCGCCGAGGCGTTCGAGCCGCGCTGGAGCGAATGTTCGGAATAATCAAGCACCGACATGTCGACGCCAACATGACGCGACAGCGCATCGACGAAGCCGTCGATCGGGCCGGTGCCGGAGCCGGCGATTGTCGTCTCCTTGCCGTTGTCGAGGATCACCGCCTCGACCACGCGCCGGCCCTTTTTCTCGGTATCGGGATAGGTGTGATGGTCGAGGAACTTCAGTCGTGCGCCGGGCTGGTCGACATAGGTTTCGATAAAGCGGTCATGGATGCGTTTTGCCGGCACTTCCTTGCCTTCGGCGTCGGTGATCGCCTGGATCTCCTGGCTGAACTCGATCTGCAGGTTGCGCGGCAGATTGAGGCCGTAATCGGCCTGCAGCACATAGGCGATGCCGCCTTTGCCCGACTGCGAGTTGATGCGGATGATCGCCTCGTAGCTGCGTCCGACATCGGCCGGATCGATCGGCAGATAGGGCACTTCCCAGACCGGCGTGTTGGCCTTCTTCAAGGCCTTCATGCCCTTGTTGATGGCGTCCTGGTGCGAGCCGGAAAAGGCGGTGTAGACGAGTTCGCCGACATAGGGATGGCGCTCGGAGATCTTCAGCTGGTTGGAATATTCGTAGACGTCCTTCATCCGGTTGATGTCGGAGCAATCCAGATGGGGATCGACGCCTTGCGTGTACATGTTGAGCGCCAGCGTCACGATGTCGACATTTCCGGTGCGCTCGCCATTGCCGAACAGCGTGCCTTCGACGCGGTCCGCACCCGCCATCAGGCCGAGCTCGGTGGTGGCGATGCCGGTGCCGCGATCGTTGTGGGGGTGCAGCGAGATCAGCAGGTTCTCGCGGTCGTCCAGGTTGCGGCACATCCATTCGATCCGGTCGGCATAGATGTTGGGCGTCGACATCTCGACCGTCGACGGCAGGTTGATGATCAGTCTGTTGTCGGCTGTCGGCTTCACGATCTCGGTGACGGCGTTGCATATCTCCAGCGCGACTTCGAGCTCGGTGCCGGTAAAGCTTTCGGGCGAATATTCGAAGCGATAACCGCCGCCGGCCTTGGCCGCCATGTCGGTGATCATCTTGGCCGCGTCGGTGGCGATGCGCTTGATACCGCCGACATCCTTCTCGAAGACGACGCGACGCTGCAACTCGCTGGTCGAATTGTAGAAATGCACGATCGGGTTGGTGGCGCCCTTCAGAGATTCGAAGGTGCGGGTGATGAGTTCGGGACGGCACTGCACCAGCACCTGTAGCGAAACATCAGCCGGCACATTGCCTTCCTCGATGCACCAGCGGGCGAAATCGAAATCGGTCTGCGAGGCCGAGGGGAAACCGATCTCGATCTCCTTGAAACCCATGTCGAGCAGCAGGGCGAACATGCGCGCCTTGCGCTCGTGACCCATCGGATCGATCAGCGCCTGGTTGCCGTCGCGCAAATCGACCGAGCACCAGACCGGTGCCTTGTCGATGACCTTGTTGGGCCAGGTGCGGTCGGTGAGACCGACCGTCGGATAGGGCTGGTATTTTCGGGCCGCGCCCGGCATGTGGCCGGCCGCGCGTTTTACGCTTTCGGCTTCGCCGGCGCGGATGTCTTCTCGTGCGTCCATCGTCTTGTTCTCCCGGCGGCTCGCGGATCGGTCTTCGGACGGATTCCAGGGCGAGCAGCGCCTTATCAGATTTTCGTTCGCTTGATGTGAATTGCCAATTTCTGAACTGGCCAAGGAGCGTGCGCGTAAGCGGCGGTTCGACCGCCGGGCGCTCCTTCAGCGAACCCGGCGATCGCCGATAAGGCCGAGAAGAAGCAGGGTCGATGCCAGCGCGCGCACCGTCTCGCCGGCAAAGCCGGTCGGACGGGAAGCGACGGAGGAGACGCGCGTGTTCATGGCGGGTTCATACAGGAGCCGCCATGGACAGGCAAGTGGGCTGCCATTCCACCACTCGCGAGCACTCTTCCCCATGCGCGGCAAATGCGCCAGACTTGCGTGTAGCCGAGGCCGCAATGCTTCGCCGTCGGAGGGGTCATCCGTGAATTTTGTTTTCTTCTCGCCGCATTTTCCCGCCAACGGCGCCGATTTCTGCGACCGGCTGAAGAAGGCCGGCGCCACGGTGCTGGGCATTGGCGATGCGCCTTATGAGGCGCTGGACGGCAAGCTGAAGGTGGCCCTGTCGGAATATTACCGCATCGCCGACATGGAGGACTACGATCCTGTGTTCCGGGCGATGGGTCATTTCATCCACAAATGGGGCCGGATCGAGCGCTTCGAGTCGCTCAACGAGCATTGGCTGGAGTTGGAAGCCAACATCCGCACCGACTTCAACATCTACGGAACCAAGCTCGATTTCGTGAAGAATTTGAAGCGCAAGAGCCGCATGCGTGCATTCTTTCGCAAGAGCGGCGTCGACACCATCGCCCAGCGCAAATGCTCCGACCGGGCCGGTGCCATGACCTTCATCCGCCGCGTCGGCTATCCCGTGGTGGTGAAGCCCGATTCCGGTTCCGGCGCCTCGAACACCTTCAAGATTTCCAACGCCAGGGAACTTGACCAGTTCTTCAGAGACAAGCCCGAGGACGTGACCTTCGTCATGGAGCAGTTCATCGAGGGGCTGGTGGTGACCTTCGATGGGCTGGTCAACCGTGACGGCGAGGTGGTGCTGGCGGCCAGCCACCGCTACGACCAGAGCATCATGGAAGTGGTCAACAAGGACCGCCACATGAGCTACACCTGCTTTCCCAAGGTCCGACCGGCGATCGAAGAGGCCGGCCGCAAGATCCTCAAGGCGTTCGACGTGCGCGAGCGCTTCTTCCACATCGAGCTGTTCGAAACCAAGGACGACCGCGTCATCGCGCTTGAGGTCAACATGCGGCCGCCCGGCGCCTGGATGACCGATGCGATCAACTACACGTTCGACATCGACGTCTACGCGGCCTGGGCCGACATGGTGGTGAAGGATGCCGCCGGTGGTCCTTATGAGGGCAAGTATTTCACCGTCTACGCGAGCCGCAAGCAGCACCTGCACTATTTGCACAGCCATGAGGACGTGCTAGCCGCGCATCGCGACAAGATCGTCCATCATCAGCCGATAGAAAAGGTTTTCAGCCGCGCTATGGGAAATTACGCCTACCAGATGCGCTCGAAGGACGAGAGAGAGCTGCGCGCGGCCGTCGCCTACATCCACGCGGAAAAGGCTTAGACGCGATGGACATCTCCTATCACAAGGGTTTCTCCGGCAATCTCGGCCGCGACATGGAATACAAGCGCTACGGCCATGCCGGCCGGCCGGTGGTGGTGTTCCCGACGTCGCAGGGGCGGTTCTACCAGTTCGAGGATTCCGGGGGGGTTGGAGCGCTGGCCGAATTCATCGATACCGGCCGCATCCAGCTGTTTGCGGCCGACGGCATCGATTCGGAATCGTTCTTCAACAAGCATGCCGGCGCCGCGCACCGCATCGGCCGCCATGAGGCTTATTTCCGATATGTGCGCGAGGAGGCGCTGCCGGAGTTTCTGGCGACCGCTGAGCAAGCCAATGGCGGGCGCAAATTAAAGCCGCTGTTCACCGGCTGTTCGATGGGCGGTTATCATTCCACGAATTTCGTCTTTCGCTTTCCCGAACTCGCCAGCGGCGTCATCGCGCTGTCGGGCGTCTATTCGGCGGGCGACTTCTTCGGCAAGGCGCTGGAAGGCGATATCTTCTACAATTCGCCGCTCGACTATCTGCCCGGCATCGTAGACCCAAAACTGCTTGCCCGGCTGAAGGCGCTGAGGATGATCTTCTGCTGCGGGCAGGGCGCCTGGGAAGAGCGGATGCTGGTCGAGACGCGCAGGCTGGAACAGATCCTGCGCGACAAATCCATTCCCGCCTGGGTCGACTATTGGGGCGGCGATGTCAGTCATGACTGGCCATGGTGGCACAAGCAACTGGTCTATTTCTTCGGCCGCTGGCTGGATGACGATCTGATGCACCGGCTCGATTGATGACCACACCCGAGCCCATCCGCCGCTTTATCGAGGCCACAAATGCGGGTGATAGCGAAGCCTTTCTCGACACGTTCACAGCCGACGCGTCCCTGACCGACTGGGGGCGGTCCTTCCAAGGCCGCCAGCAGATCGCGCGCTGGAACCAGTCGGACAATATCGGCGTGAAGTCCAATCTTCGCATTGTCCGCATCGCCGAGGTCGAGGGCAGCTACCGCGTCCACATTGCGGTGAAAGGCAATGGCTTCAACGGCGAGGGTGACATGACCTTCGTGCTGGACGGCCACCGCATAGCGAGCCTCGTCATCTCCTGACGCGGCTCAGCTACCCTTCCTGGCAAACCGGCAGAGCAATGGTCTCGTGTTCCACCGCCGATCCACGGCGCAAGCCGAGAAAGACGACAAGGGCGGTGACGATGGTGATTGCCGCCAGCACGATCAGCAGCCTGTCGAACGCGATCTCATAGGCCTGGACCAGGACCGTGGCTCCGGCACCCGGCAAGCGGGCTGCCGCTTCGCCGATGTTGCCGGTCACCAGCAGCTGCGCGGCGGCGGTTGCATCCAGGGAAGACGCCGTTCCCTGAGCCGCCAGTTGGGCTGCCGTGAAACCCGACAGGACTGCCATGACGATCGCCAGCGCCACGCCTTCGCAAGCGACGCGGGTGGTGTTGAAGATGCCGACCGCCATGCCGGCACGCTCTTTCGGCACGACGCCGACGGCAAGTCCGTCCATCAGCCCCCAGGGCAAGGCGATGCCGACGCCGATGAGGATCAGCGGCGCCACCAGCGCTGCGACGACAGGCGGTGTCAGGCTCAGCCAGACAAGGCCGCCGGCGGCCACAAGCAGGCCGACACCGCAGATCGTTGCCGGAGCGATCCAGCGCGCTACCTGGCCGGCGAGCAGTGGCAGGATCAACAGCGGTCCCGACAGGCAGATCATCAACTGCCCCGCCTTGATCTCGCTCATCCCCTCGATGCCGATGAAGCGGATAGGCAACAGCACCAGCAGGACGACGAAGCCATAGGCGGGAGCGGCCGCCAGGAACTGGACGCCGACGAAGCGGGGAAAGCGGAACAGCGAGAGATCGAGCATCGGCCGGCGCACGCGCCGCTCGACGACGACGAAAGCGGCAAAGCAAAGGGCGGCCGCCACGAGAAGCCCGATCACCAGGGGATCGGTCCAGCCGCTCTGCGGCGCTTGCAGCACGCCGTAGGTCAGCGATGCCAGCGCGATCGTAAAGGTGCCGGCTCCCGCCCAGTCGAGGCCGGTCGCATCCGGATCGCGCGATTCCCTGATGGTGCGCAGGCCGAGCAAAGCGGCTGCAATCGCGAGCACTGCCACCAAGACGAAGATCGATCGCCAGCCGAAAGCATCTATGAGCAGGCCCGACGCGATCGGCCCAAAAGCGAGGCCGATGCCGAAACTGGTGCCGAGGAAGGAGAAGGCGCGCAGCCGCAATGGCCCATCGAATTCCTGGGCAAGAGCGGAGGCGCCGCCGGCAAAGGCGGCGGCACTGCCGAGCCCTTGCGCAGCCCTGAGCACATCGAACCAGACGATATCAGGGGCAAACATCGATCCCAGCGATGCCAGCACATAGGTGGCGAGGCCAACAAGGAAGAGCCGCTTGCGGCCATGATTGTCGGCCAGCGCGCCTGATGCCATCAAGGTGGCGGCGAAGGTCAGCATGAAGGCGTTGGTCACCCAGTTGAGCGCGATCGGGCTGCCGCCGAGGTCGGCCGCAATGCGGGAAAGCGCGACGGCCGGGCCGGTGAAGGTCAAGGGCATTGTCATGGCGGCAAGGCATACCGACAACAGGACAAGCCATGGCGCGACCGCGCCGTTTGTGGTCTTCGAGGTCATGGATTTCCTATCTGAACCAGGATCCGCCGGCCTGCCGCAAGCTTGCTGCGCCGGTCGTAACGGGAAGATAGGCTCGCGACACTTCGAGAAAAATAGTGTTAAATCTCCAGATATACCGGACTGAAACGCTCGAATGGAGAGATGCGATGGAACGCCTCAATGGGCTCCTGGCCTTTGCCCGCACGGCTGAGTTCGGCAGCTTCATCGCTGCGGGCCGCACGCTCGGCATCTCGGCATCGGCCGTCGGCAAGAGCGTCGCCAGGCTCGAGCAGGATCTCGGCGTCAGGTTGCTTCAGCGCAGCACGCGCCGCATCGGCCTGACCGAAGAGGGCAAGCTGTTCAACGAGCGGGTGCGGCGCATCCTCGACGACATCGACGATGCCGAGGCGATGCTGTCGCGGAGCCGCGAAACACCGCATGGGCGGCTGCGCGTTTCGACGCCGATCGTGACCTATCATTTGCTGTTCCCGGTGCTGTCCGAGTTCATGGCGCGCTATCCCGAAATCGAACTCGACATCGACTTTAACGACCGCATCGTCGACCTCATCGACGAAGGCGTCGACATCGCGATCCGCAGCGGCGACCTGCCGGATTCGCGCCTGGTGGCGCGGCCGCTTGCACCCTTCCGGCTGCTGTTGTGTGCGGCACCCTCCTATATCGAGCAGCACGGCAACCCGAGCCGCCCGGACGATCTCGTGAACCATTACGGCATCCGCTTCCGCTTTCCCAACAGCGGCAAGCTGCAAGGCTGGCCGTTCATCGGCGGCAGCGCCGAGCCGCAGGTCCGCTCGATGCTGACCTGCAACAACACGGAGGCGCTGAAGGGCGCCACGATGGCCGGGCTCGGCATCAGCTCGATGCCCGATTTCCTGGTCCGCGAGGCGCTGCGTGACGGCCTGCTGCGCACGGTGCTGGACGATCATGTCGACGGCCGCGGCCAGTTCCGGTTGCTTTGGCCGTCCAATCGCCATTTGTCGCCAAAGGTTCGCGCCTTCGTCGACTTTCTTCCCGACCGGCTTGCCGCGACGCTGAGCGGCTCTTGAATTAGTCCTTCGCGGCCGACAGCGACGGCGACAGCAAGGAACAGCGGCGCTTCTCAGTAGGTGGCGCGGCCGCCGGAGAGATCGAACGTTGCGCCGGTGGTGAAGGAATTTTCGTCCGATAGCATGAAGGCGATCATCGCAGCCGCCTCTTCGACTTCGACGAACCGGCCTCGCGGCACCTTGCCCAGCATGTAGGCGACCTGGGCCTCAGTGAGCTGTTCGAGGATGCGGGTGCGGGCGGGCGATGGGGTCAGCGCGTTGACGGCGATGTCGTGGCCAGCCAACTCCTTACCGAGCGATTTTGTCAGCGCGAGCACGCCGGCCTTGGCGGCGGAATAGGCGGCGGCATTCGGATTGCCTTCCTTGCCTGCGACCGAGGCGATGTTGACGATGCGGCCGTAGCTGCGCGCGATCATGCCGGGCACCAGGCGCTTGCAGCAGTAGAAGACGCCGTTGAGGTCGATGTCGATTATCTGGCGCCAGGCGGCAGGATCATAATCCGCCACCGTCGCTGCCGGTCCGGCGATGCCGGCATTGTTTACCAGCAGATCGACCGGACCAAGCGAGCGCTCGGTTTCGGTCGCGGCGCTGTCGACGGCCTCCATCAGCGATTGATCGCACAGCAAACCCTCGACCCGGCCGAGCGGGGCGAGTTCGGAAACGGCCTTCGCCATGGCGGTCTCGTCCACATCCCAGATGGCGACGCTGGCACCCGATGACAGCAGTCGCCGGGCGACGGCAAGGCCGATGCCTTGCGCGCCGCCGGTCACCACGGCGACCCGGCCTGAGAGATCGACGGCATTCACACGACGTTTCATGGGCACTTTTCCTCTTCCCTGGATATTTGAATCTCAGTCCCTGACGGCTCTCGCCACCAGCCGCGCTATGCTCGGCCCGGCGATGAGCACGACCAGGAAGCGGGTCGACTGCAAGGCCATGACGAAGGATATGTCGACGTTCTGCGCGGCGGCGGCAATGATGGCGACGCTGTCCATGCCGCCGGGGCTGGTCGCGAGATAGGCGGTCAGCGGATCGATACCAAGGACGTGGCTGATCAGCCAGGCTAGCCCGCCGCAAAAGGCGATCAGCACGACGATAGAGCCGACGATCTGCGGCAGCGCCCGTGTCGCATGACGCAGGATCGCCCGGGTAAAATTCAGCCCTATCGACCAGCCGACCATCGCATAGGAGAGCGCCAGCAGCCATGGCGGCAATTGCATCGCCACGCCGAAGCCGAGATGGACGATGGTGCCGATGATGAAGGTGCCGAGGAAGAAGGGTGACGGCAGCCGGCACAACCGGCCGAGCAGGCCGCCGACCAGCGCCACGCCGAGCGTGGCGGCAAAGGCTGCCGGTTCGATCGGCGGGAACCAGACGATGGCTGGTACCTCGATGCCGGAAGTGTCGACCCACATCTTGGCGACGAGTGCTGCCGTCATCGAGACGAAGATGACGCGCAGATACTGCATGAAGGCGACGAGGCGCTGATCGGCGCCGAAGGCACCGGCCATCAGCACCATGGCAGTGGCAGCACCCGGCGACGAGCCCCAGACCGCGGTGGTGCCGGGCAGGATGCGCCAGCGGCTGATCAACCAGCCAAGCAGGCTGGACGCCGCAAGGGTCGCCAGCACCACGACAAGGACCAGCGGCCATTCCTTGTAGAACACCGAAAAAATGTCGGTGGAGATCGACGCCGCGACCAGACAGCCGACCAAGGCCTGGGCGGCGGCGAACAGCGGCCGCGGCACGCGCACCGTGGCGCCATTGGTGCCGGCAAGGATCGCCGCCAGCATCGGGCCGATCAGCAGCGCCGCCGGCAGTGCGGCGTATTCCAGCGCGCCGGCGAACAGCAGCGAGACGATCAGCAGCACCAGCCACTGCCGAACCGGACGCATGCGCGCCATGCGTTCGACGGCCGGTTGGTCTGGCGAAGAGTCCATGTTTGGGTCTTAGACCTGGAAGAGAAAAATGCGAACGCTGTCTCGGACGAAATTCACGACCCCGACCCCGCGTTGGGATGTCACTCGTTCTTGATGGCGGGCAGGCCGAAACCGCCGGCCGGATGGGTCTCGACCTGGAATTCGAAGCCGGCGATGATCGGCCGGGCCTTGGCGATCGCTGCCTGGACCTCCGGCAGCTGCAGCGAAGCCTTGTGGCTTGCGGCGTCGGTCCACACTTCGGTCACCCAGATCGCGTCGGCATCGGCCGGGTCGCGGGCGATGACATAACTCAGGCAACCCGGCATGGCGCCGGTCGAGGCGAGCAGCACATCCATGATCGCGTCGCGCTGGCCGCGCGCCGCCCGCATCTTTCCGATCAATCCGTACATTGCCTCTCCCCTTTCTTCCAACCTCAGCAAACGTGCGCACGACATGCATGGTTGCGAGACGCAGTATGCAATTGCCGGCTCACGGCATCAACTGGCCACCGTTCACCTCGATGACCTGACCGGTGATGTAGCCGCTCAAAAGATCGGAGGACAGAAACAGATAAGCGCCGACGCAGTCTTCGGCCGTGCCGGCACGCCCTTGAGGAATGGTGGCGACCATGCCCTTCATCTGCTCGTCGGTGGAATAGCGCTCATGGAAGGGTGTCGCGATGGTGCCCGGCGCCACCGCGTTGACGCGGATGCCGAAGCCGATCAGTTCCTTGGCCATGCCGCGCGTCACATTGGAGACAAAGGCCTTGGCCGAACCGTACAGCCCGGCGCCGCCGCCAGCGCCATTGCGCGCCGCGATCGACGAGGTGTTGACGATGAAGCCGCCCTGCTTCTTCAGCCATGGCATCGCCTTGCGCGACGCCGTCAGCACCGAGCGGGCGTTGAGATCCATCACCGCGTCGTAATGCGCCTCGGTCTGCTCGGCATAAGGTACACGGCCAAGCATGCCGCCGGCATTGTTGACCAGCCCGTCGAGCCGGCCGAAATGTTGCGCGCTCTCCTCGACTACCCGCTCGACATCGGCGGCCTGTGAGAAGTCGCCCTGTGTCAGGAACACCTCACCGCCGCCGTCGCGGATGGTCTTGGCCAGCGTTTCGGCCGCTTCGCGGCTCGAATTGTAGTGCAGGGCGACCCGGCATTTCTGGCCGGCGTAGGCCAGTGCAAGGGCGGCACCGATGCCGGTCGAAGCGCCGGTGACCAGCACCGCCTTGCCGGCAAGATCGGGGATGACGAGGGTGGTCGCGGTCATGAGCACTTTCCTTCGGGCTGTTTGGCCACCCTTCGTAGGCTCTCATGGCCTTCACGTTCAAGCCCGTGGCGGCTCAGGGCCGGAGATAGGCGTAGCCCTGGCGCTGCAGTTCGGCGAGCTTGACGACGCCGCCCTTGTCGGCGGCGTGGAAGCCCTCGAGCAGGTCGGCAAGCGTGATCTCCATGCCTTGCATGGTGTTGCCGCAGGCATGCGGCTCAAGGCCCTGCTGGACAAGGCCGGCAAAGCGTCCCGAGATCGCCGCCGATATGCCTTTCGACTTGAAGCCGGCGAGGGCCGGACCATGCACGACCAACACGATGTCGACATTGCCGCCGGTGCCTTCATAGTGGTTCTTGATGTTGCCGAGCACGAAGTTGACCTTATCGAGGTCGCTGAGGTGATAGGCGACCTTCGGTCTGTCTTCAGCGGCGGCGGCCCGGCTCAGCCCGAACAGGCCGGCGGCACCGGCAAGGCTGGCCCGGAACATGTCGCGTCGACGCATGGCATCCTCTCGGCTTGGCGCTCCCCGCAAATTGCGTGGCTGCGGCCATGATACTAGCATAAATTCACGTTACGTCCTGTCGATGCGAGGAGGGGGTCACATGGCGTTCAGGAAGTGGAAGGTTGTTGCCAGCGCTGGATTTGGCGCCGTGCTGCTCGGCGCGCTTGCGGGTTCGGCCGCGGCCGACGATGTGCTTAAATTACCCGAACTCAGCCCGAATGGCGCCGATGCCTGTTTCGGCCGCGTCTATGATGCGGCGCACCTCAAGGCGCATCCAAAGCAGAAGGTGGCGCGGATCGTCTTCCTCTATGGCCATGATCCGGTGAGCCATCCGAACGAGGAGCCGATGGCAAACGCCGACACCTCCTACAACGGTTTTCTCACCACCGTGGTGCGCGGCGCCAAGGCGCCGCAATGGGCCGGCGGCTGGTGCAATCACGAGTCCGAGGACGGCAAGTCAGGTCCGATCCGCTGCGGCATGGACTGCGACCGCACCATGGCGTCGCTGAAGCTCGACGACAAAGGCCGCCTGATCCTCACCGACGTCTCGTCCGATCTCTATCTCGACGCCGGATCGGAAGACGAACTGGGCGAAGCCGAATATGACCGGCAGGCTCTGGGCTCGGAGGACAATAATTTCCGCCTCGACCCGATGCCGGCCGCAACCTGCCAGGCTGAATTCGCCAAGATCGACCCGATCGATCCGGCGCTTGGGGCTCCCTTGCGCGAGCGACTGAAGCCGGACCAGCCTTTCTGTTTCGGGCGAGACTACGATGCCGCGCATCTCTCCTCGCATCCCGACCAGGTGACGCAGTCGATCCGGGTCTTCCGCGGGCCGGTCGAACTCGCCTCCTTTGCCTCAGGCGATGTCGCCAACTGGCCCGACGGCTCCGATGTCGCCGTTTCGGTGACCACCAGGAAGAACGGGACGAAGGTCACGCAGACCTATTCCTGCCAGGGTGAAGCGGATCAATGGCGCTGCGCGGCCAGTTCGAAGATGAGCAACTTTTCCTGCGATATCGCGCAAAAGGAAATCTTCCTCAAGCGCGGCGCCAACGGCACCCTCATGCTGGCCAACCCCAATAGCAGCCTGGCGATTGTCGATCTGTGCTCGGCGGATGGCAAGACCAAGTCCGATGACAAGGTCTACCGGTTGGAGGCTATGCCGCAGTCGGCCTGCACTCGTTGAGTTCGATCTTGTCTATGACGCTACCATGGTATATATCTTTGCTATATCTCATTTGAGGATGCACATGGACAAGGCAAAGGTGTTCTGGTCAGGCCGGTCACAAGCTGTGCGCTTGCCTAAGGAGTTTCGGTTCGAGGCAGACGAGGTTTCGATCCGTCGTCATGGGCAAACTGTCATCTTGGAGCCGCTTGCGCAGGATTGGGCATGGCTCGACCAGGTCATCGGACCGGTTGACGACGATTTCGCCCAGGGAGCGCTGGAGCGTCAGGATGGTCAGGATCGACCTGCTTTGGATGACCTCTTTAAGTGACCTACCTGCTCGACACCAATGCCGTCATAGCGGTCATCGCGGGCGACGAGGGTCTGCTGGCTTTGCTCAAACGGCATGCACCACAAGACTTTGCTCTCTCGGCGGTCGTTTTGCATGAGCTGTACTACGGCGCTGAAAAGAGCCAGCGAAAGGTCCAAAATCTGGCGCGCATCGACGCCTTGCAGTTCCCGGTACTTGAATTCGACCGAGACGACGCGAGACATGCCGGTGAGATTCGTGCTGGGCTTGCGGCACTGGGAACCCCGATTGGTCCCTACGATGCGCTGATTGGCGGGCAGGCACGTGCTCGGGACCTCACGCTGATAACCCGCAATATCCGGGAATTCGAGCGGATCAAAGATCTCACTATCGAAACGTGGTAACTCGTCTCACGCGAACGGCACCGCCGTCGTGCCTTTCGGCAGCTTCGCCTCGTCGTCCGGTTCGACATGGATGGTGACGCGCACCGAGGGGATTTCGGCCTTCAGCGCGTCCTCGATGCGGTCGCAAATGACGTGGCTGGCGCCGACCGTCATGTCGGCGTCGACGACCAGGTGGAACTCGATGAACGTGGCGCGGCCGGCGATGCGGGTCTTGAGGTCATGAACCTCCAGCGCGCCCTTGCAATTGGCCGAGATGATGTCGCGAATGTGCATGTGTTCGGTCGTGTCCACTGCGCGGTCCATCAGCCCGTTCATCGACGAGCCGATGACGTGCCAGCCCTGCCACAGGATGTTGAGCGCGACGATGACGGCAAGCGCCGGATCAAGGATCTGCCAACCGGTCAGGATAGCGCCGACGAGGCCGCCGAAGACGCCGACCGAGGTCACGACATCGGTCATGATGTGCCGGCCGTCGGCGACCAGCGCCGGTGATTTTGCGCTGCGCCCGGCGC
Organism: Mesorhizobium sp. M0139; assembly: GCF_040322455.1. Taxonomy (NCBI): domain Bacteria; kingdom Pseudomonadati; phylum Pseudomonadota; class Alphaproteobacteria; order Hyphomicrobiales; family Phyllobacteriaceae; genus Mesorhizobium; species Mesorhizobium sp. M0139. The sequence goes on from NZ_JAMYTN010000005.1 coordinate 247,988, forward strand.
GGATCAGCGTCCAGGCCCAGAAGGCGTTGATGACGGTGGCGACGCCGTTGATCGCCAAGCCCTCCCAGGGTTGTTCGAGCGGGGTCGGCGTCTGCCAGGAGCGCCAGACCTCGTTGAGGATCAAAAGCGCGGCGAGCACGATCAGCACGCCTTCCAGCACCGCCGAAAAATACTCGGCCTTGTGGTGGCCGAACGGATGGTCCTGGTCGGCCGGCTTGTAGCTGACCAGGACCGCCCAATAGGCGGCGGCCGAGGCTATGACGTTGACGATCGACTCCAGCGCATCCGAATAGAGCGCAACGGAGCCGGTGACGTACCATGCGGCAAGCTTGAGCGCGAGCACCACGCAGGCGATGACAATCGACCAGAAGGCAAGGCTGGCGATCCTTTGCCTGGCCGCTGCCTTCGCTGCGATCGCCGCCATGTTGTCCGTCGCCGCCATCGTTTCTAAGCGGCCTTTTCCTTGGCCTTGCGCGGCAGATGCGCAACGATGTTTTCGATGATGCGCATGCCGGCATTGTGGCCGAGCGTCATGATCGATTCCGGATGGAACTGGACGGCGGCGATCGGCTCCTTGCGGTGTTCGAAGGCCATGATGATGCCATCCTCGGTCTCGGCGGTGACTATGAAATCGTCGGGCAGCCGCACCGGATCGGCAAAGATCGAGTGGTAGCGGCCGACGGTCACTTCCTTGGGCAGGCCGGAGAAGATGATTCCGGGCTTGGAGACGCGGATGCGCGACGGCTTGCCGTGCATCGGCACGTGCAACTGCCTGAGTTCGCCGCCATAGGCCTCGGCCAGCGCCTGCAGGCCAAGGCAGACGCCGAAGATCGGCAGGTCGCGGGCGCGGGCGTTCTTGATGGTCGCGGCGCAGTCGAAATCCTTCGGCGTGCCCGGTCCGGGCGACAGCACGACGAGATCGGGCTTCAGCCGTTCGAAGACTTCTTCCGGCACCGGCGAACGCACGGTCGAGACATTGGCACCGGTCTGGCGGAAATAGTTGGCCAGTGTGTGGACAAAGGAGTCCTCGTGGTCGACGAGCAGGATGTTGACGCCGTCGCCGACGCGCGCGGTGGTGCGTTCGGCGCCTGCGGCATTGCCCAATTTGGCGTCGCGAATGGCGGAGAGCATGGCGGATGCCTTCAGTTCGGTTTCGGCTTCTTCTTCCTCGGGGATGCTGTCGAAGAGCAATGTGGCGCCGGCTCGCACCTCGGCAATGCCGTCCTTGATGCGGATGGTGCGGAGCGTCAGGCCGGTGTTCATGTCGCCGTTGAAATTGACCATGCCGATGGCGCCGCCATACCAGGCACGCGGGCTCTTTTCGTTCTGCTCGATGAAGCGCATCGCCCACAGTTTCGGCGCACCGGTGACGGTGACCGCCCAGGCATGCGACAGGAAGGCGTCGAAGGCATCCATGCCTTCGCGCAGGCGCCCTTCGATGTGATCGACGGTGTGGATCAGGCGTGAATACATTTCGATCTGGCGGCGGCCGATGACGCGCACCGAGCCCGGATCGCAGACCCTGGACTTGTCGTTGCGGTCGACGTCCGAGCACATTGTCAGCTCGGATTCATCCTTCTTGGAGTTGAGCAGCTTCAGGATCTGCTCGCTGTCGGAAATGGCGTCGTCGCCGCGCTTGATGGTGCCGGAGATCGGGCAGGTCTCTACGCGGCGGCCGTTGACGCGCACGAACATTTCGGGCGAGGCGCCGATCAGATACTCGTTTTCGCCGAGATTGATGAAGAAGGAATAGGGCGACGGGTTGATCGACTTCAGCTTGCGCGAGATTTCGGAAGGCTGCGTCTCGCAGCGTTCGTAGAACATCTGCCCGGGCACGACCTCGAACAGGTCGCCGCGCTTGAAACTGTCCATCGCCTTGCGCACCAGATTGGCATATTCGCCCGGCTCATGGTCGCCGCGCGGCGGGATGCGGTCGGCGGTCTTGAACGGTTCGGCAATTTCGTCCCGCGGCAGCCCCTCGGTTGAAAAACCGTCGCCGGAATAGTCGTAGCGGTCGGTCCAGGCCTTGGTCGAATAATGGTCGACGACCAGGATCTCGTCAGGCAGGAACAGCACGAGATCGCGCTGGCTCTGTTTGCGCTCGAGCTTGTAGTCGACCGGATCGAACTGGAAGGCGAGGTCGTAACCGAAGGCGCCGTAAAGGCCGAGATTGGCGTCTTCATCGGTCTTGAACAAAGCGGTGATGGCGCGCAGCACAGTAAACACAGAGGGGACGCGGCTGCGCTCTTCCTCGGTGAAGACGCGGCCGGGCTTGGCGACATCGAGGCGGATCAGCTTTTTCGAGGTTTCAGCAATCGTCACCTCGGCAATGCCGGCCAGCGTCTTGCCGATCACCGGCAGCAGCACTTCGCCACGGCCATTCAGCGCCTCGATGCGCATGGCGCGGCCACGCGCGGAAATCACCAGCGGCGGATCGATGATGGCCGTATCCCAGCGTGTGTAGCGGCCCGGATATTCGTAATTCGAGGAAAACACCGCACCACGGCGCGAGTTCAAGCCGTCGACATAAGCATCGATCGCACCGGCGTAAGGCTTGTCGTGGCGTTCGCGGGTGATGGTGACACCACCTGCGGTCACGAAGCTTTCCGCGCCGTTTTCCAGAGCCGTCATCGTCATTGCCGTCTCCATATGGCTTGTTGGGGCAACGGACCCGGGAATGGCTTTGAAAAAACAAATGGCCGCCCGGACATTCCGTTGCGGCCACCCTCTATTTTCACGCGCACGCGTTCGAACAGGCCGCTGTCAGCGAGCCCACCACCAAATGGTCTTGATCGAGCGCATGTTCATGGGCGAAATCCATAGCGGCGAAAAGCCGGATGCGCAACAGGTTTGAAAGGCCTGTTTGTGGCCGCCGCTTCTGCAGCCCATGGCACATCGCCAAGGCTTGGGGTCCTGCCTAGACTGTTCGTCCAACATCGGAAAGACGGGAAGACAGCAATGACCGAGCAGATCGAGCGCGCACGCACGTTCCATGCCCTTCATGTCAAGGGCAACCCGATCGTTCTCTACAATGCCTGGGATCCGGGCTCGGCCAAGATCGTCGAGAGGGCGGGCGCCAAGGCGATCGCCACCGGAAGCTGGCCGGTCGCGGCTGCTTTTGGTTATGCCGATGGCGAGAAAATTCCGCTGGAGCTAGCGCTGGACAACATCAGGCGCATCGTGGCGGCAGTCGACCTGCCGGTGACCATGGACCTCGAAGGCGGCTACGGCGTCGAGCCGGAGACTGTCGCCCAGACGGTGACACGTGCCCTGCAGGCCGGCGCCATCGGTTTCAATTTCGAGGACCAGATCGTCGGCGGCGCCGGTCTGCACGACATCGCGGTACAGGTGAAGCGGATCGAGGCGGCAGCGGCGGCGGTGAAGGCTTCCGGCATTCCCGCCTACATCAACGCCCGTACCGACATTTTCCTCAAGGCCAAGCCGGATGCGCATGACAGCGTGCTGCTCGACCAGGCCATCGAGCGGGCGCACGCTTATGAAAAGGCAGGAGCTAGCGGCTTCTTTGCGCCGGGGCTCGGCGACGAGGGTCTGATCGAGGCGCTGTGCAAGGCCACCGTGCTGCCGGTCAACATCATCGCGCTGGCGCATGTGCCGCCGCGCCAGCGCCTGGCCGAGCTTGGTGTCGCCCGTGTCAGCCACGGCCCGGTGCCGTACCGGCAGATGGCCGAATGGCTCGAGGCCAAGGCGCGGCTGGCGATTTCGGGTTAGCTCAGTCCTCCAGCGTGCCTGACCTCGCGTCGGCGCTCTTCTTGTCGCCGACCAGCTTCAAGAGATCCTCGCCGGCGCGGATGATGCGGCGCGAGCGGCGGGTCAGGATGACGCCGTCCTGCGGCGCCAGCACCTCGGTGCGGCCGCCGGCCTCGCCCGGTGTGTGGACGATGGTGGCGAGGCGCGCGCCCTTGGCGACGCGGTCGCCGGGCTTGACGTCGTAGAGGATGGCGCCGGCCCGGGGCGCCGGCATCATGTCGATGTTCTCCAGCGGCGCGACGAGGCCCTTGAACGCGCCGGGTGCGGGAAGGGCGGTATCGGCGATGACGCCGCGCGCCGCCATAAGCCGGTAAAGGCCTTCGGCATCGGAACTTGCCAGCGCGCCGTCGACATCCAGCATGCCACGGTATTCTACCGTGGTGGCAACGCGGCGGTCGAGCTTCGCCACGTTGGCGGGGACGTTCTGGTAGGGCATGATCGTGGCGCCCTCGAAGGTGCCGTCCGTGTCCTCGCTCCACAACACCACGGCGTCGATACCCATGGCGGCGGCGCAATCGGCCATCGCCGGCCACAGGCTGGCGTGGACGTAGAGATAGGCAAGGCCCTCGTCGTCGCAATGCAGGTCGAGCACGATGTCGTGGCCGAGCGACAGCTGCACCAGACGGGTCTTCAATCGCTGGTCGGGGGTGCCAAGCGTGGTGTCGGGCAAAAGCTTGGCGTCCGGTGCTGCGAGCAACGGAAAGCCGCGGTTGAAATTGTTGCGGGTGCCGAGATGAAAGCGGCCCTGGTGCTCGCCGAAATGATATTGCGCGCGGCCGATCGGATTGGCCCAGGGCACGACCGTGATGTTGCCCTTGATGCGGCCTTCGGCTTCGGCCTTGTTCAGCGCCGGCATCAAGGCGTCGATGGCGACGACACCAGGCAATTCACCGGCGTGGAGTGCTGCCTGCAGATAGGCCGAAGGTGCTGCCTTGTCGGCGCCGTCGAAGCGGAACACCGGGAATTCGTAGGAAACGCCTTCGGTATCGCCGGCGATGCGTTCGATCGATTTCTGCATGGGATGCCTCCAGGATAAGAGGCAGAACACATGCACTTTTGCCGAAGGGCTGTCGATTGGTCCAGTTCGCGCCGCCATGGGCGCAATGGAATTATTCGGCGGCGGCCGGAACCGTCGTTATCGGCGCCGATCCTTCGATCGCCTGCGAGACGACGGCTACGCTGACCGCCAGCAGGGCCAGCACCGCGCCGACCAGCGGCAAATGAGCATAGGAAACGCCGGCCGACAGAGCCACGCCGCCGATCCAGGCGCCGCTGGCATTGCCGACATTGAATGCGCCCTGGTTGAGCGTGGCGGCGAGGTTCGGCCCTTCCGAAGCCGCTTCGACGACGCGGATCTGCAGCGGCGGCACGACGACGAAGATCAGCAGTCCCCACAGGAAGACGACGCCGATGGCGACGCTGGCGATAGCGCCGAACTGCATGAAGCCGACAAACAGAACCGCCATCAAAAGCAGCGTGCCGATCACCGTCGGCATCAATTTCCAGTCGGCCAGCCGGCCGCCGATGATGTTGCCTATGGTCATGCCGGCGCCGAACAGCAGCAGGACCCAGGTGACCGCGGAGGTCGACAGGCCGGAGACATCGGTAAGGTAGGGCTTGATGTAGGTGAAGACGGCAAACAGGCTGGCCGAGGCCAGCGAGGCGATCAGCATGGCGAGCCAGACCTGCAGCTTCCCCAGCACGCGCAGTTCGCTGCGCAGGCCGCCGCCGCTCGGTTCGACGACATTGGATGGCACCAGCCAGGCGATGGCGGCAACAGAGATCAGGCCGATGCCGGCGACGGCGAAGAAGGTGGAGCGCCAGCCGAAGGCTTCGCCAAGCGCGGTGCGGCAGGAACGCCGAGAATGTTGGGGAGCGTCAATCCCGCGAACATCATCGCCATGGCGCTGGCGCGCTTGTTGCGCGGCACCAGGCTGGCGGCAACGACGGAACCAATGCCGAAAAAGGCGCCATGACCGAACGCGGTGAAGACGCGCGCGGCCATCAGAAGCCAGTAATTGGGCGCAATGGCGCAGAGCAGATTGCCGACGACGAACATCGCCGTCAGCGCGACCAGCACCGGCTTGCGCGGCAGATGCGCGGTGGCCATGGCGACGATGGGTGCGCCGAAGACGACGCCCAGCGCATAGCCGGTGACCAGCAGGCCGGCCGAGGGGATCGACACGCCGAGATCGGCCGCAACCTCCGGCAACAGGCCCATGATGACGAATTCGGTGGTGCCGATGCAAAAGGACGCAATGGCAAGCGCAAGGATCGGCAAAGGCATGGAAAATCCAGACTGAATCGGTTCAATTCAGACTGAACGAGAAGCCTTGCCGCGCGCAATGCACATTGCTGCAACGCACCAATGCAGAAAGCGCTGAGCTTGACGCGGAGCTATGTCAGGCGAGCGGCTTCAGCTCCTGGGCGATGGTTGGCAACAGCTCCGAGACGTTGGGGTGGATATGCACGGCGCGCGCCAGCGTATCGACCGACGCCTTGGCGTACATCAGGTCGAGCACGCAGTGCACCGCCTCGTCGCCGCCGGGGCCGAGCACGGAGCAGCCGAGGATTTGCCTGGTGTCGGCATCGACCAGGATCTTCATGAAACCTTGCGTCTCGCCCTTTTCGATGGCGCGGCCGACGCGGGTCATCGGCCGCTGGCCGACCAGCGCCTTGCGCCCGGATTTCTTCACCGCCGCCTCGGTCATGCCGCAGCGGCCGAGCGGCGGATCGATGTAGAGCGCATAGGCCTCGATGCGGTCGCTGACCTTGCGCGGATCGTCGTCGAGCAGATTGGCGGCGACGATCTCATAATCGTTGTAGGAGGTGTGGGTGAAGGCGCCCTTGCCGTTGCAGTCGCCCATTGCCCAGATGCCGGGCACGCTGGTGCGCAGCTGGTCGTCGACGGTGACGAAGCCGCGCAGATCGACCGCGACGCCGGCCTTATCGAGGCCGAGATCGTCGGTGTTGGGGGTGCGGCCGAGTGCCAGAAGCACATGCGAGCCGACCGCCGGCGGCTTGCCGGATGAGAAGGTCACGGCGATGTCCTTGCCCTGTCTGGCAAAGCGGATGTCGTCGGCGCCGACATGGACTTCTATGGCTTCGTTTTCGAGGATCGACAGGATGGCCGCCGACACGTCCTCGTCCTCGCGGCCGGTCAGGCGCGAACTCTTCTCGATGACGGTGACTTCAGAGCCGAAGCGGCGAAACATCTGCGCGAATTCAAGAGAGATGTAGCTGCCGCCGACGACGATAAGATGGCGCGGCAAAACATCGAGATCCATCATCGAGGAGTTGGTGAGGTAGTCGACGTCGTTGACGCCCGGCAGGTCGGGCACCGAGGCGCGGCCGCCGGTGTTGAGGAAGATCTTTTCGGCGGTCAGAAGGTCGCCGCCGACACGCACGGTGTTGGCGGATTCGAAGCGGGCGTGGCCGCGATAAAGCGTGCAGCCCTTCATGCCGGCGATCCACGTCTCCAGATTGCTGCGGGAGTCGTTTGTGACCTTGTCCTTGCGCGCCTTGATCCTCTTGTAGTCCACGCCGACAGGGCCTGAGAACGTCACGCCGTAGTCCGCGGCACGCCGCGCCAGATGCGCGGCATAGGCGCTGGCGACCATGGTCTTGGTCGGCATGCAGCCGGTGTTGACGCAGGTGCCGCCGACCAGCTTGCGCTCGATCAGCGCCACGCTCATGCCGGCTGACGTCAGCCGGCCGGCGAGAGGAGGGCCGGCCTGTCCGGCGCCGATGATGATGGCGTCGTATGTCTTGGCGTCTGAGGCTTGGGCAGTCATACCACCGCCGCCACGATCAGCAGGCCGCCGATGATCGCCACCGCGTCCTCGATGAGGGCGGCAGGCAAATCCTTGCCGAAGGCGGCGGCCAACCGGCCGCGCGCTTCGGCGCCGCCATAGGTGCCGATGACAGCACCGATGGCGCCGGCAATCAGGCCGCCAATGGTGGAACCGGCAGTGGCGCCGATCACCGCGCCGCTGAAGGCGCCAAGCAGGATGCGGGCGCCGAATTGCTGCGGCACCTTGCGGCTCGGCGTCGAGGGCAGCTGGTCGGTGACCAGTTCGACGATGGCGAGGATGGTGAAGATACCGACGGCGGCCCAATGGCCCATGAAACTTGCCCAGGTGCCGGCCACCGGCAGCCAGCCGAGATAGGCGCCCCAGGCGATCGCGCCCGGCGCGGTCATGGCGCGAAGACCGGCAATGACGCCGATCAGAAGTGCAAGCAAATAGAGCATGTCGATCCCCTCGAAAGCAGGCCCGGGACTGGCCCACGAGGGCAAGCTAGCATAGGTCCTACGTTTGACGAGAGTAGGCGATGGTGCTTCTTCCATCAGTGAGCATTGTACTTTGGTAACCAGTCGAACATGACGAAGGGACGGAGTCGCTGTGATGGCCGGAAGCGAACGCACAAGGATGATTGCAGGCGAATGGTACATCTGCATCGACGACGAACTGGAGGCGCTGCGGGCGATCGCGCGCGATGCGGTGTTCGAGCATAATACGATACCGCCCCAGCAACGCGGCAATATCGGTCCAGCGCTATCGGTGCTGCTCGGCAGCACGGGCGAGGGCGGCCGCATCGAGGCGCCGTTCCACTGCGCCTACGGTTTCAACATCCATCTCGGCGACGGCGCCTTCCTCAATGCCGGCTGCACCATCCTCGACACCGCGCCGGTGCGTATCGGCAGGCGGACGCTTCTCGGCCCCAATGTGCAGATCTACTGCGCCGAGCACCACAAGGAGGCCGCTGGCCGTCAGTCGGGACTGGAGATTGCCAGGCCGGTCACCATCGGCGATGACGCCTGGATCGGCGGCAGCGCCATCATCCTCGGCGGCATCAGCATCGGCGATGGCGCCATAGTCGGCGCCGGCGCGGTGGTGACGCGCGACGTCCCTGACAACACCACGGTGGTCGGCAATCCGGCGCGGGCGGTCAAGCGGGGCTGAACTCGTCGTGGGCGGTCAGTATGAAGCCGTGCGTGCCATGCGCTCGTCCGGACCGGCTCGTCGCGAGAATTCACGCCGGTATTGGGCCGGTGACGTCTTGAGCCGTGCGGCGAAATGCTGGCGCAGCGAGGTGGCGCTGCCGAAGCCGGCTTCGAAGGCCACCATGTCCATCGATTTTTCCGTCGCCTCCAGCAGCCGTTGCGCCAGTTCGATGCGTTGGCCGGCCAACCATTCGCCAAAGCTGGTGCCGATCGATTTCTGGAAACGGCGGGTGAAAGTGCGCCGGGTCAGGCCCGCGGCCTCCGCGACGCGGTCGAGGTTGTGCGTTTGTCCGAGCGTTGCCCGCACCGTGTCGAGCGCCAGGGTGAAGCGGTCGGTGGCCGGGGTTTTCGCCAGCGGGCGCTCGATGAACTGCGCTTGCCCACCCTGCCGGTGCGGCGACAGCACGATGTGCCTGGCCAGCCGCAGCGCTACCTCTGCGCCATAGCGGGCGCGCACAATGTGCAGGCAGCAATCGAGCCCGGCGGCGACGCCGGCCGAGGTGACGATGTCGCCGTCGTCGACATAGAGCACGTCGGCGTCGACTTCGATGTCCGGGTATAATGTTTGCAGCCGGTCGGTGGAGGCCCAATGTGTCGTCGCACGCCGGCCCGCAAGCAGCCCGGCGGCGGCAATGGCGAAGGTGCCGAGACAGAGGCCGACGATCACCGCACCGCGCCGGTGCGCGTGGGTGAGCGCTGCCAGGAGCGGCGGCGGAAGTGGGGCCTCGAGATCCTTCCAGCTCGGAATGATGACGATGTCGGCATCGTCGAATGCGGAAAGGCCATACGGCACCGCGATGGTCAGCCCGGCATCGGTGTGGATCGCTCCATCGTCGAGCGCGCAGACGCGAAAGTCGAAACGCGGCAAGCCAAGCTTGGTGCGGTCGGTGCCGAACACCACGCACGGCACGGAGAGGTGGAACGGGCTGATGCCGTCAAAGGCGAGAACGGCAATGATCGGGTCGGCCATGCGTGTTTCCAGCAAGCGAAAAGCGAATTGTCCTAATTCTTTCGAATGATGTCAATCGGGCCACTTTTGGCAGTCGGGCGATCCGCCTATTTTCGACCTATCCCATTCAAGCCCGAAGGAGAACACCATGTCCGCCAATATCACGCCGCGCCGCGCGCTCATCGTCATCGATGTCCAGAACGATTATGATGGCGGCAACCTCGCCATCCAGTATCCGCCGTTCCGCGACAGCGTCGTCAATGTCGCGCGCGCTATGGATGCCGCCGCTGCGGCCGGCGTGAAGGTGGTGGTCGTCAAGCAGATGGCGCCCGAGACCTCGCCAGTCTTCGCCAAGGGCAGCCATGGCGGCGAACTGCATCCCGAGATCGCCCGGCGAAGCCGCGACCACTATGTCGAGAAGTCACTGCCTAGCGCCTTTGCCGGCACCGACCTCGAGGCGTGGCTGCGCGCCAATACCATCGATACGATAACGGTGATCGGCTACATGACGCATAATTGCGACCTGTCGAGCATCATCCACGCCGCGCATGTCGGCTTTGCGGTCGAGTTCCTGTCCGACGCCACCGGTTCGCTGCCTTACGCCAACAGCGCCGGCTACGCCTCGGCCGAGGAGATCCACCGCGTGGTGTCCATCATCCTGCAGTCGCGCTTTGCGGCCGTGCTCAAGACCGCCGAATGGATCGATTGCCTGAAGACCGGTGCTTTGCCCGAACGCGACACGCCCTATGCGTCCAACCAGCGCGCGCTGGCGCGCAACGCTGCATAGGCAAATTGCCGCGAAGGAACAGGGGCGCCGCAGTCTGCGGCGCCCTTTGGCGTTCCTGATCACGAACACCGGGGCGTGGCCTCGTTTGGAAGTCTTTTCGGCTGGGCCCATTCACTTTCGGGATGATGAGCCGGCTAAACGCAAGAAACTCAGATCGGGCTCTATCTCAGGATGGGGAACTGGAGAACAGAGTGAAGTCTTTCACAGACGAAGGCCTCTCTCCGAGGAACGGTATATCTGGATCAAGGGGTGGGACTGGGTAGACTTCCCCGGGAGAAACAAGTGAAAGCGCGAATTGCACGAACTACAGTCGTTCTCGCCTTGGCTGGTGCCGCGGCACTCTTGCCATGGCCCGCTTTCGCCCAGGTCCCTTCGCACGCGCCGGGGACGATCTGCTTCACTCAATCCTTCTGGTGCTGGGCGCAGCCGCCCGGCCCGCCCGGATATCCGTGCGGGTGCCCGTCGCAATACGGCTATGTGCCGGGCTATCTAGGGTAGTCGTCAGGCGGGGGGATTTCACGATGACGACGACACCGGCCGACCCTCTCGTTCTGGACTCATCGCGGACGCCAAGCTGGTCGCCAACTACGGCCGCTACGGTGTGTTCAAGGACAGTTCCCTGTTTGCGGCCATCGGCAATGCCGAAAAGCTCGACGATGCGACGGCCAGCCAGCCTGAGGTCGTCAATCTTCAGACGGTTTTCAACGATTGTTCCGGCACCGTGCCATTTGCCACCCTGGCGGCACTGCGATCGGGCTGGTCGCCCGGTGACATGTCGCGCAAGACCGCGCTGGCGACGTACTTTCTCGTGGCTCTTTCCGTGCTTTTCATGGTTGTAACCGGAAGATTGACGTACATTTACAACAAGGGAGTCGCGATAAACTCCGAACTCATAGAAATCGACAACAATGATTTCAGCGCACGGTTCGGACAGGCGATACGCCAGGTTTGGGCGACGAAGAAACAACTGAGCTCGGCATCGTCCGAGCAGGCTTCGACCACGGATCTGACGCTTCTGAAGGACGCCTATTACAATTCGGAAGATAGCCTTCACGCTCTCGACCAGCGCTTTTCCTCCCTGGTGAGAAGAGCGCAAGGGTTCATGACTGAGGACGCGCAATTCCCGATCTGGGGAATGCAATGGATGTACTGCAAATTTTATTCAACCTCCACGGCAGATGGCGTAGCGGCGGGCCAGGCTCAGTATTCCCAGCAAGGTGCCATAGACCAGTTCTGTGACCAGCCGCTGGGGGTGAGTAAATCCACGCCTCCAGACAAGCTCAAGGAGCTCCCCAATCAGCCGGATGCCTATTGCGCGCAGATAAACACCGAAAAGAAAAACCCGAACAATCTTGAAGGTACGTCTTCGGAAAAAGTGACGGACGTGAATGCCGATTTCGACGAGGCAACGCGCAGCCTGCAGTGCGACGGAGTGATCACGATCGCGCCGAACTCGATCTACACGCTGACCGCGCAGATAAAGACGCTGGACGAGGTTCTCAGCCCATATGCCTTGTGGATACTCCCGGCCTTCTACGGCGCGCTCGGAGCCATCATGTTTCACATGCGGATGATCCTCAATCCGCTGCTGCCCAATCCACCGCTGTCGCGGCTGATCCACAGGATCGCACTGGGGGCGCTGGCCGGCATGGTGCTTGCCTGGTTTGTAGCACCGGGCACCAAGCTTGGAGAGGAGGCTTCGGGAATAGGCTTCAGCCTCTTCACCTTCTCCTTCCTGTTTGGGTTCAGTCTGGATATCTTCTTCACCATTCTCGACCAGTTCGTCAGCATGTCGGTCGCCGGGATCAAGAAGTTCGGGTCCTCGACAGTGGCGTGAGAAGCCCGGCAAGCAAAAGGGCGCCGCATGGCTGCGGCGCCCTTGGTTGTCGAGACAAATCTCAGAACAGGCCTTCGATCTGGCCGGCCTCGTTGAGGAAGATTTTTTCCGAGGACGGCGCCTTGGGCAGGCCGGGCATGGTCATGACCTCGCCGCAGATGACGACGACGAAGCCGGCGCCCGCCGAAAGCCTGACCTCGCGCACCGGCACGGTGTGCCCGGTCGGCGCGCCGCGCAGGTTCGGGTCGGTCGAGAAGGAATATTGGGTCTTGGCCATGCAGACCGGCAGGTGCCCGTAGCCGGCCTGCTCCCAGGCATGCAGCTGGTCGCGCACCGACTTGTCGGCGATCGCCTCGTCGCCGCGATAGATGCGCTGGACGATGGTGTTGATCTTCTCGAACAGCGGCATTGCGTCGGGATAGAGCGGCGCGAACTGCGAGGCGCCGGATTCGGCGATCTCGACGACCTTGCGCGCCAACTCCTCAATGCCGGCAGAGCCATTGGCCCAATGCTTGCACAGGATCGCCTCGGCGCCGAGCGAGGCGACGAAATCCTTCATCGCCTGGATTTCCACCTCGGTATCGGTGGTGAAATGATTGATCGCCACGATCGCAGGCACGCCGAACTGTTTCACATTCTCGATGTGGCGGCCCAGATTGAGGCAGCCCTTCTTGACTGCCTCGATGTTTTCCTTGCCGAGGTCTTCCTTCTTGACGCCGCCATTCATCTTCATGGCGCGCACGGTGGCGACGATGACGGCAGCCGCCGGTTTCAAACCCGCCTTGCGGCACTTGATGTCGAAGAATTTTTCGGCTCCGAGGTCGGCGCCGAAGCCGGCTTCGGTGACGACGTAGTCGGCGAGCTTCAGCGCCGTGGTGGTGGCGACCACCGAGTTGCAGCCATGCGCGATGTTGGCGAACGGGCCGCCATGCACGAAGGCAGGGTTGTTCTCCAGCGTCTGCACCAGGTTTGGCTGCATGGCGTCCTTCAGCAGCACCGCCATGGCGCCGTCGGCCTTGAGGTCGCGGGCATAGACCGGCGTCTTGTCGCGGCGGTAGGCGACGATGATGTCGCCGAGGCGCTTTTCCAGATCCTTGAGGTCGGTGGACAGGCACAGGATAGCCATCACTTCAGAGGCGACGGTGATGTCGAAGCCTGCCTCGCGCGGATAACCGTTGGCGACGCCGCCGAGCGAGCAGATGATTTCGCGCAGCGCCCGGTCGTTCATGTCCATGACGCGGCGCCAGGCGACGCGGCGGGTGTCGATGCCGAGCTCATTGCCCCAGTAGATGTGGTTGTCGATCAGCGCCGACAGAAGATTGTGCGCCGTGGTGATGGCGTGGAAGTCGCCGGTGAAGTGGAGGTTCATGTCCTCCATCGGCACGACCTGCGCGTAGCCGCCGCCGGCGGCACCGCCCTTGACGCCGAAATTCGGGCCGAGCGAAGCCTCGCGGATGCAGACGATCGCCTTCTTGCCGATGCGGTTGAGGCCATCACCGAGGCCGACGGTGGTGGTCGTCTTGCCTTCGCCGGCCGGCGTCGGGTTGATGGCGGTGACGAGGATCAGCTTGCCGTCCTTGTTGCCCTTCACCGATTTGATGAATTCGGCCGAAATCTTCGCCTTGTCGTGGCCGTAGGGCAAAAGGTGCTCGGTCGGGATGCCGATCTTGGCGCCGATCTCCTGGATCTGCTTTTTCTTGGCGCCGCGCGCGATCTCGATGTCGGACTTCACTTCGGCCATGACGGCTTTCCTTCGGATTGGACGGTGGAGGGGACGGGTTTGATCTCACTCGCAGGCATGTTGAACCCGGGCGCGGGCATGTTCTAACCCTGTCGCTCCCGCGGCGTCAACTTGCATGCAACTATGTTTCCTATGAAGAAAGTGTCTCCGCGGCCGGCCGACCTGTCGCCGGTTCTTCCTGGCTCCGTTGCCGCGCCGTATAGAAGCCAGAGGACGCGACGTTCCGCCGTCTCAAAACAGCCGCCCAATGCACGGAATGCGACAGAGGCGACGGCGCAAATTCGCCATCGCTCGCCGGGAAAGCTGTGGACGCTACTGAGTCAGGACGTTGCTGATCTCGACCATGTTGGAGCGCACGCGAAGCACGTAGAAACCCATCGTCGTCAGGTGCGTCGGCATGATCCAGCCAGCCTCGCGGCCATTGGCGATGATGAAGGGCTGGATGCGCAGGGCCGAGACGAATTGCGCATCCATCGTGTCCCACAGATTGCCGAGATGCTTTTCCTTGATGACGTCCTCGAAGTCGGCCTGGGCGCCTTTCATCAGGCCGTAATAGGCATAGAGCTGGCCATAGGCGAACCAGAAGCGGTCATCGGCGCGGAAGTCGAACCAGCCATTGTTGTGGTTTTCGGCGCGCTCCTTGAGGATCGCGGAGGTGGAACCGATGTCGGAGGAGATGCGGTCGATATACTGCTTCAGATTGTCGGCGCGGGCATCGAACGTCGCCTGGCAGCTGCCGAGGCGGGCGTTGAAGGAGCGCAGCTTGGTGACAGCATCGCGATAATAGCTCGGCGTCGGCGTCTTGGGGCCGAACGGGTTGATGCCGAAATACCAGGTCTCCTCGTCGAACTGCAGATTGCCGCGCGCATCCTGCAGGTCGCCGTCGATCTGCGATGTGGTGCGAACACGCCCGAGATTGTCGGCAAGCTCGGTGGCGGTGCGCCGCACCGCCTGGTTGATGCCGCGCTGGAACGAGGCCTTGTTGTCCATGAACGGCGTGTTGTCCCAGTCGATGCCGAACAGGCCGAGTTTGTAGAGGATCATCGACGAGATCCAGGCATTCTGGTTGACGTTGAAGTCCGTCAGGTCGGCCGCCACCTGGGCGATGCCCGAATTGCCGCAGGTCTTGGCGGTGTCGGTGCCGGCGCCGGCGGCGACCTGTTCGCCGGCGGAAATGTTGCGGTTCTCGAAGGTGTATTTGTCGACGTAGTTGGGATCGAACTTGTTCCACCACTGGGTGGCGTAGAAGAAATTGGCGTAGAGGCCGATCAACACCAGAAGCGCGAGGCCGACCACAGCCTTCAGGATCCAGCCGCGCTGCGTATACCAGCGCCCAGCCCAGAGGAACGGCCACAGGATCGCGCCGATGACGAGGCCGATGCCGCGGCCTATCCATTGGAAGATGCGGGTGAAGAAATTCACGATCGGATCAAGCATGGCTCTCGTTCACCCCTCAGTCAGTCAGGCCGTAAAGGCGCGTGCGAAACGCCACTTTGTCTTTCAAATATGTGGTTTTCAGAACGTCCACAACATGCGACCGCCAGGCGTCGCTGTAGCCGTCATAGTCCTTGTAGAAGCCCGGCTTGTTGAAGACGTAACGCGAGACAAAGTCCTGCGGCACGAAATCCGAGATCAGTTGGTTGGTCAGCCAGGCGTCGGGATGGTCGGGCTTGCCACGCACGACCAGGAAGCGCTGTTGCGGAAACACATCCTCGATCTTGAGATGGCCGAGCTGGGCGATCTCACGCTTGGCGGCGTTGAGAAAGGGGAAATTGCCGTCCTTGGTGATCAGATCGGCATGGCCATGGATCCAGGTCTGCAGCCAGACCTTGTCGACCTCGGTCAAATTGCGGTTCGGCTCTGTGTCGCGGATGAGAGAGCGCACCACCATCTCGGCGCGATGCTCGAGATAGCCCGAGCTTTCGACCCATGACGCGCGGGGCAGTTCGATGCGGCCGGTGCTGGCCAGGAACTTGAACACCTTGTCGGCATCGTTGATCGAGAGATAGCTGACCTGCCAGGGCCGCGAACGGCGAAAGCCGGGGGCGGCCGGGTCGCCGATGACGGTAGTCATATCAGGATCGACGAAGACGTAGACGCCGCCGAAATGGCTGGTCCAGTAGGCGTTGTGGCGGAAGATCACCTGGTCGGGCACCAGCGCATTCTCACGGATATCGCCGCAGACCTTCGCCAGCTCCACCATACGGCTCAGCATGGTGTTGTCGCGCCAGGCATCGGGCTCCTGCTTCAGCCGGTCGACCAGCTTGCCGAGTTCGGCGGCCTTGCCCAGCACGTCCTCGGCCGAAAGCACCCTGAACTCGACCTGGCTGATCGACAGCAGATCCTCGATGTCGTTGACCAGGGGAACGGAATCCTCGATCTCGCCGTAGATGACATCCTTGATGGTCAGCGCATCGATGGCGCGCTGGTTCTTGGACATGAACTCGAACATCAGCTGCGAGGTGTTGGAAAAGGCGGTGTGCACCACCGGCAGATCGATCTGCGACGGCGTCAGGATGATGAAGCGGCGGTTGACCTCATTGGGGTCGAGATAATCGTAATCGCCGCATTCCTCGGCCACTTCGGGCGAGAAGCCGGTGCGGTCGATCTGGAAGCTCTTCAGCTTGGTGGGCTTGAGGCCGAAGGCAACAAGCGCCTTGTTGTAGCGCTGGATGAGGTGCGACTCGTCGACGGTGAGCAAGCGACCGTAGATCAGCTCATTGTCGCGGAGAAGGTCGGGCTTTTTGGCGTGGCTCATGCAGAACGTTCCGAGTGGCGTTGCCTGTTGTGGCGAAGCGCCAACGCTGACGCCTCCCTCTCCCCGTTCTTCAGGGGGAGAGGGTAAGGGTGAGGGGCAGCGCTAGCATTCAATGACATGTCTCCCCATGGCCTTTGGCGTCAATAAATCGAAGATCATTGGTCCGGATGTGCCGATCGAGGCGCTGTTCGATAGCTGCCAGTATGGTCGTAGCGATCTCTGGTCCACGCATGCGCCGCCCCTCACCCTTACCCTCTCCCCGTGAAGGACGGGGAGAGGGGGGCGTCAGCGTTAGCGCCAAGCCTTTCAGCACCCGCGGGCAGCGAAGGAAGCTCACGCATTCCAGAGCCCCTTCTTCTTCATCTCCTCCATCTCGCGCCCCGCCCGTTCGCGCAGGCGTGCGTCGCGCAGCAGCTTCTCCACCGCGGCGTCATCGGATTTGTCGGAATAGCGGAACTCTGAGTCGGCGTAGCGGTTGATCTCCTGCATGACCATGTCCATCGAGAACGGCCCACGCAGTTCCTCGATCATGGCTTTCTTTTCGTTGTAACCCTTGTGCATGAAGGCTTCCGGCTTCTCGAACCAGTCGTCGGGCAGCTCGATGTCCATGGCGCGCATCTTGATGGCGTCGGTGACGTTCTTGATGGCTCGGCCGGTGAAGCGCGGCTCGGCATCCTTGATCAGGTGCAGATAAGTGCCGATGTCGGCCATCGATTTCGGCGCGCCATTCTCCTTCATGTAGCGCTCATAGACCTTCATCAGCCCGTCTTCCTGAGGCTTCTCATGCTCCTCATAGGCTTCGGTCACCGCGCGCTGGATCTCCTGCGCGGCGTAGAGCTTGTGGTCGCCGAGTGGGATCTTGTGGTTCTTGCCGGCAAGCAGCACGAAGATGTCGATATAGTCGTCGCGGCTCTGCGGGCCGTCGACCAGCCAGCGGGCGCCGGCGCGCTGGCGCAGCGCATCGTCGACATTTTCGGGATAGTTGGAAAACATGCCGAACGAGCAATTGCCGCGCACCACCGTGCCGGCGCCGGCAAAGGCGTCCATCAAGACGCCGGTGATTTCCTGTTGGCCGGCCGAGGCGCGGTCGTCGGAGCGGCGGGCCGCCACCTGGTCGATGTCGTCGACGGTGCCGAAACCGATGACGCGTGGGTTCAAGACGTTGTTGATGAACTGGCGGCAATTCTGGCCGGATTTGCCCTGGTAGGACGAGATCTGGTCGACGCCGAAATTCTCATAGGCGAAGGGATAGCCGGCAACCTGGCAATAATTGTTGACGAGGCCGGCGATCATCTGGATCAGCGTCGTCTTGCCGGTGCCCGGCGCGCCATCGCCGATGAAGGTGAAGAGGAAGCCGCCGAGCTCGACGAACGGGTTCAGCTCGCGCTCGAAATCATAGGCCATCAGCATCTTGGCGAGCTTGACCGACTGGTATTTGGCGATGTGGTTGCCGACGACCTCTTCGGGCTTCTTGAAGGTCATCACCAGCGGTTTCGAACGCTTGCCGGGCGCGACGTCGAAGCCGTCGAGGGTGAAATCGTCGGCGTCGATGCGGATATGGGCGTTCTCGAACGGACCGATGCCGTCGAAGCGGCCTTTGCGGGCCAGCAGCCCATCAATGGCGACCCGTGCAAAAGCTCGCGCGCGCGTCGTCAGGTCGCCATCGTCCTTGGAGCCTGCAATCGCCTTGTCCAACCCGGCGACGATCGACTTCACCGCGTCCTGCGGCGTGTCGAACAGGAAGTCCGGTTCGGGGATATCGTTGGGAGCCTCGCCGTCGCTGTCGATCAGCTGGAACAGGTAAGAGGCGAGGCTGAAGGCTGAAACGTAAGCCGAGGCTGACAGAAGCTTCTTGAAGGTCGCCGCCTCATCGCCCTCAAGAGGCGCGCGGGTGTTCTTGGCCTGGAGGCTTTCGAGGTCGGAGCCCTCGGCGAAGACGTCGGAGATGGCGAGCGCAATCGCCAGGCCGCGGCGGGCGCGGAACAACATCGTGTGCTGGGGGATGCTCATCAGCTGGTCGTCGGGATGGATTGCGGCCACGGTCTTGGTCAGCTCGACCTCGCGTGTGCGGCGCACCGAGCCGACCGAGACGGTGGAGACGAAGCGGCGGTTGGTGCCGGCAAGCGCGGTGCCGGATTCGCGTGAAGGATCCTCCAGCACGACGACGCGAGTGATGAAGCTTTGCGCGGTTGCGCGGTGCTTTTCGATAGCCGCTTCCGGAATGGTGGTCAGGCCGGTGTCCATGAAGGATGCTCCGCGATGTGACGGTCAGACATCTGAAATCACCTGCCCATTTGACAGGATGTGAACCTTGTAACCGGAAAAGATCTTTTGAGCTTCGCCGGCGGCGTAGAGTGCTTGATAGGCTTCGTGCGGGATCAGGGCGTGGTTCTCGTAGCTCGACACACCCTGGCGCGCGGCTTCGAGATCGTCGGTGTTGATAAAGAATTCCTGCGTCGTCTTCTCGCTCGAAAACAGCCCCTTGCGGCCGGGTTTCTCGCCCTTGGAGTAGACCTCCTGGATGGTCCAGGTGAGCAGCCAGGCATTTTCCGGTTTGCGCACCTTGGCCAGCACCTCGGTCACGGTCGAATTGTTGTCCGTAATGCCTGCGGAATAAAAGGGGCCGAGCACGACGCGGCGCAGCTGCTTAGGGTGCAGCGGCTCGAAATCCTTGTCGAGATTGACCGCAATCGTTGCGGGCGAAAGCGTGTAGGCGGAATTCTTCTCGGTGAAATCGTCGAAGCGATGGGCGAGTTCGGGGTTGAGCAGGCCGTCCACCGGCAGCGAGATGTCGACCCGTTCATTGAGCTTGCCGCTGCTGTCAACGAGCTGCCGGATCATGCTTTCGGAGGAATCCTCCACCGTCACCATGTAGACCAGCGGCAGGTTGGCGCTGCCGTCGAAGCTCGCCCAGTGCACGAGGTAATAGGGACGCCCGGTCTTTGGATTGACCGAGACCTTGGCCGTCTGCGCCAGCGAGAACGGGCCAAAAGTCTGTTCGCTCTTGACGTCCTCGAGATAGAGCCGCTCGGCCATCGACTTCTGCAGCGCTTCGGGGAATTCCTTGTGGCGCAGGATGAAGTCGGCCATTTCCTCGCGCAATTCGCCGGCCAGCGGAATGTTGGCCAGCCGCGCCTCGGCCTGGCGGCGGTCGTTTTCCAGCTCGAGCAGGTTCTGGAAGACGGGATAGCCGCTGTCGGCGCGCGAAATGCGGAACGTGTCCATGAAGCCGAGCCGGTTGCGCCAGCAGGAAAACGATTTGTCCAGCCGGGCAATGTATTCGGCGACGATCTTGGCGACGATGCCGTGCCGGTAAAGCGGCGAGCGGTCGTCGCGCATGAACACTTCAAGGCCGCTGAGTGCCGCCGTGATGGCGGAAAAATAGCGCGCCGCCGCTTCGTTTTCGGGAGTCATGCCGGTGTGCCCGCGTGCAGCCGCTCCTTACGACTGCACGTAGTTGGCCGAATTGTGCTTCTTCATCACGTCGTCGAAACGGCGGGCGAAGGCGTCGTCGGCGAGCTTCTTGCGGCGCTGGATGTCGGAGCTGGCGACCATGTTCTTCTCGTGCATTTCGAGGAGATCGCCGATGTGCTTTTGCGAGGCGGCGCCAATGCCGGCCATGGTCTCTTCGGCGGTGTTGTCGACCTGGCTGCCCAGCGTGTTGATCTTGTGGGCGACATCCTGCTGGGCGGCGGTCTTCAAGGAATCTTCCAGTGCCTTGTAGAGCACGATGCGCTGCTCCGTATCGATGGTCAGCTTGTTGATAAGCGTCGACTGGGCTGCGATCTGATTGTTGAGCGAATCGACGAAGGTCTGGAACATCGAGGTGTAGCGTTCCAGCGTCTGGCTCTCGGCCAGAAGCTCCTGCTCCTTGGCTTGCTTTTCATTGTATTCGGTCGCCAGTTTCGAGCGCTCGCCCTCAAGCTGCGTGCGCTCCTTCTGACTGGTAGAAGCGGCGATCTTGTTTTCGATGTCGAGCAGCAGCGGATTGACTTCCTCGATGCGCTTCTGCACCGCCTCGAGGTTGGTCATGGTGACCTTGCGGCGCTCGATCACCTGCGACAGGCTGTTTTCCGAGGTCTTGTAGCGCTGGTCGAGGACCTCTTTCTGCGCTTTCAGGATGCCGACGATGGTGTCGGACTTGACCAGAAGCTCCTGCAGATTGCCGGCCAGCGACATGTTGCGGACGCGGTCGGTGCGCATGCGCTGCTTGCGTTGCGCCGAGAAGACGCCGACGAAGCTTTCCCAGCCGGTGTAGTTCTTCATGCTCTCGAATTCGGTGCCGAAGACGTTGGTGGCGTCTTCCAGCCCGATGATCAGGTCGGCAATGTTGCCTTCCATCACCTTCTGCTGCTTCAGCACGTCCTCGATGCGGGCATTCTCGATGTCGAAATTGGCGTCGCCGATCTTCTTGTCGGCGGTGGCCAGCGTATCAAGCACCGTGCCCGACTGCTCGATCTTGGAGCGCATGTCCTGCACGACCTGCCTGGTCTTGGCAATTTCGGCATCGAAATTCTGCAATGTCGCCATAGGGGCCTCCCGCTTCGGCTTCCGGTCGCTGGCTGCGAACAGCGGCGAATATATGTGGGGTATCAGGGGATTGAAAGACGCAAGACAAGACCCGCCCCGAAAACAAAAAAATGCCTGGTCGTCTTGAAAGGCAATGAAGGCGGGGTCATGGCGTGATTAACCAGCCGGCCAAGTATTGTTCAATTGTCATTGAACTTTGACGGCTGCGAAGAAGTCGATCTCGGACAGTGTGGGTGTGCTGAATTCGACAGAGGGCTCAATGAGTTGCAAGCGCGAGACAGCTGGCGGAAGCCGTCGCCATCACGCTACGCATCGCGCTGTTCAAGGCTTCGGATCGGCCTTCAGATAGGCGATGACGTTGGCGATGTCCTCGTCGCTGCTCAGGCCGGAGAAGCCCATCCTGTTGCCGGGTACTTTCAGCTTGGGAGCGCCGAGATAGGCTTTGAGGTTGGCTTCGTCCCAAACGAGGCCGGCCGCGCCGGCGTCCTTCATGGCCTGCGAATAGTTGAAGTTCTGGGCGGTGCCGGCGGTGCGGCCGACGATACCGAGGAGATGCGGGCCGACCTTGTCGCGGTCGCTTGCCGCCTCGTGACAGGCCATGCAGCGGTAGAACACTTTCTTGCCAAGTGCTGCATCGCCGTCGGCCAGCGCGGCGAGGATACCGGCCAAGTAAATGACAAGGCCTGATGAAATGGCTCGAAGCATGGCGGTTCCCGGCTGGCTCTGGCTGAGGGCAAAATAGGCTGCAGGCCTTAACAAACGCCGTATGCCGGTGGATAGCAGCCGGGCTCAATCCGTGCGCGGGATCGCCGCGACCGCCTGCTTGACCTGCTTTTCAATCGCCGCCGACGAATGATTGTCGCGCACGAAAGCGCGGCCGATCTCCGCCATCTCGGCGGCCGCTTGCGGGCGTGTCGCGAGATCGATGATTTTCAATGCCAACTTGCCGGCATCGTCGCTGGACAGGAAATGCCTGCCCGCCTGCAGGCCAAGCCCTTCGACGGCCTTTTCGGTGGCGGCGACGACAAGGCCCGCCGCCATCGCCTCCAGCACCTTGATGCGGGTTCCGCCGCCGAAGCGCAGCGGGATCGGCGCATAGCCGGCACGCCCAAGCAATTCCGGCAGATGCGGTGGGTTCTCGATCAACCGCAGACCATGCCTGGTGCATAGACCGCGCACGACATCGCGCGGGTTTCTGCCGGCGACGGTGATCGACCAGGGCCGGCCGGAGGCGGCGAGGCGCGGCGCCATCGCGCGGCCGATCTGCTTGACGGCGTCGATGTTTGGGAAGTAGCCGAGATGCCCGATGAAGCACAGGCTGAGCTCACTGAAGCGCTCGGCAGCAATCGGCAGGGAAAGCACGCTCTCGTCTGGAATGGGGTTGGCGACGAACCTGACGTCGTTGACGGGGCCGAGAGCGGACAGAAGCGCTTCGTCGGCCCGCGAACAAACCCAGACCTGGTCGGCCAGGGCAGCCGCACACCTGTCGGCTTCGCGCGCCTCTGCCTTCCTTCGCCTGTTTTGGCGCCAGTCTCGAATTTGCTGCCACAGCGTCAGGCCGGCGATCCGGTCGGACACCGTCCGGGAATCAATGTTGTGCTGGTCAAGGACGGTGCGCGCGCGATGCTTCGGCGCCAGCGTCAGCAGCTGCGAAAGCACGATCTCCTCGATCACCACGAGATCGGGCGCGAATTCCCTCCAGATGGCGTCGGCTTCGGCCAGCTCGTCGTCCGGCATCATATGCACGGTCGGGTGCGGGCTGCGCCTGCCCCAGGGCGCCCTGCCGCGCGCTGCCTCGATGATCCGGTGACGGATGTTCGGCGGTGTGGAGGGTGCCGGGGCGCCAGTCAGGCTTACCGTCAGGACCTCGCCCATCGATGCCAGGGCGCGTGCATTGGCGGCGTTCCGGATCTCTCCGCCGGAGACCGGCGGAAACGGGCAATCAACTGTGAACTGCAGAATTTTCATGTTGTCCCGGCCGTTCAGCCTCTGGTGAAGCCAATGAAATCGTCGGGCGCGGCGCGGCCCATTTCCTCTTCCCAGTGGCGGCGGCAGAGCGAGATATAGACGTCCTTGCCAATCGCCACCTGTTCGCCTTGTCTGGCCACCTTGCCGTCAGCGCCGAGACGCACGACCATCGTCGCCTTGCGGCCGCAGCGGCAGATGGTGCGCACTTCGCGCAGATCGTCTGCGATGGCCAGAAGCGCTCGCGAACCGGAAAACAGATTGCCCTGGAAATCGGTGCGCAGGCCGTAGCACATCACCGGGATGTTCAGCCGGTCGGCGATACGGGCGAGCTGCCAGACCTGCTCTTCCTCGAGAAATTGCGCCTCGTCGACAAAGATGCAATGCACCGTCGTATGTTCGTGATGCTCGGCGACGCGAGCGTAGAGATCGTCGCCGTCGCGGAACATCTCGGCCTCCGTCTCCAGGCCGATGCGCGACGAGATCAGCCCGGTATCGCCCTTTCCGTAGTGGCCGGCGACGAACAGCATCGTCGTCATACCGCGTTCGCGATAATTGTAGGACGCCTGCAGCAGCATTGTCGTTTTGCCGGCATTCATCGTCGCATAGTGGAAGTAGAGCTTGGCCATGCCGTCCTTTTAAGCCGAGTTGGCGCGGCGCGGGGAGAGGGCACCGCTGCATTTCATGGGAAAAGCCGTCTGCAATCGAAAAAGCGGCGGGCGTGTCGCTGTTTGGCCAGTCCGCGCCGTTGATCGTGATTGTCTTAGCGCTTGAAACCACACCAGAATGGTGTTTGGCTGACGAAACAAGGCGGGCAGAGAAACCGTAACTACGCTTCGCCAAAGAATCACAATGGGAGACTGCCAATGTCGCGTATGAACACCTTCGTCGCCGGCCTCGGCCTGGCGACTTTTCTGTCCACGAGCGCTGCACTTGCCGGCGATCCGGAGAGCTGCAAGGCGGTGCGCCTTTCCGATGTCGGCTGGACCGACATCCAGGCAACCACCGGCGTCGCTTCGGTGCTGCTCACCGCGCTCGGCTACGAGCCGCAGACGATCCAGCTATCGGTACCGGTGACCATGGCGTCGCTGAAAAACAAGGATCTCGACGTCTTCCTCGGCAATTGGATGCCGTCGATGACCAACGACATCAAGGACTACACCGCCGATGGTTCGGTCGAGACGATCGGCACCAACCTGACCGGCGCCGGCTACGGCATCGTCGTACCGACCTATGTCGCGGAGGCCGGCGTCAAGTCGCTGACCGACATCGGCAAGTTCAAGGACAAGTTCAACGGCAAGATTTACGGCATCGAGGCGGGCAATGACGGCAACCGCATCATCCTCGACATGATCAAGAACCCGAAGGACAATCTCGAAGGCTTCGAGCTGGTCGAGTCCTCGGAAGCCGGCATGCTGACGCAGGCCGAGCAGTCGATCAAGAACAATGAGTGGATCGCGTTCCTCGGCTGGACGCCGCATCCGGTGATGGGCGCCATGAAGCTCACCTATCTCGACGGCATGGGCGACAGCGGCTTCGGCGCCGCCACCGTCTACACCAATGTGCGCAAGGGCTACACCACCGAATGCCCGAATGCCGGCAAGTTCATCGCCAACCTGAAGTTCAACCTGGACATGGAAGGCGAGATGATGGACGCGATCCTGAAGGGCGGCGACGCCAACACGGTCGCAGCCGACTGGCTGAAGAAGCACCCTGACGCGGTTGCGCCGTGGATTGCCGGCGTCACCACCTTCGATGGCGGCGATGCGGCAGCGGCGGTCAAGACCGCGCTCGGAAGCTGAGCCGACTAATTCGGCAAAGCCGAACCAGGAAGGGCAGCCAATCTAGAAAAGGCTGCCCTTTTTCATATCCTGTGAGAAGATGACCTAACGACAGCGGAGGCCGGAAGCAGGCGGTCTCTCGCATGAGAGGGGCGATATGGATCCGATTTCGAAATTCATGGTCGATCACAAGATACCGATCGGCGCCTGGGGAAAGGCGTTCTTCGGTTTCCTCACCGACAATTTCGACACCGTGTTCAGGGCCTTCTCGAATGGCCTCAATTTCTTGCTCGACGGGCTGGTTGGCATCCTTTTGATGGTGCCGCCGGTGCTGCTGGCGCTGATCATCGCCATCATCGCCTGGCTGCTGCAGCGCTCGCGCCCGCTGGCCATAGGCGTCTTTCTCGGCCTGATCTTCATCATCAACCAGAACCTCTGGAAGCAGACGGTGCAGACGCTGGTGCTGGTCGTGGCCGCCGCCGCCATGGCGATGGCCATCGGCGTGCCGCTCGGCATCTGGGCCGCGCACAAGCCGAAGGTCTACCGCATCATGCTGCCGGTGCTCGACCTGATGCAGACGCTGCCGACCTTCGTCTACCTGATCCCGGTCCTGACCCTGTTCGGTCTCGGCAACGCGCCCGGCCTCATCGTCACCATCATCTTCGTCATCCCGACCGCGGTCCGGCTCACCCATCTCGGCGTCGTCTCGGTGCCGAAGTCGATCATCGAGGCCGGCGAGGCGTTTGGCGCCACCAAGCAGCAGCTGCTGTGGAAGGTCGAATTGCCCTCAGCGCTGCCGACCATCATGGCCGGGCTGACGCAATCGATCATGCTGTCGCTGTCGATGGTGGTGTTTGCAGCACTCATCGGCGCCGGCGGCCTCGGCACTGAAATCAACCGCGCGCTCGGCTCGCGCCGCATCGATCTCGGGCTCGAGGCGGGCCTGGCGATTGTCGTACTCGCCATCGTGCTCGACCGGATGACGCGTATCGGCGTTGGAGGCAAGAAATGACCGTCGCCGTCGATTTCAAAAATGTCGATATCGTCTTCGGGTCCGACCAGGCCGGTTCGCTGGCGCTGATCGATGGCGGCGCCACGCGCGCCGAAATCCTTGAAAAGACCGGCAATGTGCTGGGTTGCGCCGGCGCCAGCCTGACCGTGCATGAGGGCGAAATCTCGGTGCTGATGGGCCTGTCCGGCTCGGGCAAGTCGACGCTGCTGCGGGCGGTCAACCGGCTCAACGTGGTGTCGCGCGGCCAGGTGCTGGTCAAGGACGGCGACAATATCGTCGATGTCGTGACCTGCGATCAGGCTACGCTGCGGCGGCTGCGCCAGAAGCAGGTGGCGATGGTGTTCCAGCAGTTCGGCCTGCTGCCCTGGCGTACGGTGGAGGAGAATGTCGGCCTCGGCCTCGAACTCGCCGGCGTGCCGGAGCAAGAGCGCAAGGAGCGCGTGCAACGCCAGCTGAAACTGGTCAATCTCGACCAGTGGTCGAAGAAATACGCGCATGAGCTGTCCGGCGGCATGCAGCAGCGCGTCGGCCTGGCCCGTGCCTTCGCCACCGAGGCGCCGATCCTGCTGATGGACGAGCCGTTCTCGGCGCTCGATCCGCTGATCCGCACCAAGCTGCAGGACGAATTGCTGCAGCTGCAGGCGGAGCTGAAGAAGACCATCATCTTCGTCAGCCATGATCTGGAAGAGGCGCTGAAGATCGGCACCCACATCACCATCATGGAGGGCGGTCGCATCGTGCAGACCGGGGCGCCGGAAGACATCGTGCTCAAGCCCGCCAATGACTATGTCCGCGACTTCATCGCCAATGTGAATCCGTTGTCCGTGCTGACCGCCTGGAACGTCATGCGCGACAGCCGCGACCTCGAGCACGGCGATAATGGCTGGGTGTGGCTCGACCGGCGCAAGACGACGCGCTTTAAGATCGACGAGCACGGGCTGGTGGCGGCGGCGGAACGCGACGGCAAACCGGCGGTATGGGTTTCATGCGCCGATGTCGAGGCGCAGCCGGAGGAGACGGCGCAGGTGTTCTGGGCCAACCCCGGCACGTCGCTGAAGACGGTGATGCTGGCCATGCACCGCTCGCAGACGGCACCCGTGGCGCTGTTCGACGACCAGTCGCGCTTTGTCGGCGCGATCGGGATACGCGATGTGCTGAGCGCGGTGTTGCGGCGCTAGATCATGATGAGATTTGGTTGAAATCTCATCATGATCTAACCCTTTGTTGGAGCATGATCTTTTCCAAAAACCGGTACCCACTTTTTGGGATCATGCTCTAAGCCAGCCCGATGCGCGTGGCGCCGAGCTTGAACAGGGCTGTGGCATCCCGGTCGAAGCGGAAGGTGTCGATGAAGTCGTCGGCTCGGTAATCCGGAAGCGTCTTGCGGATGGCGGCGGCGAAGTTTTTCGCCTCGTCCAGCCGCCCAGCCAACGCCAGGCAGTGGGCGGCGATCGACAGGATGATGACATGTGCGTTGGGGCGGGCGGCCGCCTTCAGCGCCCATTCGGCCGCCTCGTCGAACTGGCCGAGGCGGACATGCGCCATGGCGCGTGCGCCCAGCATGCCGAACAGCATCGGGTCGAACGGCGACAGATGGCGCGAATGATCCGACGATCCGATCGCCGCGTGCGGGTCGCCCGACTGCGAATGCACGAAGGACAGCGCATAGTGGCCAAGCGCGAAGTTCGGGCTGAGGTCGACGGCTCTTTGCAGTTCTAGCACGGACGCATCACCCTCGCCGCGCAGCCACAGCGCCCGGCCCATCGCCCAGTGCGCGGCGGGATTATGATCGTCGACCAAAACGCTCTGGCCGGCCGCCTCAAAGGCAAGCGCGCTGTCCTGGTCGCGGTCGCCCCAGCGCTGGAAGGCGCTCTGCCAATGGGTGAAGGACAGGCCGGCATAGGCGCGGGTAAAGGTCGGATCCTGCTGCAGTGCGATGCCGAAGAAATGCCTGGCCTGCTCGTTTTCGCTGCGGGTGAAGCGATACATATGCCAGAGTCCTCGATGGTAGGCCTCCCAGGCATTGAGCGAATTGGGCGCCTTCAGCATGGCGCGGTTGCGCTCGACCATCTCTATCTCGGATGAGACAGAGGCCACGATGCTGTTGCCGATATCGTCGAGGACAATGAAGATGTCCTCGGCCTTGCGCTCGAAGGTCTCGGCCCAGACGATCCTGGCCGTGCGAACCTCGACAAGCTCGACAGTGACGATCAGGCGACCCGTCGCGCTGCGCACCGTGCCGGTGGCGACATAGTCGACATTCAGCCTTCGGCCGGCATCTTCCGGCGCGATGTTCCTTTCCGCCAGCGCAAAGACCGAGCCCCGGGCGATGACAAAGAAGTCCCTGAGCTTGGCGAGGCGGGTAATGATGTCGTGGGTCAAGCCATCGGCCAGCCCGCCACGAACGCCGCTACCGGCGTCTTCGGCAAATGGCATCACGGCCAGCGAAGCCTTGTGCGGCGTCGCGGCTTCTGAACCGGCAAGCATGACTGACGCCTGGTTCGGCCCGGGCGGAGCTGCCGGTTGTGCCGGCAAAATCGCGCAGGGCCGTTCGCTGCGGATGGACAGCCACGCCTCGCGCACCGGGCCGAAATCCAGCTCTTCCGACTGGAACAACTGCGCCGCAGCGGCAAGATGGTCTTCGCAGGCGCCGAACTGGCCGCGCCGCGCCAGCCTCACCAGGAGTGCGACATGGGCGCTGCTGTCGAACGGGGTCAGTTCCAGCCATTTTTCGAGATGGGCGGAGACGGCTTCGGAATCGGCCGGCAGCGTCTTGACCAAATGTTCCAGTATAGCAGCTTGGCAGGAACCGAAACGGCGGCGCTGCGCGGTCAGCCAGCTGTTGAAGAGAGGGCTGCGGTCGATCTCCAGCCCTTCGAGGAAGTCGCCGACGAACAGGTCGGAGAGCAACTGCAGTCGCGTCGGCTCGAGCGTTTCGATGCCTGCGGCAGCCGCCGCCGCGACATCCAGAACGTCGACTGAGATGCCGTCGAGATCGAGCGCGATCGTATCGCCCGATGTTTCGATCCTGCGGCGGCCCGGTTCGTCGAGCGCGGCCCGCAGCTTGCTCAGGCACCAGCGCAGCTCACCCCTGGGATCATTTGGAACATCCCACAGCAACTCGCAGAGCTTGCCACGTCCGACCGGATGGGGCGCCAGCGCCAGATAGGCCAGCAGCGCGCGCAGCTTGCGCGATGCCGGCAAGACCACCGGGACGCCGTCGCGCGCAATTGTCGGCGGCCCAAACAGGCGCACGACAACACCTTGATGGCTGCTCGCCAGGCTCGATTCCACGCCAGATACCACGCCTGCTCCCACGCTGACCTGCCGGCCCCTGCTTTACCACCGAGCACGACAAAGTGCACCCGGCTGGCAAAATTTGTGCGCCGAATGTGGTGTTTACCACACTGCCGCACGTCAAGGACCTGTAGTGCGGCAAGGTGTCGAAATCTCGCCGCTCAAACCGCCGGTGTGTAACCGGCCCGTGAGCAAGAACCAGGAGTCTACCATGTTGCATCAGCAGAAAATCAGAACCACGGCCGGCCGCGGCCGCCTGTTCGACAGCATTCTCGACACCATCGGCGACACGCCGGTCATCCGCGTCAATAATCTCGGACCGGCGCACGCCACCATCTACGTCAAGGCCGAGTTCTTCAATCCGGCTGCGTCGGTGAAGGACCGGCTGGCGCTCAACATCATCGAGGAAGGTGAACGCACCGGCGCGCTCAAGCCGGGACAGACCATCGTCGAGGCGACCAGCGGCAACACGGGCATCGGTCTTGCCATGGTCTGTGCGCAGAAGGGCTACAAGCTGGTGGTGACGATGGCCGACAGTTTCTCGGTCGAGCGCCGCAAGCTGATGCGGATGCTGGGCGCCAAGGTGGTGCTGACGCCGCGCGCCGAGAAAGGCTTCGGCATGTACAAGAAGGCGGTGGAACTGGCCGAAGCCAATGGCTGGTTCCTGGCCCGCCAGTTCGAGACCAAGGCCAACGCCGACATCCATGAAGCAACCACGGGACGCGAGATCGTCAACGATTTCGCCGGCTCGCGGCTCGACTATTTCGTCACCGGCTACGGCACCGGCGGCACCGTCGCCGGCGTGGCGCGGGTGCTGCGCCGCGAGCGGCCTGAGACCCGGATCGTGCTCACCGAACCGGCCAACGCGCAGCTTGTCGGCAGCGGCAAGCCGCAGATGCGTGGCGCCGGCGGAGCGCCGGCCGCCAGCCATCCGGCTTTCGAACCGCACCCGATCCAGGGCTGGACGCCGGATTTCATCCCGCACGTCCTGCAGGAGGCCATCGATGGCAACTTCTATGACGAGGTGATGCCGATCGCCGGGCCGGAGGGCATGAAATGGGCCAAGGCGCTGGCGCAGCAGGAAGGCATCTTCACCGGCATTTCCGGCGGTTCGGCTTTTGCCGTGGCGCGCCAGATCGCCGGCACGGCACCGGCCGGATCGGTGATCCTGTGCATGCTTCCCGATACCGGTGAACGCTACATGACCACGCCTTTGTTCGACGGCATCGAGGCCGAGATGAATGCGGAAGAGCTTGCTCTCTCGCGCTCGACGCCCGGTTGCCAGTTCCCGGCATGATGACGCGGGAGCAAATTGCATGGACGCGATGCCTGTCACCTCGGCTGCCGAGGAAACGCTTGACCCCTCGGACTGGGCCGATGTGCAAAGCCTGTCGCATCGGATCGTTGACGATGCCGTCGCTTACCTGCGCGATGTCAGGCAACGGCCGGTGTGGCAGGAGATGCCTGGAGATGTGAGGCATTTCTTCACCGCCTCGCTGCCGCAATCGCCGACCCCGCTTGCCGACATCTATGGCGATGTCGTGGACAAGGTGATGCTCTATCCAATGGGCAACATCCATCCGCGCTTCTGGTCCTGGTATATGGGGTCGAGCAATTTTACCGGCGCGATCGGCGATTTCCTGGCGGCAATCCAGGGCTCCAATCTCGGCGGCGGCAACCATGCCGCCGCCGAGATGGACGGCCAGGTGGTCGACTGGTGCAAGCAGATGATGGGCATGCCGGCTTCGGCCAGCGGCACGCTGGTCAGCGGCGGTTCGATGGCCAACATCATCGGGCTGACCGTGGCGCGCAACACCAAGGCCGGCATCGACGTGCGCGAGCACGGCGTTGGAGCAATCGAAAAGCCGTTGCGTTTCTATGGCTCGGACCAGGTCCATTCCTGTCACCGCAAGGGGATGGAAGCGCTCGGCCTCGGCAACAAGGCGCTGCGGCGCATTGCCAGCGACGCCGGACTTCGCATCGACATCGAAGCTTTGCGGGCGGCGATATCGGAAGATCGCGCGGCCGGGTTCAAGCCGGCCTGCATCATCGGCAATGCCGGCACTGTCAACACCGGCGCCATCGACGATCTGCAGGCGCTGGCCAAGCTGGCGCATGAGGAGGATCTCTGGTTCCATGTCGACGGCTGCATCGGCGCGCTGATCGCGATCGCGCCCGAGAATGCGCGTCGTGTCGCCGGCATCGAATGGGCCGATTCCATCGCGCTCGACCCCCACAAATGGCTGCACGCTCCGTTCGAGGCAGGCTGCGCGCTGGTCAGGGATGCCTCGGCGCATCGCAAGACCTTCGCGGTGACGCCGGAATATCTGGAATCGACACCGCGCGGCCTCGCCTCCGGCCAATGGCTGCACGATTACGGCCTGCAGACGTCACGCGGCTTCAAGGCACTCAAAGTGTGGATGGCATTGCGAGAACACGGCGTCGAAAAATTCGGCCGCCTGATCGACCAGAACATTGCGCAGGGGCAGTATCTCTCAGGGCTGATCGCGGCCGAACCAGCGCTCGAACTGACGGCGCCGACCAGCATCAACATCGTCTGCTTCCGCTATCGCGCGGATGGTCTCGATGGCGAGCGCGCGAAAGCGCTCAACACCGAGATCATGCTGAGGCTTCAGGAAGACGGAACCGCCGCCATTTCCGATACCACGGTGCAAGGCCGGCATTGCCTCAGGGTGGCGATCAACAACCACCGGACCCGGCGCGAGGATCTCGACCTTCTCGTCGCCGAAACGGTCCGCCTGGGCAACGAGATCGCTTCTGCCTGACCGGCCATGGGGTAGAGCAAGCGGCTCTCAGCCGCTGGCGGCCTCCTGGAAATCGCCCTTCGTCACGGGGAACGCCAGGCCGGGAAGGTAAAATGTGATCGGCCGGATTTCGTAGACTGCCGAGGGATTCACGCGGCGCAAGTCGCGCGCGGCTGCAATCGCCGCCTCCTGCGTGGCGCAGTCGAGGACATAAAGACCCAGCAATTGTTCCTTGGTCTCGGCAAACGGCCCGTCGATGACGATGCCTTCGCCCGGACCGCGCAGCGTCACGGCGTCGGCGGTCGCGCCCAGTCTTGCCGCCGGCCCGAGCTTGCCTTCGCGGGTCAGCCTGGCGTTGACTTCGAGCAGGTCGTGCATCAGCGCCGCATCCTGCTGCGGCGTCAGGGACTGGATGGTCTGTTCGACGTGATAGGCCAGGATGGCGTAAAACATGCGGCGATCTCCTCCTGTTCGAGCGGCTGCACTATTGCAAGGTTGGGTTGGCTGATCCACCCCCGGTGCCCATCGAGACGCTAGTCTGCTGCCTCATGCCGCCAGCGGCAGGCTGAGCTCCGTCAGCAGGCCGCCGCAGGGACGGTTGGACAGGTTGACATCGCCGCCGGCGGCACGCGCAATGTTGCGGGCAATGGTCAGGCCGAGGCCGAGACCGCCGGTCTGGCGGTTGCGCGATTGCTCCAGCCGCACGAAGGAACCGAACACCTGGTCGAGCTGCGCCTGCGGTATGCCCGGCCCCTCGTCGCGGATGACCAGCGTGACCGTGCCGTCCGACTGCCGCAGGCTGACATGGGCTTTCTTGCCGTAGGTCACGGCATTCTGGACCAGATTGTTGACGCAGCGCTTCAGCGCCACCGGTCGCGCGATGCAGATCATGCCACGCGGCCTGGCGCCGTCATGGTCGAACGTGACGTCCTCGAAACTGTCGGCGATCGATTCCACCAGCGACCAGAAATCGATCCGCTCGCTCTTCTCCTCGGTGACTTCGAAGGTGGCGAAGTCGATGACGGAGCTGGCGATGCTCTCGATGTCGGCGAGGTCGTGGGCCAGCGCCTCGCGCGCGGTCGATCTGCGCAACAGTTCGAGGCGCAGCCGCATGCGGGTCAGCGGCGTGCGCAGATCGTGGGCGAGCGCGGCGGCCAGATGTTCGCGGTCCTCGACATAGTCGCGCAGCCGGACCTGCATGGCGTTGACGGCTTTGGCCGCGGCGCGGATTTCGCGGCTGCCGGTCTCGGCGATCGGCGGGCTCTTCAGATCCGTGCCGATCCGGTTGACCGCGGTTTCCATCATCCGATAGGGCGCCGTCAGCCGGCGCAGCGACCAGATCGACATGATCACCACCAGGGCCGCGATCAGCGAATAGAGCGGCAGGCTGTCGAAGCTCAATATCGGTCCGACCGGCGTGTTGGGCTCGGTGAAATTCAGCCATTGGCCGTCGGCGAAGCGGACAGAGGCCGTCAGCTTGTCGCTTTGGGCGAAGCTGGCCGCCAGCGATAACAGGTCACGCTCCACCGCGCCCACATCCTTGGTCACGGCCACACCGCCAGGCGCGTTGGCTGCCTGGGTTGCCGGATCGCGCCGGACGCGGGCGTCGGTGATGCCGAATTTCGACAGCCGCCCGACCAGGATGTCCTCGAGTTCGGCCAGTTCGTCGTCGCCGGCGATCGACGAGGTGACCGCGGGCGTGTCCGAAACGGTGAGCGCATAGGTGGCGTTGAACAGACCGGAGGCCGTCAGCTTGCGCTGCTCCGGCGTGTCGTCATGCATCAGCTGCACCAGCGAATAGGCGCGGTCGTTAAGCCGGTAGAGATCGACCTCGTCATTGGCGACGGCACGATCGCGCGAGACGATGTAGAGCGTGGCGACCTGGCTGATCAGCAGGCCGGCAATGACGATGAGCAAAACCCAGACCGGCAGGGTTTGCGGCAGGAAACGTCTCATTCGGAGGTGGTCTCGGGCAGGAACTGGTAGCCGCCGCTGCGCACAGTCAGGATCAGTTTCGGCGTCTTGGGGTCGTCTTCCATCTTGCGCCTGAGACGGCTGACCAGGATGTCGATGCTGCGGTCGAAGGAATAGTCGCTGTCACCGCCGGAAAGCTCGATGAGCTGGTCACGGGTGAGGACGCGCTGCGCGCTTTTGACGAAGGTCTGCAACAGGTTGAACTCCGCCATCGTCAGTTCGACCCTGACGTCGCCCGGCGCCATCAGCCGGCGGCGCGAGCAGTCCATCGTCCAGCCGGCAAAATGATAGATCTGCTTGGTGGTGGCCCGCTTCGGCTCGGCAGCACCATTGCGCCTCAAAACGGCGCGGATACGGGCCAGCAGCTCGCGCGGATCGAAGGGTTTGGGCACATAATCGTCGGCGCCCATTTCCAGGCCGACGACGCGGTCGGTGGTCTCGGTGACCGCCGTCAGCATGATGATCGGCGTCGAGTAGCTGGCGCGCAGGTCGCGGCAGAGCTCCAGCCCGCTCTTTCCCGGCAGCATCACATCAAGCACGATCAGGTCTACCTGCGTGCGGCGCAGTATGTCTTCCATCTCGACGCCGTCGGCGGCAACCGTGGTGCGCAGGCCGCGCTTCTGGAAGAATTCCTGAAGCAGGTCGCGAATGCCCTTGTCGTCGTCGACGATCAGTATGTGCGCATCGGATTTCACGGCGATCCTGTCATTGCTGGCGGCCGGTCGGCGGCTGCCTTCTGAGTCTGCTTCTGTGGCGTCACCCACACGATAGAATTCTGGCCACATGTTGGCCAGCGGCGATGATCGCCCGCAAAGCCGATTTGCCAGAAACAATTCAGAAACAAAATTCTATAGTCCGGAAAAACTCCCGAAAAAAATCAAGGGCATAAAGGGTGCCGTGGCGGTCAGGACATCGGCTGCGACGCGAAGTCTCCGGAGTAACGGACATCACCAATGCACAGGTTCACGATCAGCTTGATGGGTGCGCTGCTCAGCATTCCGCTCGTCACAGCCGCGGTCGGAGCCACAACCGCAAAGGTGACGCCGATCACAAGGAGCGAGCGCTGCATCGATCTCAATCGCCAGGTAGACGAAGCCCTTGAAACCCATGCCGCGGCAACGCAGGTCACCGCGGCGAAAGCACTGCAAAGAAAGGGAAACCGGTTCTGCGCCAACAAGAAACAGGCACAGGGTATCCGGATGCTCGCGAACGCTTTGAAGCTGCTTGGAGTGACACCGATCGACCCGGTTCAGTGACACTCGAAACACGACCCGCACAAAGAAGGAAATGAAGCCATGAAAAAGTCCATCCTCTCCGCCACCGGTCTCGCCGTCGCTCTCGCTTTCGCAATGCCGGCTCTGGGCAATGCCGCTGCCACCACGACCGCTGCTCCGGCTGCTTCCACGACCACCGCTCCGGCGACCACGACCGCCAAGCCCCCGGTGAAGAAGGTCGTCGCCAAGAAGCCCGTCAAGAAGCACAAGAAGGCGAAGAAGGTCGTCAAGACGGACGCCCCGAAGGCCTGATCCAGACAGCCAACAGGCTTGTCTGTAACAAGGCCGCTCCAGCACCCCCCCGGCTGGAGCGGCCTTGTCGTGTGAGCATGATTACCCGTTGATGGGTGCCGGCCACCCAGGACTTTAACCCGTTTGCAATGCCGGTCCGGTAGGATAGCCCGCATGAAGAAGCGGCTTTCATCCATTCTGCGCTCGATGGCCATCGGCGGCCTTGTGGCCTCGGCAATGGTCAGGGTGCTGATCCAGTTCACCGCCAGCCCGGTGCCCGATCCGGTGAGCGGGCGCACAGAGCCGTCGCTGTTTGCACCGGCAATCTCCAGCAGCTGGCAATACATCACACCATGGCAAAGCCTGCTGCTTACCGTGATCACCGGCGCGGCGCTGGCCTGCTTCTTCGGCTGGCTCGCGGTCGCCTGGGTCGAATACAAGGCGGCCGGATCAAGGCCGGATGCGGCATCCAGCGCACGGCAATTCCAGGCTCGTCGCGTCGCCAATCGCCAGGGCCGTTGAACCGCAGCATACACTTCCTAAATTTGTGAACGGCAGCACTTCCGGGAAGCCGGTTTGGCGCGCCGATCAAAATGGACGACGGCTTTCCCCCATGACAAAGTGAGAGCGACCCCTCGCGCGATACCGGTTCCCGATGCCTGAAATCAGTTCCAAACCCCGCACCAAGACCAAGCCGCGGACCGAGCGGCCGAAGCTCTACAAGGTCATCCTCATCAATGACGATTTTACGCCGCGCGAATTCGTGGTGACGGTGCTGAAGGGCGAGTTCAAGCTCAGCGAAGACCAGGCTAACCGGGTGATGATCACCGCGCACCGGCTCGGCGTTTGCGTCGTTGCCGTCTTCACCAGGGATGTCGCCGAGACCAAGGCGACACGGGCCGTCGACGCGGCCAAGGCCAAGGGGTACCCGCTGCTGTTTACGACGGAGCCGGAGGAGTAGGTTGAGCGTCTTTCTCCCCGTATAGTGACGGGGAGAAGGGATCCTTACCTTCCCTCTCTGTACCACATCGCGCCCATGGCCAGCAGCAGCAGGCAAAGGCCGAGGAAGCCGCCGAACAGGGGTACGCGCGAGACGGCTTTGAGCACGCTGTCGTCGGTGCTGCGCAGGCCGATCCAGTCTGCGCCCGAGGCCGCACCGGAGGCGCGGACCGGGACGATGGAGGGCAGGGTGACGCTGCCGGTGAGCTGGCCAAGGGTGGAGGAGGCCGCCAGCCGGCGCACGCTGCCGCCGGTGGCCTCAGTCGGAGCCTTCAACCGGTCCTCGGTAGAGACGACGTCGGAGAATTCCGGCGCGTTGACCGGGCCGACATGGGCGAGTGCGGTCAGGTCACCATTGCCGATCTGGTAGAGGCCGATCTCCTTGGTCTCGATGCTGCCCAGGAAAACGCCGGGTTCGGACTTCTCCAGCTTGATGATCAGCGCCTTGCCCGAAGGGGTGATCACCTGCGCCGGGCCGGGATCGTCGCTCATCGTCTGGCGGCGGATTTCCAGCATCATGCCGCGGCCGTCGGCGGTCAGCCGCTCTTCCTCGAGTTCAGGTTCCTTCATCAGCCAGTGGGCGATGCGGCGGTAAAGCTGGACATGCGGCCCGCCACCCTCGAAGCCGCGCGCCCATAGCCAGCCCTGATCGGACAGAAGCATGCCGACGCGGCCTTCGCCCTTATGATCGAGCAGAAGCAGCGGGCGGTTGTCGGCGCCCTTCATCACCACTTCGCCTTCGGGGTTCTGCACGCCGATGGTGCGGAACCAGCGGCTCCAGCGCGGCGGCTCGGTCGCCGAGCCGTCGAGGCCGCGCGTCACCGGATGGCGCTGGCCGAGATCGGTGAGGCGCGGATAGAAGGCCTTGTCGATGACTTCGCCGGTCGGCATTGCCGGCAGCGACGACATTAGCGGGGTGCGGGCGATCGAGGAGTCGCCGGCATATTCCGGCCCGGCGGCGATCAGCAGCGCGCCGCCCTTTTCGACGTATTCGGAGATGTAGTCGTAATAGAGGATCGGCAGCACGTCGCGGTGCTGGTAGCGGTCGAAGATGATGAGATCGAAATCCTTGATCTTCTCGACGAACAACTCGCGGGTCGGGAAGGCGATCAGCGACAGTTCGTTGATCGGCGTGCCGTCCTGCTTTTCCGGCGGCCGCAGAATGGTGAAATGGACGAGATCGACCGAGGCGTCGGATTTCAGCAGATTGCGCCACGTGCGCTCGCCGGCATGCGGTTCGCCGGAAACCAAAAGCACGCGCAAGTTCTCGCGGATGCCGTCGATCAGCGCGATGGCGCGGTTGTTGGCGTCGGTCAGTTCGCCCGGCTCGCGGTCAATAGAGAGTTCGACGATGTTGCGGCCGGCGCCGGGGATGGTCACCTGCAGCGGCATCGCCTGGCCGATGGTCGCTTCTTCGACCGCGACCTGCTCTCCATTGACCGAGACGCGGACATCGACCGGGCCGGTTTCGCCGTCGGTGGCGATGACGCGGTAGGTCATGTCGAGCGGCTTGCCGACGAGGCCGAAGCGTGGCGCGTTCTCGAAGCGGATGCGGCGGTCCTTCTCGTGCTCGTTGCCGGTGATCAGCGCGTGCAGCGGCGCATTGAAGTCGGGGGCGGCCGGTGCGTCATGCACCTCGCCATCGGTGATCATGATGGCGCCACCGATGCGCGAGGGCGGCACGTCGCGGAAAGCGCCTTCAAGCGCTGCAAAAAGCTTGGTCTCGGTGCGCTCGTCGGCGGCTTCCGACTTGCCGGCCTCGACGACGCGGACGTCGAACTGCTTGAAGCGGCCAAGGCGCTGCTGCAAACCGGCAAGCGCTTCGTCGGTCTGTTTGGTCCGGTCGCCGATATCCTGGCTCTGGCTGCGGTCGACGATGACGGCAACGACGCTCTTCAGCGCCTCGCGCTCCTCATCGAGGAAGACCGGATTGAGGAGTGCTGCGCCCAGCGCAATCAGCGCCGCGAAGCGGAAGATCGCGCCGCGCTGGCGAAACCACAAGCCGACAGCCGCCAGCACCAGCAGCGGTGCGAGCACCAAAGCCAGCAAGGGCCAGGACAGCAGCGGTTCGAAGGAAATCGACCAGTTCATAGGCTTACTGCCCCAGCCGTTCGAGCAGGATCGGCACGTGCACCTGGTCGGATTTGTAGTTGCCGGTCAGCATGTACATCATGATGTTGACGCCGGCGCGCAGCGCATAGATGCGCTGCATCGGATCCGATGGCACGGTCGGCAAAAGCGGGTCACCATTCTCGTCGACGGCCCAGGCGCCGGCAAAATCATTGGCGGTGATCAGGATCGGCGAGACGCCGTCGCCGACGCGTACCGGCCGATTCTCGGCATTGCTGGCCTCGAGCGAGGCTTCCACCCAGAGCGGGCTGCCGGAGAAGCGGCCGGGAAATTCGGGCAGGATGAAGAAGGATTTGGTCAGCACATGGTCGGCGGGCACCGGCTCCAGCGGCGGCACGTTGAGATTGCCGAGAATGTCGCGCAACCGTTCCGTCGCCGGGCTCGCCGAATCCGCACCGATGCCGTTGGCGAACTGGTCGCGCGTGTCGAACAGCACCGTGCCGCCCTGCTGCATATAGGCGTCGATGCGGGCGATCGCGGCTTGACTCGGCATCGGCGCGGAGGGATCGATCGGCCAGTAGATCAGCGGATAGAAGGAAAGCTCGTCCTTCGAGATATCGACGCCCGCCGGCGCGCCCGGCTCGAGCGCGGTCTTCTCGATCAGGAAGCGGGTCAAGCCTTCGAGCCCTGCGCGGCTGATCGAATCGTCACCGGGCACACCGGTCAGCACATAGGCGATGCGGGTCTTGGCAATGTCCTCGATAGCGGCGGCATCGCCGGGCTTGGCGTCGTCGGCGCGGGCGAGGTCGGCATGGCCAAACAGCATGCCGAGGCCAAGCAGCAGCGCAGCCGTCGTTGCCGCAGCCGAGCGGGCGCGGCGCGGCCGGCGCGAGATCAGCCCGCCCATCCAGAACACCGCCAGCGTGTCGAGTAGCATAAGCACAAGTGCCGCTGTGACCAGCGATCCCTTGAGGTCGCGCGATTCATCGAAAGCGTACTGGATATTGGTCACCGGCACTGTGAATTGCGGGCGCACCAGCGGCGCGAAGGCGGTGGCCGGGTCGAGCAGATTGTGGGCGAAAACGCCGGTTTCCGAGCCATAGAGGCCGGGCGGGTTCTCGAACGTCACCGGCAGCGAGCCGGCGCCGGGGACCAGCGGTCGTGCGTCCGGCGTCGGCGGCACCAAAGTGCCGTCGGCGGCTATCATGCGATAAGGCGCCAGCGACGTAGCAGCGGCTTCAGCGTTGGCGACCGCCGCACCCTGGTTGCGCGACAGCTGCACAATGCGCCGCAGCATCTCGACGAAGCTGCCGGAGATCGGCAGCGTCGACCATGTCGCTTCCGGGGTGATGTGGAACAGAACCAGCGTGCCCTTGCCCTTCTTCAACCCGGTCACCAGCGGGGTGCCATCGGCAAGGGTTGCCCAGGTGCGTTCGACGATGTCCGGCGTCGGTTCGGCCAACACCTGCCGGCTCACCGTGATCTCGGCCGGCGGTGCGAGGTCGGCGAACGGGCCGTTCTTCGGGAATTCGGTCACCGCTTGCGGCGTCGTCCATGACAGCGCGCCGCCAAGCGAGCGCTCGCCGGTGCGCAGCCTGACCGGCAACAGATCATCGTCATTGCCGGCGGCGGCCAGCCGCGAACCGGCAAAGCGCACCAGCGTGCCGCCATTGTCGACCCAGTCGACCAGCCGCTGATGGACCTGCGGCGGAATGGTACCGATATCGGCCATGACGATCATCGCCGGCTTCTGGTCGAGAAGCTGCGGGATGGCGTCGGCGAGATCGACGCTCGACGGTTCGACCAGATCGGCGAAAGGCTGCAGCGCGCGCCTGATGTAATAGAGCGGCGACAGGAGCGGCTGCGCCTGGTCGGCCTCGGCCTGCGATAAAAGTCCGACGCGGCGGCGCTTGGAGCTTTCGTCGAGCACGCGCACCGCACCTGCCTGGCGTTCGCCGTCGAGCGCGATCGAGGCGAAGTCGTTGCGCAGTTCGAACGGCACCGCCATCGTGCCGGTGGCGGTGGTCTCACCCGGCGCGAAGGTCAGCGTCGCGTCGGCGATGCGGCGGCCCTTATCGTCGAAGGCGCCGGCGGTGACTTGGGCCGGCGCCGGATCGCCGGGCGCGCGGATGGCGGTCAGGGCGAAGCCGTCGACCTGATTTTCGGCGCCAGTGAGCCCAGTCAGCGCCAGCCGGTCGGAATTGGCCCAGACGACACGGGCGGCGCTTTTCGACAGCAGGGTGTTGAAGGCGGCCTCGTCGCCCTTTGCCGCAAGGCCGTCGGTGAGAACGGCAACGCTGGCGCCGGGCAAGGTTTCCAGCACGCCGGCGACGCGGGCATAGACAGCGGGTCGGTCGGTCGGGATCGGCCTCGGCTTGGCGGCGCGCAGCCGGTCGAGGGCAGCCGCCCCATCGAAGGGGCCGATCTCGGCGTTCGGCTTTTCGGCGGTGAAGGCGATGACGACCGGTACGCCGTTCGAACCGGCATCGGCGATCAGCCGCTGGGCGGTGGCGACGCGCTTGCCCCAGTCGGCGGCACTCGCCCAGTCATTGTCGATGACGAGTGCCAGGGCGGCGCCCTCGGCCGGCAATTTTTCGCGCGGATTGAAAACGGGTTCGGCTAATGCCGCGACGACAAGGGCTGCCATCAACAGCCGCAGCAGCGTCAGCCACCACGGGCTCTGCTGCGGCGTTTCCTCGCGCTTCAGCACGCGAGCGAGGATCTTCAGCGGCGGAAACATTTCGGACTGCGGCTTGGGCGGTGTGAGCCTGAGCAGCCACCAGATCACCGGCAGCGCCAGCAGGCCC
The DNA here is from genome assembly GCF_040322455.1 of Mesorhizobium sp. M0139. NCBI lineage: Bacteria > Pseudomonadati > Pseudomonadota > Alphaproteobacteria > Hyphomicrobiales > Phyllobacteriaceae > Mesorhizobium > Mesorhizobium sp. M0139. The sequence continues at coordinate 289,538 of NZ_JAMYTN010000005.1, forward strand.
CACAACACCATGGGAGCGCCAAAGGAGAGCGGCAGCCAGCTCATGCGCCGGCCCTTCCCACGAATGCGCCATCGGCGGTCATCGCCATGTGGATGCGCACCAGCGCCTCGGAAGCGAGGCGGTCGGTGTGGTTGACGGTATAGCTCCAGCCGAGGCGCTTGCACCAGCTGGCCAGCTCCTGGCGGCGGGCGGTGTAGAGCAGGCGATATTCGTCGCCGAGCATTTCGGCGCGGCCGGCGGTCAGCTTGTCGCCGGTCTCGGGATCGGTGAATTCGGTGCGGCCGGCATAGGGAAAGGTCTCCTCCGCCGGATCGGCAACCTCGATCAGATGCGCACGCACGCCATGCCGCGCCAGCACATCGAGCCATTCCATGGTCTCCTCGACCGGGTCGAGGAAATCGCTGACGACGACGATGTCGCAGAAGCGGCGGATGGCGGACAGGTCAGGCTTTGCCGGCGGGTCGGCGGCGTGCATCAATTGCGCCGCGATGCGCTCGGCGCCGTTGCGGGCGGTGAACGGATCGGTCAGGCCGGGCCAGGCGATGCGCTCGCCGCTGCGAGATAGTAATTCGGCCATGGCCAGTGCCAGCACCAGCGCGCGCGATTCCTTGGAAACGCTGGCGCCAGTCGATTTGTAGAGCATGGAGGGCGATGGGTCGGCCCAAAGCCACACCGTGTGGGCTGCTTCCCATTCGCGGTCGCGCACATAGGTGTGGTCGTCCCGGGCCGAACGGCGCCAGTCGATGCGCGAGGAATCGCCTTCGACATAGGGGCGGAACTGCCAGAAATTCTCGCCGATGCCGCGCTTGCGGCGGCCATGCCAGCCGGCAATTACCGTATTGACGATACGGCGTGCCTCGACCAGCAGGTCCGGCACCAGCGAAGCCCGCAACCGGCCCCTGGCGAGCGCGTCGCGCGTCGCTGCCGGTGCCTGGACTTCGCCGATACGCGCCATCAGATTCCTTTGGCCAGTTTCGCTACCACGTCGCGCACGGTCGTGCCCTCGGCGCGGGCGGCAAAGGTCAGCGCCATGCGGTGCTGCAGCACCGGTTCGGCCAGCGCGCGGATGTCGTCCACCGACGGCGCCAGCCGCCCGTCATAAAGCGCGCGCGCACGGGCGCACAGCGTCAGCGCCTGGCTGGCGCGCGGGCCGGGACCCCAGGCGACATGCTTGTCGGTCTCGGCATTGCCCTGGCCGGGACGCGCCGAACGCACCAGTTTGAGGATGGCGTCGACGACGCTTTCGGGCACCGGCATACGGCGGATCAGCGTCTGGATTTCCCTCAGCCGCGCCGGCTGCAGGACGTTTTGCGCCTTGGCGTCCTCGATGCCGGTGGTTTCGAGCAGGATGCGCCGCTCGGCCTCGATTTCGGGATAAAGGATGTCGACCTGCATCAGGAAGCGGTCGAGCTGTGCTTCGGGCAGGGGATAGGTGCCTTCCTGCTCCAGCGGGTTTTGCGTCGCCAGTACATGGAAGGGCGCGGGCAGGTCGTGGCGAATGCCGGCGATGGTGACGTGATATTCCTGCATCGCCTGCAGCAGCGCCGACTGGGTGCGCGGCGAGGCGCGGTTGATCTCGTCGGCCATCAGCAATTGCGCGAAGATCGGGCCGGAGATGAAGCGGAAGGAGCGCTTGCCGGCCTCGTCCTGTTCCATCACCTCTGAGCCGAGAATGTCCGACGGCATCAGGTCGGGTGTGAACTGGATGCGGCGCGAATCGAGGCCGAGCACGACACCGAGCGTTTCGACCAGCTTGGTCTTGGCAAGGCCGGGCACGCCGACCAGCAGCGCATGGCCGCCGGCAAGCAGCGCCACCAGCGTGCGCTCGACCACCACTTCCTGGCCGAAAATGACGCGGCCGACGCCGTCGCGCACCCTGGAAATATCGGCCAGCGCAGTCTCGGCCTGGGCGATCATGTCCTTTTCGCTGATTGGGCTTTCCTTGACCATTACGCTCATGCCGCATCGATCCTTGTGCTGGAAGTACCGGCTTGCACTGCAGTGTGCCTTAGAATGCCGCGATTCGGCTTCGCCTGGCGCCTACGAATGAATTTAAATCACAGACTTAGGCTGACAAGCGGAACAACAGTGACTATTTCGTGACCATGACGGAACGCTCCGAACATCGCGAACACAGCCTTGCTGCCGCAACCGAGGCGCGCGATCTCGAAGCGTTGATCTCGCGTGCGGCTCGCGCCGGCAAGGGCGCGGCGCCGGTGGAGCGCTGGAATCCCGACTTCTGCGGCGATCTCGACATGGAGATCAAACAAGACGGAACGTGGTTCTATCTCGGCACGCCGATCGGCCGCATGCCGCTGGTGCAGCTGTTTTCCAGCGTGCTGCGCAAGGACGAGGATGGCAGGACCTATCTGGTGACGCCGGTCGAACGGGTCGGCATCCGCGTCGTGGACGCGCCTTTCATCGCGGTTGAAATGGATGTTTCCGGCGCCGGCGCCGAGCAGACCATCACCTTCCGCACCAATGTCGGCGATGTCGTCGAGGCCGGGCCTGGCCATCCGCTGCGCTTCGTCGACGAGAACGAGACCGGCGGCCTGAAACCCTATGTGCTGGTGCGCGGGCGGCTGGAAGCGCTGGTGGCGCGGCCGGTGATGTACGAACTGGTCGAGCATGGCGAGGAGATCGATATCGGCGGCAAGACGATGTTTGCCGTGCGCTCGAAAGGCGAAATCTATCCGATCATGCCGGCGGAAAAACTGAAGCGGCTGAGCGCATGATGGATCAGGTGAGGCCGCCGCCGTTTTCCACAGCGGATTTTCGCGCGCGGGTCGCGGCGCAAGCTGAAGTCCATGCCGGCGACGATTATGGCGATCATCGCTTCAACCCCGGCCATCCACGGTTGACGCAGCTCAAAGCGCTGCGCGACGCCGCGGTGCTGATCCCGGTCGTCGATCATGGACGCGATGCGACCGTGCTTTTGACCAAGCGGGCGGAAAAACTGCGCAGCCATTCCGGGCAGGTGGCTTTTCCCGGCGGCACCATTGATCCCACCGATGCGACCCCGGAAGCAGCGGCCTTGCGCGAGACCTTCGAGGAGATCGGCCTCGGCCATGACCGCATCGAGATCATCGGCCGCATGCCCGATTATGTCGCCGGCAGCGGCTATCGCATCGCGCCGGTGCTGGCGATCGTCGAGCCCGGTTTTACGCTGTCGCTCAATTCCGACGAGGTCGACGCCGCCTTCGAAGTGCCGCTTTCGTTCCTGATGGATCCGGCCAACCACACCAGGGACAGCCGCATGTGGAACGACCTGGAATGGTTCTTCTACGATATGCCCTATGGCGGCCAGCGCATCTGGGGCGTCACCGCTGGCATCATCCGCACGCTCTATGAAAGGCTCTATGCTTGAGTGATCCGATATCGCTGGCGGGCAGAGCCGACTGGCTGGGTGAAAAGCATCTGCAGCGGCTGCTTGCCGTGCTGGCGCAGGGCGGCGAGGAAGCCCGCATCGCGGGCGGCGCGGTGCGCAATGCGCTGATTGGGCAGCTGGTCGCCGATATCGACGTTGCTACCACTTGCCTGCCCGAGGAAACCGTTCGCCGCGCCGAGGCGGCGGGCTTCAAGGCGGTGCCGACCGGCATCGAGCACGGCACGATCACGGTGATTGCCGGCGGCGCGCCCTATGAGGTCACCACGCTGCGCGCCGACATCGAGACCGATGGCCGCCGCGCCAAAGTGTCGTTCGGCCGCGACTGGAAGGCCGACGCCGAACGGCGCGATTTCACCATCAACGCGCTCTATGCGGAGGCTGACGGGACGGTGGTCGACCTGGTCGGCGGCGTCGGCGATATCGAGGCACGAAGGCTGCGCTTCATTGGCGATGCCGAGCAGCGGATCCGCGAAGACTATCTGCGCATCCTGCGTTTCTTCCGCTTTTTCGCCTGGTATGGCGAGGGTCGGCCCGATGCCGAGGGATTGAAGGCCTGCGCCCGGCTCAAGGACGGTCTCGCCCATCTCTCGGCCGAACGCATCTGGTCCGAACTGAAGAAGTTGTTATCGGCCCCAGATCCGTCGCGCGCCTTGCTGTGGATGCGCCAGGCCGGCGTGCTCACCAGCGCCCTGCCGGAAAGCGAGAAATGGGGCATCGATGCCATTCATGGGCTGACCAAGACAGAAAAGGATCTGGGCTGGGCGCCGGACCCGCTGCTCAGGCTGGAGGCGATCGTGCCGCCCGATGCGGCGAGGATGAAGACACTGGCCGAGCGGCTGAAACTTTCGACCACTGAGGCGGAGCGCCTGCGCCACTGGGCGCTGACGGCTGCCGTCGAGCCCAAGACAAGCGAAGCGGAACTGGCCAAGAAACTCTATTCCGGCGAGCGCCAGGGTTTTCTCGATCGCCTGCGGCTGTCGCTGGCGTCGGCGCGAGCGCGGGCTCTCGAGGACAATGACGCGCTGGTTCAGGCCGGCGGGTTTTCGCGCCTGCTCGCTTTTGCGCTGAAATGGGAAAAACCGGTGTTCCCAGTCAAGGGCGGCGATCTGACGGCGCTTGGCGCGTCGCCGGGGCCAATACTCGGTGCGATCCTGAAAAACCTGGAAAAGGAATGGATCGGGTCCGGCTTTGCGCTCGATCGCGACGCGCTGCTGGAGCGCGCCGCGGAAGCCTTGAAGGCCAGATAGGACTGCTCAGGCCGCGTCGCGAACTTTCTCGATGCGCGAGCGGATCGCCTCGATCATCGTCTCGCGAATGACCGTTTCGCCATGTGTCTCGCGCATATGGTCGACGGCGCGGCGCATGACCTCGGCTTCCTCACCGGCACGGGTGTGCCACTCACAGCCGGGAACCAGCGAGCCGCAATGGAATTCCTTCATGGGATTTTCTCCTTTTCCTCCTTGGAGCCTGTGCCTCTCATGGGCACACGAAGCTCCGCCATCTCTGTTCCGCGCCCTGTCACAGCAGTCGGTTTCGGGGGCGCGCACGGGGGAGTTAGCATAACACGGTTCCACGAGTTTGGTTGCCGTGGGGGCGAAAAAGGCGGAGCAGCGCTGCTCCGCCCCCTCTTGCCAGGCTAAGCCAAGGCGAGAACGTTCGGTCTTGTCCCGATCACTTCTCGATCTTGACGGACTCGGCAACCTTGTTCTTGCCGCTCATGTCCCAGGAAACGCGGACCTTTTCGCCTGCCTTCAGGCCAGGATCCTTGAAGGTCTTGGGCAGCGTAAAGGTCGATCCATCGTCCAGAACGAGGCTCATGGCCGTGCCATCATAGGTCTTGACCGTGCCCGTGGTGTGCTTGACCGCGGCAAAGGCAATCGAGCCGGAAGCGAGAAGGGCAGCGGCGGCTGCCGAAACAATGAGCTTTCGCATGTAATACTCCTGGAAATGCGGGCATCCGTTTGGAAAATGCTCCGCCTTGTTCAGGGCCGTCCGGTAGCGTCGTGTCGCGGTTCGGGACTGAACCGCCGGCGCTTCCCGGCCCGAAACGACAAATAGTCGTTTTATTTCAATTGCCTATTAGACGAAAAAGATAATGGCGATGCCACATTGGCTGCCCAGATTCGGCGAATGGGACGTCAATGCGGCTCACGTTTCGCTCACCGATTTTTTACGGCCACCTGACCTCCGGCGGCAGGCTGGACAGGATCGAAGCGACATTGCCGCCGGTCTTCAGGCCGAAGATGGTGCCGCGATCGTGAAGAAGGTTGAATTCGACGTAACGGCCGCGGCGAATGAGCTGCTCGTCGCGGTCGTCGTCGGTCCAGTTCTCGTTGAAATGGGCGCGAACCAGGTGTCCGTAGACGACAAGGAAAGAACGCCCGACATCCTGGACGAAGTTCAAATCGGCATTCCAGCCGCCTTTCTCCTCCCCCGAATGCAGCCAGTCGAAAAAGATGCCGCCGACGCCGCGCGGCTCGTGGCGGTGCGGCAGATAGAAATACTCGTCGCACCAGGCCTTGAATTTGGGGTGGTCGGCGATCGCAGCGTTCTTCTCGCAGGCGAACTGCATGGCTCGATGGAAGGCGACCGTGTCGGGGTGATCTTCCGTGCGGTTGCGGTCGAGCACCGGCGTCAGATCGGCGCCGCCGCCAAACCAGTGGCGCGACGTCACGACCATGCGGGTGTTCATGTGCACGGCCGGCACGTTGGGGTTCCAGGGATGCGCGATCAACGAAATGCCTGATGCCCAGAAGCTCGGGTCTTCCTCGGCGCCGGGCATCTGCTTCCTGAATTCGGGCGAGAATTCGCCATAGACGGTCGAAGTATGGACGCCGACCTTCTCGAAGACGCGGCCGCGCATCATCGACATGGCGCCGCCGCCGCCCTTGCCATGGTCTCGTTCCCACGGCGTCTTTTCGAAGCGGCCGGGCGACCATTCGGCCAGCGGACCGGTCAAGTCCTGCTCGATCTGCTCGAAGGTGGTGCAGATGCGCTCCCGCAGCGTCTCGAACCAGAGCCTGGCCTTCATTTTCTTCTGTTCGATGTCGGCTGGCAGGCCTGCCGGTATTTCTGGTCGTTCCAAAATGCTGTCTCCGGTCGCAGCCGACAAAGGACCTAGTGGAGTGAATTTGAGATTTGCACACAGCGTGGCGCAGGGCACGGCGCAAATGTCAAATTCGAAAACTCCACCAGAAACATGAACTTGCTAGTGGTCCTTGTGATTCCAACGTTCGCAACGGCGACTGGGGATTAGGAAGGCGAATGTTGGAATCGGAGCACTAGCCTTTTCCGGGCGCGATCCCTAATCTCTTAGGGGCAAGGGTCAAGTGTCATCTGGTTCGGCCTAGGAGTTCTTTCATGCGCACGCCGGCAAGACCGCCGCTGCATGGCCTGAAGAAAAGGCTCGATCGTTCACGCGCCGAGCGCGAGCGCATGCCGCGTGACGGGTTTTTGCGCGAGACCTTCGTCCTGCCGCGCCCGGATGCGCGGCTCAAGGCCAAGGAATGGTTCGAGCGTTTTCCCAAGCAGGCCTACTGGACCGAGATCGAAAGCTGGTTCGAGCGGCCGGGCGACGTAATCGAATTCACCATACGGCGGCTGCCCGCGGCGGATTAGGATTCCACAAGCAGTCGCCTTGCGCCCGGCCCTTGCGCACTCAAGCGATCTTCCCTGTTTCGCAGCGGGCATTTGTCGATCGACATGCAGCCGCAGCCGATGCAGTCGGTAAGGCCGTCGCGCAGCTTCTTTAGCTGAGTGATCTTGCGATCGAGGTCGTCGCGCCAGCCGGTCGACAACAGGTTCCAGTCCTCGCGCGTCGGGGTACGGCCTTCTGGCAGCGATTCAAGTGCGGCGCCGATCTCGGCCAGCGAGATGCCGACCTCCTGGGCGATCCGGATGATCGCCACCCGCCGCAGCACGTCGCGGCCATAGCGCCGCTGGTTGCCCGACGTGCGGTGGCTGCGGATCAGCCCGCGCGCCTCGTAGAAATGCAGCGCCGACACCGCCACGCCGCTGCGCATGGCCAACTGGCCGACCGTCAATTCCTTTACCGGAGCCATCTCGATTTTCCGCTTGACCTCAACTTAAGTTGAGCTTGTAGCCAGGAAATGTCGATAGGGCAATTGAGGAGAAGGCGATGTGCGCCTGGGTGAGAATGATGCAAGACGCAAGGGCCGTTGGCGATGACGACAACGCGTTGAAGGTTCTAGCCGAGTTGCCGGATGGCTTCACCGGCGACCATGGCGACGGACAGCGCGACGTTGATGCTGCGCGTGCCCGGCTGCATCGGGATCGTCAGCCGCGCATCCGCCGCCTGATGGACAGGATCCGGCACGCCGGCGGATTCGCGGCCGAACAGCAGGATGTCGCCTTGGGCGAAGCTGAAGCCCGTATAGGGGGTCGCGGCTTTGGTGGTGAGCAGCACCAGCCGGCAGGCTTGGCCCTTGCGCCAATCCTCGAAGGCGTTCCAGTCGACATGCCGGGTCAGGGCAGCCATTTCGAGGTAGTCCATCCCGGCGCGCTTGAGCGCTTTGTCGGAGAGCGGAAAGCCGGCTGGTTCGATAATGTCGACGCCAAGGCCGAGGCAGGCGGCGAAGCGCAGGATTGTTCCGGTGTTGCCGGCGATGTCAGGCTGGTAGAGGGCGATGCGGAGACGGTGGTTCATTTCCGCGTCTTTCTAATAAGTGGCAGATCGGCCACAGCGGGTGGCTGGTTTTGGAAATTGCTGGACCTGCGGGTGGCCATTTTCTGCGAAGTCGATTATGCCGCACGCATTGTCAACCCGAACCGATGGAGGGGTATTTCATGATGACCATGCACATCCAGCGCCCCTCCCGTGGGCTTACCTGCCTTCCGGCGGTTTCGGTACGACGATTTACCTGATTTCTTAGATCTGATCGCACCGATTCCCGCCGAACCCAATTTTCGGCTCTCGAAGGAATCCTGCGATGTTTTTCAACCGGTTAAAGGGGCCAAGCGCCCCAGCTGAGCATGTCGCGACCGAGGCCTATCCTCGTGTCCCGACGGATGCAATCCGTGCCTCCGGCCGAATGCCGGCGCACGACATTGCTTCGCCTTTTTATGTCTATTTTCACACGGAGGACGGACCGATGTTCGATCCCTATAAGATACCTGGTTCAAGAAGCCTGCACGAACGCAAGACGGCGACCTGGGCGTTGCTGGTCGGCGAGACCTATTCGTCGGCGGTTCATGCGCAGACGCGCCGGCGTCCGCATCGCGGCATGTTGCCGGATGTCGATTTCTCGCGTGCGGTTCCCGACCACAGCCGGCCGTCGCTGGTGCGCCGGATCATCCGGCTGATCCGGCCGGGCGCGAAAAACCGGACTGGCGGCGGCGTGCCGTCAGTTCAGTCGAACGCTTCTGTCGGTGAAAAGCCCGCAAGTCCCTATATTGCGCGAAGCAGGACCGATGGCCCGGGTGATTCCGGGCCGTCAGTCCCCGCCGACGTACGGTCTGGGGACGCGGAGCGCCCCGGGGATTTTTCCCGCGCCGCATGAGCGGACAACAGTTTTGTGAGCATCCCTATGTTTAGCTGGTTTGAAAGAAGGCTCGATCCGTTCCCCGCAGCGGAACCGGTCGAGCCGCCGAAGACGCTGGTTGCCTTCTGCGTGCATTATACGCGCGGCGCCTGGCCATACATCATCGTCGATGCGGTGCTGGTGACGGCGATTGCCATCGCGGAAGTGTGGATGTTCGGCTTCATGGGCCACATCGTCGACTGGCTGTCCGGGCAGAACCGCGAAACCTTCCTGCAGACCGAGAGCTGGAAGCTCGCCGGCATGGCCTTCGTCGTGCTGTTCGCGCTGCCGGGTACGGTATGGCTGCATTCTTTGCTCAACCAGCAGACGCTGATGGGCAACTACCCCATGCGCATCCGATGGCAGGTGCATCGTTATCTCTTGAAGCAGTCGATGAGCTTCTACCAGGACGAATTTGCCGGCCGCATCGCCACCAAGCTGATGCAGACGGCACTCGCCGTGCGCGAATGCGTCATCAAGGTGATCGAGGTGCTCAATTACGTCATCGTCTATTTCCTCGGCATGCTGTTCATCGTCGGCTCGGCCGACTTGCGGCTGGCGGCACCTCTCGGCGTCTGGCTGCTCGGCTATATCGGGTTGTTGCGCTATATCATCCCGAAGCTGGGCAAGGTCGGCGAGGCGCAGGCCAATGCGCGCTCGACGATGACCGGCCGCGTCGTCGACAGCTACACCAACATCCAGACGGTCAAGTTGTTTTCCCATGCACGGCGCGAAGCAACGTTCGCGAGAGAAGGCATGGCAGGCTTCCTCGACACGGTCTACCGGTCGATGCGGCTGGTGACGGTGCTTTACGGGCTGCTCTATATCCTCAACGCGCTGCTCCTGTTTTCGGTGACGGCGCTGGCGCTGTGGCTGTGGCTCGGCCAGGCGGTGACGATCGGTGCCGTCGCCGTGGTCATCGGCCTCGTGCTCCGTATGTGGGGCATGTCGCAGTGGATCATGTGGGAAATGTCGAGCCTGTTCGAGAACATCGGCACGGTGCAAGACGGCATCGCCTCGATCTCGCTGCCGCGCCTGGTCGAAGACCGGCCGGGGGCGAAGGACATTGCCGTCACCAAGGGCGAGATCCGCTTCGACGACATTCGTTTCCACTATGGCAAGCAGAAGGGCGTCATCGAGAACCTGTCGCTGACGGTGAAGCCCGGCGAGAAAGTCGGCATTGTCGGGCGCTCGGGTGCGGGCAAGTCGACGCTGGTCAATCTCCTGTTGCGGTTCTACGACCTCGAGAACGGCCGGATCCTGATCGACGGCCAGGAGATCGCTTCGGTGACGCAGGATTCGCTGCGCGCGCAGATCGGCATGGTGACGCAGGACACTTCGCTGCTGCATCGTTCGGTGCGCGACAACATTCTTTACGGGCGGCCCGATGCGACGGAGGAAATGCTTGTCGAGGCAGCCGGGCGGGCCGAGGCGCTGGAGTTTATCGGCAGGCTTTCGGATCACACCGGACGTAAAGGGCTCGACGCTCATGTCGGCGACCGCGGCGTCAAATTGTCCGGCGGCCAGCGGCAACGCATCGCCATTGCTCGCGTTATGTTGAAGGACGCACCGATACTTATCCTTGACGAAGCGACGTCGGCGCTGGATTCCGAAGCCGAGGCCGCCATCCAGGAGAATCTCTACAAGCTCATGCAAGGCAAGACCGTCATCGCCATTGCGCACCGGCTGTCGACCATCGCGGCGATGGACAGGCTCGTCGTCCTCGACAAGGGCCGTGTCATCGAGGAGGGGTCGCACGAGGAACTCGTCGCCAGCGGCGGGCTCTACGCGCAGCTCTGGCAGCGCCAGTCGGGCGGGTTCCTGCTCGATGACGGTCCGGTCGATGCCGCCAATGACGCTGTTGCCAACGACATCGGCGTGAAGGGTGAAGCCGCAGAGTGATGACGTCAGCATGATGACAGCCGTCTATCGCTGGTTCGAGGACTGGGTCTATCCGTTCAGGGAGCCGGCGGACCTTCGGCCACCGCCAAGCGTCGGCGGCTTCCTCTGGCACTATGTCGGCCAGGCGAAGTTCGCCTTCTTCGCCATGCTTGTCATCGGCGGCATCGCGCCGCTGATCGAGGCCGGGCTTTTCTACTTCGTCGGGCGGCTGGTCGATATTCTCGATCAGCTTCCCGGGGAGCGCAGCTGGGACGCGCTGTGGACCGCCGCCGGGCCTGAGCTTGTCTTCATGATCGCAGTGGTGCTGGTCATCCGCACCATCGTCGTCGGCCTGTCGGCGCTGGTCAACGAACAGACGATCACGCCGGGGTTCTACAATCTGGTGCGCTGGCAGGCGCACCGGCACGTATCGCGCCAGTCCTACACCTTCTTCCAGAACGATTTCGCCGGCCGTATCGCGACAAAAGTCTGGCAGGCGGGGCAGGCGACCGGCGACCTGATGGAGAGCTTCATCGAGGTCATCTGGTTCATGCTCATCTATACGGTGACGACCTTGGCGCTGGTCGCCGGGCTGGATCTGCGCCTGGCCGTGCTGGTGGTGATCTGGATCCTCGCGTTCGCCTGGCTGGCCAAGCTCTATCTGCCCTCGATCCGCAGGCATGCCGAGGCCACGGCTGAAGCTGGCTCGATGATCAATGGGCGCATCATCGATTCCTATTCCAACGTGCAGACGCTGAAGCTGTTCTCGGCCGACGGCGACGACCGCTACATCAAGAACGGCTTCGACATCTATCTCGATGCATTACGGCCCTTCACCCGCCGGCTGACCGGCGTGCGCATGGCGCTGACGACGCTGTCGGGCATCATGATCACCGCGATTGGCTGCTTTGCCGTCTATCTCTGGGTCGAAGGGTCGATCACCGTCGGCGCCGTCGCGTTCACGCTGTCGCTGGTCTTGCGGCTCAACATGCTGCTCGGGCGCGTGATGATGCAGCTCAACGGCATATTGCGAAATCTCGGCGTCCTGGAAAACTCCAAGGCGCTGATCTCGCAGCCGCTTGGCCTTGTCGATGCGCCGGATGCGAAAGAGCTTGTCGTCGCCGGCGGCCGCATCGAGGTGAAGAATGTCGAGTTCCACTACGGCAAGGGTTTTGGCGTGCTGAATGGCATCGACCTTGTGGCCAAGCCTGGCGAGAAGGTCGGGCTGGTCGGGCCGTCCGGTGCGGGCAAGACGACGCTCGCCAACCTCATCTTGCGCCTCTACGACCTCGAGAGCGGGAAAATCCTGGTCGACGGGCAAGACGTCGCCGAGGTGACGCAGAACTCGCTGCGCGCCAATATCGGCGTGGTCAGCCAGGAGACGGCGCTGTTCCACCGCTCGCTACGCGACAACATCAAGCTCGGCATGCCGGATGCAACTGACGCCGAGGTGATCGCGGCGGCGAAGAAGGCCGAGGCGCACGAGTTCATATTGGGCCTGCGCGACAACCGGGACCGTACCGGCTACGAGGCTTTTGTCGGCGAGCGCGGCGTGAAACTGTCGGGCGGCCAGCGCCAGCGCGTCGCGATCGCCCGCGTCTTCCTCAAGGATGCGCCGATCCTGATCCTCGACGAGGCGACCTCGGCGCTCGATTCCGACATCGAGGCGGCGATCCAGGAGAATCTGGCCAGGCTGATGGAGAACAAGACGGTCATCGCCATCGCCCATCGGCTGTCGACCATCGCCGCGCTCGACCGTCTTGTGGTGCTGGACGGAGGCCGCATCGTCGAACAGGGCACGCATGACGAGCTGGTGGCGCTCGACGGGCTCTATGCGCGGCTGTGGAAGCGGCAGTCCGGCGGCTTCCTCTACCACGAGGAAAGCGTGCTGGAAGAGACACGGCCGGCGGAGTAGGGCATGGCAGCGTCGCCTGATGTCGGCTACGTCCTCAAGCGGCTGCGGCCAACCGCGCCGGCCTTCGACGCGCTGAAGGAGGAGAGCCGGCTGGAGGGCTACTGGATGCTGGTGCGTCTGGCGGATGGCTGGGCAGGCGGCCGCAACAAGTTCCTGAAACGAGGCGAGGCGCTGTTTGGCGCATGGCATGGCCGAGAACTCGCTGGTGTGTGCGGGTTGAACGTCGATCCTTATTTCGAAGGCCGGGACCACGGCCGGGTCAGGCACCTGTTCGTCAGCGCGCGTCACCGCCGCAGCGGCATTGGCCGCATGCTGGTCGAGACCGTCATTGACAGGGCACGTCATCATTTTGCCGTGCTGAACACCCGCGCGCCACAAGAAGCCTTTGGGTTCTATGAACGGCTTGGCTTCCAGCCGGTGGTGGGCGAAGAATTCGTCACGCACCGCATGATGCTCTCTCAAGACAGAAAAGGAGGCTGAGATGTCACTGCGTCCGCCATCCCTAGGCGCCTCGGCTGCCGAAGCCGCGTTCGACGCCCTCGGCCATGAGATACTGGCTGAAAAGGCCGCAGCGCTCGGCCGTGCCGGCCAACGGGTCGAGGAAACGCTGGCCAAGCTCCGTCAGAACAACGACGACGAGGAGCAGCGACCGCGGCTGCTCAAGGAGGCTGCCGCAGCGGTGCACGCCTATTTCATCCAGCGCGAACTCTGCGGCCTGCGCCGGCATGAGTCGGTCATCCGCGAATACGATATCCCAAGGGCCGTGCTGGTCAGGCTCGGTGCAAGCTAGAGGTCACCAGCCGGCAACAATCATTCCAGCCATTCGGTGATGAAGCTGCCGTTTTCGTGGATGTCGGTCGTTTCGAGCGGGCCTGGGCCAAGATTGGTGAATTTGTGCGGCGTATCGGGCGGCACGATCAGGATCTGGCCGGCCGTGGCCTCTATCTGCTGGTCGCCGATCGTGAACAGGCCGGTGCCTTGCCGGATGATGAAGATTTCACAATAGGGATGCGTGTGCAGGCGCGGGCCGCCGCCAATCTCTTCCTGATAGTTGAAAATCAGGCAGGAGTTGGAGTCGTAGGCGCCGCATTGCAGTTCGCCCTGCCAGCGGCCGGGCGTCCTGGTCCAGGTCTCGCGGTCGATAATATGTGCCATAGCCTCTAACCCTTCGTCGGTATCCAGGGGTTGAAAAGCTTCACGCCGGTGCCTTCAAAATCCTTGGTGTTGCGGGTCACGACAGTCAAGTTTTTGACGAGCGCGGTAGCGGCTATGAGGGCGTCGCGCTCCGGCTTTGGATCGGGAACGTGGAGGTTTGCGCAACGCACGACAACAGCCGTGTCTATGCTCAATATCCGGTCGTCAAACTGTGGAATGAGTGTCTGATCCAACCATTCACGGTACATGGTGGCCTGGCGAGTATCCTTCCTCGACAAGAGCAATGTTCCGATTTCGAGTTCCAGGATCGAAATGACCGACATGAAAAAGCTGGCGATGTCGTGGGTCTCTGACCAGGCCAAAACGTTGCGATCGGCCTTGTCCCGACGACGCAGATTCGAAACGACATTGGTGTCAAGAATGAACATCAGTCGAGTTCGGGAATCTTGAAAAACGGTCCTTCCAGGCGAGGTGGTTCCCAATCGAAATCTGCTTCGGGGCGATCATCGGCAATCGCGTCCGCGAGGCTTCTCGGCTTCTTCTCTAAACGCTGATATTCCTCCATCGACATCAGCACATGGGAGGGCTTGCCGCGGTCGGTAATGATGACCGGCCCGTTCTTGGCTGCCCGTTTGGCATGCGCCGTGTCCTGGTTGAATTCACGGCTCGACATGATGGTTATCGTCTTCGTCGAGATATTCATATCAACACCTCCATCCGGAAGATGTAGACATATTGCTACATTCGGCCAAGCTCGTCAAATTTCTCTTCGTGCGGAACGCCCGCGACAATCTGCCCTTGTGGCCTCAGCCCGCTGGACAAAAACGGGCTTCACGCATAAACCGAAATCCAAATGCCGGAGGAATTCGCTAGCTTGTTCGCCATGCGCTGTCGGGCCGGCGCGATGGAGCGGGGACAAAGCTCGGCCGCCGGCTCGGAAGAGGCGAAAGGATCAGGCACCCGTGAGCGCAACCGACACCCAGGATCCCAACCGTCGTGATTTTCTCTACGTCGCCACCGGCATGGCCGCAGTCGTTGGCGCAGGCGCCGTTGCCTGGCCGTTCATCGACCAGATGCGCCCCGATGCCTCGACGCTGGCGCTCGCCTCGGTCGAGGTTGATGTCGCCTCGCTGACGCCTGGCATGTCGCTGATTGTCAAATGGCGCGGCAAGCCGGTCGTGGTGCGCAACCGCACCGAGCAGGAGATGAAGGACGGCGAAGCCGTGAACCTTGCCGACCTCAAGGATCCTATCGCCCGCAACGCCAATCTGCCAGCCGATGCGCCGGCGACCGACGCCAACCGCACCACGCCCGGCAAGGAAGCCTGGATGGTGATGGTGCAGGTTTGCACGCATCTGGGCTGCATTCCGCTTGGCCAGGAAGGCGATTTCGGCGGCTGGTTCTGCCCGTGCCACGGTTCGGTGTACGATACCGCCGGCCGCATCCGCAAAGGCCCGGCGCCGGAAAATATGGCCGTGCCGGTATTCAAGTTCATTTCCGATACCAAAATCCTTATCGGTTGAGGCAGGGGATAATTCGATGAGCGAGGGACACTCGACCTATACGCCCAAGACCGGTATCGAACGCTGGTTCGACGCCCGCATGCCGCTGCCGCGCATGGTCTATGACAGCTTCATCGCCTATCCGGTGCCGCGCAACCTTAACTATGCGTGGACCTTCGGCGGCATTCTCACGATCATGCTGGTGGCGCAGATCCTGACCGGTATCGTGCTCGCCATGCACTATACCGCCGACACCAATCTCGCCTTCAATTCGGTCGAGAAGATCATGCGCGACGTCAATTCGGGCTGGCTGTTGCGCTACATGCATTCCAACGGCGCCTCGTTCTTCTTCGTCGCCGTCTACATCCACATCTTCCGCGGGCTTTATTACGGCTCCTACAAGGCGCCGCGCGAGTTGCTGTGGATCCTCGGCTGCATCATCTACCTGCTGATGATGGCGACCGGCTTCATGGGCTATGTGCTGCCCTGGGGCCAGATGAGCTTCTGGGGCGCCACCGTCATCACCGGCTTCTTCAGCGCCATTCCGCTGGTCGGCAACTGGATCCAGGAACTGCTGCTTGGCGGTTTCGCCGTCGACAATCCGACGCTCAACCGCTTCTTTGCGCTGCACTATTTGCTGCCGTTCATGATTGCCGGCGTCGTCGTGCTGCACGTCTGGGCGCTGCACGTGGTCGGCCAGTCGAACCCGACCGGCATCGAGGTGAAATCGAAGACCGACACCGTTGCCTTTACGCCCTATGCGACCATCAAGGATGCATTCGGCATGATCGTGTTCCTGTTCTTCTTCGCCTATTTCGTCTTCTACCTGCCGAACTTTCTCGGCCATCCGGACAATTACACGATCGCCAACCCGCTGAAGACGCCGGCCCACATCGTGCCGGAATGGTACTTCCTGCCGTTCTACGCGATCCTGCGCGCCATCACCTTCAACATCGGGCCGATCAACTCCAAGCTCGGCGGCGTGCTGTGCATGTTCGGCGCCATCGTCATGCTGTTCCTGGTGCCGTGGCTCGACACCTCCAAGGTGCGCTCGGCGGTCTATCGGCCCTGGTACAAGCTGTTCTTCTGGCTGTTCGTCGCCGACGCTGTCCTGCTTGGCTGGCTTGGCTCGCAGCCGGCGGAAGGCGGCGGTCTGTTGACCCTCCTGATAGGTGAGGTCTCGGGCAACTACGTTGGCTACGCTCAAGCGGCGACACTGTTCTACTTCGCCTTCTTCCTCGTCATCCTGCCGGTGCTTGGCCTGATCGAGACGCCACGCAGACTGCCGAATTCGATCACCGAGGCGGTGCTGGAGAAGAACAAGGGTGCCGGAGGGGGACATCCGGCCGGTGCGACCGCGGCGCCGGAAACCAAAGGCTGAGTGAGAATCTAAGGGGATTTGGCATGAAAAAGATTCTCACCTCGCTCGCCCTGCTAGGCGTGTTTGCCGCTGGCATGGGAGCCGTCGGCAGTGTGGCGATCGCCGCTGAAGAGGCGCACAACGCGGCGGCACCGACGCATTTCCCGATCCACGAGCCGAAGGAGATGGACTGGACTTTTGCCGGTCCGTTCGGCACCTACGACAAGGCGCAGCTGCAGCGTGGCTTGAAGGTCTACAAGGAAGTCTGCTCGGCCTGCCACTCGATGAATCTGGTGGCGTTCCGCACGCTGGAGGACCTCGGCTATTCGGAAGCGCAGATCAAGTCGCTGTCGGCCGAGTACACCATCCATGATGGACCCAACGATGCCGGCGACATGTTCGACCGCCCGGGCAAGCCGTCCGACCATTTCCCGGCGCCGTTCGCCAATGAGGAGGCGGCTGCCGCTTCCAACGGCGGCGCTGCCCCACCGGATATGTCGCTGCTGGCCAAGGCGCGCGGCGTCGAGCGCGGCTTCCCGCGCTTCGTCTTCGACATCTTCACGCAATATGCGCAGGGCGGCCCGGACTACATCCATTCGCTGCTGACCGGCTACGACGAGACGCCACCTGCCGGCATGGTGATCCCCGAAGGCACCCACTACAATCCATACTTCATGTCCGGCGTGTCGCTGAAGATGCCCAAGCCGCTCTCCGACGGCCAGGTCACCTATGATGACGGTTCGCCGCAGACGATCGACCAGTATTCGCGCGACGTCTCGGCGTTCCTGATGTGGGCGGCCGAGCCGCATATGGAAGACCGCAAGAAGACCGGCTTCCGCGTGCTGGTGTTTCTGCTTCTGTTCGGGGCGCTGATGTATCTGACCAAGCGCAAGGTATGGGAAGGCGTGGCGCACTAAGCCGCATCTTATTCCTCGGAAATGGAAAGGGCGTCTTCGGACGCCCTTTTTGCTTGCCAAACCGGACATGGTTCGCATCTTGGCGCAGCAGCCGTCCAGTAAGAAGTCCGTTGGCACGGCGCCATGCGATTGGTATTGCACGCGCGCCCGGCGGATAGCCGGCTAGAGGGGCATTTGGATCGATGATGCGGCTACGCGACTGTCACAACTTTTCCGATTTCCGGCGCATGGCCCAGCAGCGGTTGCCGGGCCCAATCTTCAACTACATCGATGGCGCGGCCGACGACGAGGTCACCTATCGCCGCAACACCGAGAGTTTCGAGCGCTGCGACCTCGTTCCCAACGTGCTGCGCGGGGTAAGCGAGATCGACATGTCGGTGACGGTGATGGGCCAGAAGCTGGCCATGCCCGTCTATTGCTCGCCGACCGCCTTGCAGCGGCTGTTCCATCATCAAGGCGAGCGCGCGGTGGCCAAGGCTTCGGCCAAATTCGGCACTATGTTTGGCGTGTCCTCGCTCGGCACCGTCAGTCTTGAGGAAGCGCGCAAGATCAGCAGCAGCCCGCAGGTCTACCAGTTCTATTTCCACCGGGATCGCGGCCTCAACCGGGCGATGATGCAGCGGGCGAAAGCGGTTGGAGTCGAAGTGATGATGCTGACCGTCGACAGCATCACCGGAGGCAACCGCGAGCGCGACAAGCGCACCGGCTTTGCCATCCCCTTCAAGCTCAACCTTGCCGGCATGCTGCAGTTCGCGCTGAAGCCGGGATGGGCGATCAACTATTTCACCCATGAGGGATTCAAGCTGCCGCAGCTCGACGAGCATGTCGACATGGGCGGCGGCACGATGTCGATCAGCCGCTACTTCACCGAGATGCTCGATCCGTCGATGACCTGGGACGATGTTGCCGAGATGGTCAGACTGTGGGGAGGTCCGTTCTGTCTCAAGGGCGTCATGTCGGTGGAGGATGCCAAGCGCGCCGTCGAGATCGGCTGCAGCGGCATTGTGCTGTCCAACCATGGCGGCCGGCAGCTGGACGGCTCGCGGGCGGCGTTCGACCAACTGGCCGAGATCGTCGATGCCGTCGGCGACAGAATAGACGTCATCATGGATGGCGGCGTGCAGCGCGGCACCCATGTGCTGAAGGCGCTGTCGCTCGGCGCCAAGGCTGTTGGCGTCGGCCGCTACTATCTGTTCCCCTTGGCGGCGGCCGGACAGCCGGGCGTCGAGCGGGCGCTGGAGCAGATGCGGATCGAGATCGAGCGCGGCATGAAGCTGATGGGCTGCAGTTCGATCGAACAATTGTCGCGCAACAACCTCCGTTTCAGGTAATCTCGACCCATGAAATCCTCGCTCGAAGACACGCTGCTCGCCGCGATCCGCACCATTCCGGACTACCCCAAGCCCGGTATCCTGTTTCGCGACATCACCACTTTGCTCGGCAATGCGCGCGCCTTCCGCCGCGCCATCGACGAGCTGGTGCATCCCTATGCCGGCCAGAAGATCGACAAGATCGCCGGCATCGAGGCGCGTGGCTTCATCCTCGGCGGTGCGGTCGCGCACCAGCTTTCGGCCGGCTTCGTGCCGATCCGCAAGAAGGGCAAGTTGCCTTACGAGACGGTACGCGTCGCCTACAGCCTGGAATACGGGCTGGACGAGATGGAGATGCACAAGGACGGCGTTGCGCCGGGCGAGAAGGTGATCCTGGTTGACGACCTGATCGCGACCGGCGGCACGGCGGAGGCGGCGGTCAAGCTGCTGAGGCAGATCGGCGCCGATATTCTTGCCGCGTGCTTCGTCATCGACCTGCCGGATCTCGGCGGACGGGCGAAGCTCGAAGCGCTGGGCGTGCCGGTGCGGACGTTGATCGGGTTTGAGGGGCATTAGGGAGTAGGGAGTAGGGAGTAGGGAGTAGGGAGTAGGGAGTAGGGAGTAGGGAGTAGGGAGTGAAGCTCCGCATTCCGTGCAAGGAGCAGCACCCACTGCTGCCTAATCCCTACTGCCTAAACCCTAGCCCTACCCAGCCTTCACCAGCACCGCGCTGTCGAACTCCAGCACCTTGTCGCCCGTAGAATCGAATCCTTCCGAGCGCAGCGCGAGCAGCCGCCAGCCGGGGCGGGTGGCGAGCGGGCGGTGGGACAGGGCCGTGCGCATGAAGGTGACGGTTTCTCCGGCATAGACCGGCTTTGGCCATTTCAGGTTCCTGAAGCCGGGGGAGGGGCCGAATTCTGGTACCGGGCCGGGTCCGGTCCATTGAGAAGCGTCCATAGGATTTTTGAGATTGAGCTTCATCCAGGTGGCCGCGGTGTGCCAGCCTGAGGCGCAGAGGCGGCCGAACACGCTTTTCTTCGCCGCCTCCTCGTCGACATGAAAGACCTGTGGATCGTACTTGCGGGCGAACGCCTTGATCGCCTCGGCTTCGAATGTGTGCGAACCGAGGTTGATGGTATCGCCGATGCGGAAGAACGCGTCGAGACTCATGCGCCGGCCTCGCGGGTCAAGAACATGACGGTGTTTTCGAGTTCGAAGACGCTTTCACCGCGCTGGTTGAACAGTTCGCTGCGCAAGGTGACGAGGCCGAGCTGAGGCCTGGATTTCGACAGGCGCCTGGCAAGCACGCTGGTGCTGCCGGCCAGCGTGTCGCCGGCCAGCACCGGCTTCTTCCATTTGACCTGGTCTATGCCGGGCGCGCCTTGCGCGGTCGAGTCGAGCAGGAAGGCGTCGCACAGCATGCGCATGAAGATCGCGCAGGTGTGCCAGCCGGAGGCGGCCAAGCCGCCAAGGATGCTGGCCTTGCCGGCGGCTTCGTCGAGATGCATCGGCTGCGGGTCGAATTCGGTGGCGAATTCGATGATTTCGGCCGCACTCACCTGCTTGGCGCCGAGGTCGATCGATTCGCCCTCGGTGAAATCCTCGTAGGCCCAGCTTTTTGCGGTCATGATCCCAATCCGGTTGTACGATCACCGGGCATCCGGATGCCGTCCGGGCGGCGTTTGGTCAAGCGAATTCTATTGGGCCTACAACCAGCCGCGGCGGCGGAAATACCAGAACGGCAGGATCGCCGACAGGATCATCAGGCCGATGGCGAAGGGATAGCCGAGCTCCCATTTCAGCTCCGGGATGACGTCGAAATTCATGCCGTAGATCGAAGCTACCAGTGTCGGCGGCAGGAAGATGACGGCGGCGACCGAGAAGATCTTGATTATGGCGTTCTGCTCGATCGAGATCATGCCGAGCGTCGCGTCGAGCAGGAACGAGATCTTCTGCGACAGGAAGGTGGCGTGGTCGGCGAGCGACAGCACGTCGCGCGATACTGTCTTGATGCGGGCGCGGACGTCCTTGCTCATCTTGATCTGGGTCGCGACATGGGCAAGGAAGCCGGTGAGGCGCTGCAGCGAGATAAGGCTGTCGCGGATCGAGGAGGCAATGTCCTCCTTGCGGCCGATGGCCTTGAGCAGTTCCTGGAAGTCGCGATTGCGCTTGTTCACCTTGGTCGACCGCGCTTCGAAGATATCGCGCGAGATCGTCTCGATGTCACGGCCAGCGCGTTCGAGAATATCGGCTAGGCGATCGACGATCGCCTCCAGCAGGCCGATCAGGATGGTGTTGCCGGTGGTGCAGCCTGTCGCCACCTTCTCGGCGCGCAGGGGAAAGGTCTTGAACGCCTTCGGCTCATGATAGCGGATGGTGACCAGTCTCGGGCCGGCAAGCACAAAGGTAACCGGTGACATCAAGGGATCATCGATCTCGGTCTGCGCCGGCAAGGTGGCGGTCATGAAGTAGGCGCCGTCCTCGATGTAGAGGCGGCTCGAAATCTCGATCTCCTCCATCTCCTCGCGCGTCGGGATGGCGACGCCGAGCCAGGTCTCGATCGCTGTTTCTTCTTCCTTGGTCGGGTTGAGAAGGTCGGCCCAGACGACGTGATCGCCATTGGCCACGAGATCGTCGGCGGGGCGCAGGCGGTCATTGTCGACGACGAAGGCCTTGATCATCGCCGCTCTCCATTGGTTGAGCCCAAGAGGTTCCGTTCGATAGCGATGGGTCTTGCACGCGCGGCAGTTCCCACGGCCACGGCCAGTCGGATGCAGAGGGCCTTAGACCCGGTGCCAAAGGCAGTCAAGCGAAGCGGCAGGCTGGCTCCTCCACTTGACGCAGCTGTGATCGGCCGCCGTCAGCGCGCGAGCCGCGAGATGCCTCGGCGTCTCAGGTGTTGAACTTGAACAGCAGCACGTCGCCGTCCTGGACGACATATTCCTTGCCTTCGTCGCGCGCCTTGCCGGCCTCCTTGGCCGCCACTTCGCCGCCCAGCGTGACGTAGTCGTTATAGGCGATGGTCTGGGCGCGGATGAAGCCGCGCTCGAAGTCGGTGTGGATGACGCCGGCGGCCTGCGGGGCCTTGTCGCCCTTGTGGATGGTCCAGGCGCGCGTCTCTTTCGGCCCGGCGGTGAAATAGGTGATGAGATGCAACAGATCATAGCCGGCGCGGATGACCTTGTTGAGGCCGGGTTCGTCGAGACCGAGCGACGACAGGAACTCCATCTCTTCTTCGTCCGAGAGCTGGGCGACTTCGGCCTCGATCGCGGCCGAGATTACGACGGTGCCGGCGCCCTGCGCTGTCGCCATCTTTTCCACGGCCTTGGTGTGCTCGTTGCCGGTGGCGGCGTCGGCTTCGGCGACGTTGCAGACATAGAGCACGGGGTGCGAGGTCAACAGGTTCAGCCCCTGCAGGATGCGCAAATCCTCGGCTGAAATGCCCTTGAGCAGGATGCGGGTCGGCTTGCCGGCCTGCAGCAGCTCGAGCGCTGCCTCCATCATCGGCAGCACGGTGGTTGCTTCCTTGTCCTTGCTGCCGGCGCGCTTGCGGAACTGCACGATGCGGCGCTCGAGGCTGTCGAGGTCGGCGAGCATCAACTCGGTCTCGACTGTATCGGCGTCGGCGACAGGGTCGATCTTGCCCTCGACATGGGTGATGTCGTCATCCTCGAAGCAGCGCAGCACGTGGACGATGGCGTCGACCTCGCGGATGTTGGCGAGGAACTGGTTGCCCAGCCCTTCGCCCTTGGAGGCGCCGCGCACCAGGCCGGCAATGTCGACGAAGGAGATGCGGGTCGGGATGATCTCTTTCGACTTGGCGATCGCGGCGATCTTCTGCAGCCGCGGGTCAGGCACTGCCACCTCGCCGGTGTTCGGTTCGATGGTGCAGAACGGATAGTTGGCGGCCTGCGCCGCCGCCGTCCTGGTCAACGCGTTGAAAAGCGTCGACTTGCCGACGTTGGGCAAGCCAACGATACCGCATTTGAAACCCATGTTCGTCCGGTCCTATCGGGAAACTAGAAATTTGATGAGGGCTATGGGCGATAGGGGTAAGGAACGTCAAGCCCTGCGGTCCCGATCCTATCGAAGCTCAGTCCTTCTTGCCGAACAGCTTCTTCAACATCGCCGCCATCGGGCCGCTTTCCGGCAGCTTGGTTGGCGCCTGCTGCGGTCGGGCCTGGCGGATGTGGCTCTGGGCTTTCGGGCTCTGCGTGTTCGGCGCCTTGGGCGGCGGGCGGTCGTCGTCGCTGGTCGGCACGAGCTTGTCGCGAAGCGCCAGCGTGATGCGGTTCATGAAGGAACTGTCTTCGCCCTTGGCCAGCAGTCCGGCATCGTCGGCGATGGTGTCGAGCAGCACGTCCAGCCACCCGCGGTCGGCCTTGGCGAAGTCGCCTAGGACATGGCCGTGCACCATTTCCGGGACACCGGGGTGGCCGACGCCGATGCGCACGCGGCGAAAGTTCTTACCGACATGCTGGTCGAGCGAGCGGATGCCGTTGTGTCCGCCGGCGCCACCGCCGACCTTGACCCGCAATTTGCCGGCCGGCAGGTCGATCTCGTCGTAAAAGACGGTCAGCGCCTCGGGGCCGAGCTTGTAGAAGCGCAGGGCTTCGCCGACCGGCTGTCCCGACAGGTTCATGAAGGTCTGCGGCTTGATCAGAAGAATCTTTTCGCCGGCAATCGTGCCTTCGGCGATCAGGCCCTGGAACTTCTTCGACCAGGGCGAAAACGAATGGCGGCGGGCAATTGCGTCCGCCGCCATGAAGCCGACATTGTGCCGGTTATCAGCGTATTTCGCGCCCGGATTGCCGAGGCCTGCAAAGACAAGCATCGTGAACTCCGGGCCCGAAAATTACTTCTCTTCGGCAGCAGGAGCCGCCGCTTCGGGGGCTGCCGCTTCCGCCGTCTCTTCCGTCTCCGGCTTCATCGCCGAGGAGCCGGCAATGGTCGCGATGGTGAAATCGCGATCGGAGATCACCGGCTTGACGCCGGCCGGCAAGGTAACCGCCGAGATGTGGATCGAATCGCCAATGTCGGCGCCGGTGAGATCGACGGTGATGAATTCCGGGATCGCATTGGCCGGGCAGTGGAACTCGACTTCGTGACGCACGATGTTGAGCACGCCGCCGCGTTTGATGCCGGGCGACTTGTCTTCATTGATGAAGTGGACGGGCACGTCGACGTTGACCTCGGTGTCCTTGCCGATGCGCAGGAAGTCGACATGGACCGGGAAATCCTTGACCGGGTCGAGCTGGAAATCCTTGGGCAGAACCTGGATTTTCTTGCCGTCGACATCGATCGTGGCGATCGTGGTCAAAAACCCGCCGCCATGGATTTTGTAGAAGACGTCCTTGTAGTTCAGCGCAATCGCCAGGGGAGGCTGTCTGTCGCCGTAGATAACTGCAGGCACTTTACCGTTGCGGCGAACTGCACGGGCGGACCCCTTACCGACCTGTTCGCGCGCTTCGGCCTTGAGCTCGTAAGTATCGTGGCTCATGGCATTTCCTTTCGCGTTTTATGGAGCGTTTGCGGTGGCAGTGTGCCTGGACCGTAAACGTCGAAAGCCGCCAGGCCTGGATGTCCGAATGCCAGAAACCGCATACGCGGAGCTTTGTTCGGGATCACAAGGGAAGGCAGCCTTCCGCCGCGTTGCCTCCAAGGGTGTCTACGCGGGTGGCGGCTCTATAGCGGAAGGCGGGCAGGCGTGCAAGCCATGGCGGGCAAGGGCGGCCGATGCCTGCGTTGGGCGCGCCGCATTGCGCTCAGGCCGGCAGGTCGGTGGGCGGATTTGATCCGTTTCCCTTGGCGCCACCGAGCGTGGACAGAGCGCTCAGCAGTTTCGTCCGGTCCTTGCCGATCATGAGCACGCCGCTGTCGGGCGCCAGCAGCGCCGAGAACGGAAGCATGGCAGCGCCGATCGAGGAGGCCTCAGGGCCGAATTGCCCCGACACGATCTCCGGCGCCACGATGCCGATTGCGCTGGCCTGGTTGAACTGGGTCTGCACCCTTGCCAGCAGTTCGAGATGGATCGGCCTGGGCAGGATCGAGTCGAGAACGATGGCCTCGATGTCGATGATGGAGGTGATGGCGATGATCGCCTCGACCAGCGCGCTCGCACAATCGTCGATCCATTCGAACAGCGGCACGCGCGCTTCGGCTGGCAACGGATCGAGTTCCCGCACACGATTGATCACCACGCCGCGCGACCTCAGGTGATTGACCAGCACATAGATCGAGGCGCGATGCAGCAGGCTCTGGTAGCGCGCAGGCTTCGCCGCCACCGAATCGAGGCTTGAGGGCGAGACCGGCAAGGGTCCGAGGGCAGCGCTGTTGCCATGCGGCCCGGTATGGACCCTGCCGCCTTGCACCAGGCCGCCGCCGACAAAAGTGTCGATCGAGATGTGCATGAAATCGCGAAAGCGGGCGCCGGCGCCCTGGACAAGTTCGGCCAGCGCCGCCGACGTGGCGTCGTTTTCCACGAACACCGGCGTCTTCGCCGGAGTGGCAAAGCATGTCGTCAGGTCGATCGCCTCCCAGCGGCTGCCGAGATCGTCGGGAAAGCCGAGTTCCTCGCTCCAGCCGCCGAGGAAATAGGGTGAGGCAATGCCGACGCCGACGATGCTGGCATCGCCAAGCCCATCCACCAGCTTTTCGAAGGTGGCCAGCGCCATGTTGCCGGCCTTCAGCACCAAATCAGGATCGGGGAAGCGGTATTCGTGCGACTCTCTTGCGCGGATTTCACCGGCGAAGTCGACCAGAACGGCTTCAAGCGCACGCCGGCCGATCTTGATGCCGACGCTGTAGATGCGCTCCGGCGTCAGCCGGTACAGCGTGGAGGGCGAACCGCGCTGCCCGAACCTTTTTCCCACTTGCTTTACGAATCCGGAAGATTCCAGGCCGTCGACGATGGCAGCGACGGCCGCCGGCGTCAGGCTTGCCGCGCGCGCCAGATCGGACTTGGAGGCTTCCTTGAGGCGACGGATGGCGTCGAGCACGAAACGCTCATTATAGTGCCGAACTTTGACAGAATTGCTGCCTTTTCCTGACAAAACCCGCACACTCCCCAAATGTCCCGTTCCCGGCGCGAAGCCCGCAAACCACCTGCGGCCGAGCGCACCCTGCGGTGCCTATGTAGGCGGCGACAGTGCGCGTCGGAACCATGGAAGTCAATTTTGCCGTTGCGCCTTTGCGCTATTTAATAGCAAATTGAAAAAATAACTAGTCAAGGAGGAGACGTGCTGCACTCGGGCACACAAAGCGAAGCCGACGCTGCGGTGGTGCGGGCTGTTCCTGTTGCCCTGGTTCAGGCGACGAAGGCTTTCGGCGGCACGATTGCGCTCAAGGACGCCTCCTTCGAATTGCGCTCCGGCGAGGTGCTGGCGCTGCTTGGCGAAAACGGCGCCGGCAAGAGCACCTGCGTGAAGCTTCTGGCCGGTGTGCATTCTCCCACCAGCGGTCATGTCGAGGTTGACGGCAAATCAGCCGTCTTCCATTCGCCGCATGACGCGCAGGCGGCCGGCATTGCGGTCATGCACCAGCATCCTGGCCTGTTTCCCGATCTGTCGGTGGCGGAGAACATCTATCTCGGCCACATGCCGCGCGACCGCTTTGGCGGCATCGACAATGCCGCCATGCTGGCCGGCGCCCGCAAGGTGCTGGCTACCGTCGGGCTCGACGTGCCGGCGGCAACGCGGCTGGGAACACTGCGTACCTCTGAACAACAACTGGTCGAGATCGCCCGCGCGCTGTCGCTGGATGCCCGCGTGCTGATCATGGACGAGCCCACGGCGGCGCTGTCACAGCGCGAGGTCGAGCGGCTGTTTTCCGTCGTTGCCGATCTCAGGCTGCATGGCGTGGCGATGATGTTCGTCGGCCACCGCATGGATGAAATCTTCCGCATCGCCGACCGCATCGCCGTGCTGCGTGACGGGCGCCTGATCGGCGTCAAGCCGAAGGCCGAGCTTGGCCGCGCTGCCGCCATCAGCATGATGGTCGGGCGTGAAGTCACCGACCTCTATCCCGAACGGCGCCATGCCTCAGGCGCGCTGGTGCTGGAGGGGAAGGGACTTTCGCGCGCCGGCGGCTTTACCGGCATCGACCTCAAGCTTCACGCAGGTGAGGTGCTCGGCCTTGGCGGTCTGGTCGGCAGCGGACGCACCGAGATTGCGCGCGTGCTGTTCGGTATCGACCGGCCCGACGCCGGCGAAATCCTGATCGACGGCAAGCCCGTGCAGTTCGCCTCGGCGCGCGACGCCATGGATGCGCGCATCGCCTATGTGTCGGAAGATCGCATGGGCCAGAGCCTGGTGATGGATTTCTCCATCCTCGACAATGCGGTGCTACCTGTTCTCGACAAGGCCGCACAACGCGGTCTCTACGGCACCGACCGCGCCATCGGTCTGGTGGCGGACTGGCTGAAGCGCATGAAGCTGCGCTTTTCCGGCTATGGGCAGCCGGTGAAAGAGTTATCCGGCGGCAACCAGCAGAAGGTGGTGCTGGCCAAATGGCTGCGCACCGAGCCGCGCGTGCTCATCCTCGACGAGCCGACGCAAGGCATCGATGTCGGTACCAAGGCGGAAGTGCATGCAATGATCGCTGACCTTGCCGCGCAAGGCATGGCGATCCTGCTGATCTCGTCAGAGATGCCCGAACTGATCGGCATGTGCGACCGCATTATCGTGCTGCGCGAAGGCCGCCAGACTGCCGAGTTTTCGCGCGGGCAAGCCACGCAGGAAAAAGTACTGGAAGCGGCGACCAGGACCGATGAACGTGCCGGCCAGGCAGCGCAGATAGAACGCGCCGCCGAGGAGGAAAAGGCAAAAGGACCGTTCGATTTTCTGAAGCGGCGGGAATTCGGCCTGCTTGCGGCAATGCTCGCCGTCGCCATTCCGGTCACCATCATCAACCCGCGCATGGTGAGCGCGGCGAACCTCACCGCTGTGTCGATGGACGCGGCCTTGCTGATTGTCGCCGCACTGGCGCAGATGCTGGTGCTGATCACCCGCAACATCGACCTGTCGATCGCAGCTGTGATCGGCCTCTCCG
This sequence comes from Mesorhizobium sp. M0139, assembly GCF_040322455.1. Taxonomy (NCBI): domain Bacteria; kingdom Pseudomonadati; phylum Pseudomonadota; class Alphaproteobacteria; order Hyphomicrobiales; family Phyllobacteriaceae; genus Mesorhizobium; species Mesorhizobium sp. M0139. The sequence goes on from NZ_JAMYTN010000005.1 coordinate 317,554, forward strand.
CCTATATGGCGGCCAGCATGGTTCAGGCCTATCCCGGATTGGACATCGGCATCGGCCTGATCACCGCCTGCGCGGTCGGCGGCTTTGCCGGACTGCTCAACGGCCTTGTCGTTACCAGGGGAAAGATCCCGGCCATCGTCGTTACGCTGGCTTCGATGTCGATCTTCCGCGGTTTCAACTCGATCTGGGCGGCGGGCGACCAGGTCAGCGCCGACGAAGTCACGCAAGCCTGGCTCGACATGACCGGGCTGAAGATCGCAGGCGTGCCGCTGATCGTCGTCATCGCTATTGTCATCCTGTGCGCCGGCTATGTGCTGCTCTATCGCACCGCAACCGGGCGCGAGCTGTTTGCCACCGGTTCCAACCCGGACGGCGCAAGGCTGATCGGCATTCCGGTCGACCGGCGCATCCTGCTGGCCTTCGGCATGGCCGGCCTGCTAGGCGGCCTGTGCGGCGCCCTGTGGGCTTCGCGCTACGCCACCATCGATGCCCGCGTCGCGCTCGGCTTCGAACTCACGGTGATCGCCTCCGCCGTGGTCGGCGGCGTCGCCATCCGCGGCGGCTCGGGCACGCTGCTCGGCATCATCCTTGGCGCGCTCACGCTCTTGGTCATCAAGAACGGGCTGACGCTGGTGCGTGTCGACCCGCTCTGGCTGCAGGGCGTCTATGGCCTGGTGATCCTGGTTGCCATCGGCATCGACACCTTCATCGCGCGGCGTGCCGAACAGGCAAGACAGGCGAGGGCGAGATGAGAAAGTTTATCCGCTCGATCGACTTCTGGGATCTGCTGCTGGCGACCGCCTGCCTCGTCGTCTTTATCTATGCGGCGGTCTTCGTGCCGAATTTCGTCTCCGGCTTCAACCTCTCGCAATTGGCCGCAAGCGCCTCGGAAAAGGCGTTGCTGATCCTGCCGATGACGCTGCTCATCATCACCCGCGAGATCGACCTGTCGATCGCCTCGGTGCTGGCGCTGACATCCGTGGTGTTTGGCCTGCTCGTCCAGGGCGGCGTGCCGACGCTGGCCGCCATTCCGCTGACGCTCGTCTTCGGCGGCCTGCTCGGCGCCTTCAACGGCTATCTGGTGTCGGGCCTCGGGTTGCAGTCGCTGGTGGTGACGCTCGGCACCATGGCGCTGTATCGGGGCATTGGCTACATCCTGCTCGGCACCGGTTCGGTCAACATATTGCCGCCGGCGGTTGTCGATTTCGGCATCAGCAATCTGCCGGGCACACAAATCCCGTGGACCATCGTGCCGTTCCTGCTGCTGGCGCCGATCTTCGCGGTGGTGCTGCAGAAGACGCCGACCGGCAAGCGCATCTATGCGCTCGGCGGCAGCCCCGAAGTGGCGCGTTATTCCGGCATCGATACGCGCAAAATGGTGCTGAAGCTGTTCGTCGTTTCGGGCATGGTCGCAGCCATCGCCGGCATCGTCTATACCGCGCGCCTTTCCAATGCCCGCGCCAACAATGCGCTCGGCATGGAGCTCGATGTCATCACCATCGTGCTGCTCGGCGGCGTCAGCGTCTTCGGTGGTAAGGGGCGGCTCACGGGGGTCATGCTGGCGCTGCTGTTGATCGCCATCATCCGAAATGTGCTGGCGCTCAACCAGATCGGCGGCGACGCTCAAGGCATGATCATCGGCCTGCTTCTGATCGGCTCGCTGCTGGTCGGCAATTACTGGCGCTCCCTGGAGGAGCGGCTGTCAAGATCGCGCGTCCTGCGCGAAACCAAGGGGTGATCTCGGGCCCCTTTCTTCAAGCCCGAATTCTGACGGAGGAGACACAATGAAAGCGTTTAGAATAGCCCTGCTCGCATCCGCGGTTCTGCTTGCGCCGGCCTCGCTGGCCTACAGCCAGGAATGCGCCAAGGAACCGGTGATCGTCGGCTTCCTGCCCAAGCTCGACACCGATCCCTACTTCAAGGTGGCTTTCGGCGGCGCCGAGGAGGCTGCGAAGGAAATTGGCGGCACCGCCACCCAGGTCGCCCCGTCGCAGGCGACGGCCGAGGCACAGATCGAATTCATCAACAGCCTTGTGTCGCAGAAGGTCGGGGTCATCGCTATCGCCGGCAACGACGCCAATGCGGTTGCGCCTGCGCTGAAGCGCGCCGTTCAGCAAGGCGTCCGGGTGATATCGTACGATTCCGACGTCGCGGCCGATGCGCGCGCGGTGTTCGTGAACCAGGTGAAGGGCGACAGTCTGGCCGAAATGATGCTGGAAAGCGCATTCAACCTCAGCGGCGGCGAAGGCGAGTTCGCCATCCTGTCGTCGACGCCGACGGCGACCAACCAGAACGCCTGGATCGACTTCATGAAGGCGAAGATGGCGGCAGAGCCGAAATACGCCAAGATGAAACTGGTGCAGGTCGCCTATGGCGAGGAGAGCGAGCAGGTCAACCAGCAGCAGGCCTTGGCGCTGGTGCAGGCGTTTCCGGATCTCAAGGTGATCATCGTGCCGGCAGGCATTGGCCTTCCGGCGGCCGCGCGCGCACTCGAGGAAGCCGGCATGATCGGCAAGGTCAAGCTGACCGGCCTTGCGCCGGCCACTTTGATTTCGAAGTACATCAAGGATGGCGCTGCCCAGGATATCTGGTGGAATGTCACCGATCTCGGCTACCTGACCTATCAGGCGGCCCAGGCGCTAGCGCAGTGCAAGATCACCGGCAAGGAAGGTGAGAAGTTCACGGCGGGCAGGCTCGGCGAATACACGATCGGCGCCAGCGGTGAACTGATCCTCGGCCCGGCCAAGATCGTGACGCCGGAAAACCTGGCCGAGTTCAAGTTCTAGAGCGTTTCACCGTTTCACGGAAACGGCGAACCGCTCTATCCCTTTGTTTTACGCAATTCCGGACGGAAAACCGGTCACACTTTTCCTGGAATTGTTCTAAGCCTCCCAAGGCTTTGCGGGCGCCGGTTCGAGCCGGCGCTCGCCTTTCAATCCTCAGTCGAACAGTGCGAGGGCGACGATGAAACTCTTGCTGGCAGGCGAGACCTTCGCGGCGACGACCTCGGTCGCCGCCGGCGGCGATGTGCTGACGAGTGCGACGTGGGTAAACGGCGCGACGGCCTTCAATGCCGCACTTGCCGCAGAGGGGATAGCGGTGACGCAGATCGGTGGCGATCGCTGCGCGGCCGAATTTCCGTATGACCTCGACGCGCTGGCCGAATACCAGGCGGTGGTGATCTCCGATGTCGGCGCGCTGACCTTGCGTGTCACGCCGGAGGCCCGCGCCGGGCGCATTGGCGTCAACCGCCTCGAGGTCCTCAAGGCCTATGTCGAAGGCGGCGGCGGGCTGATGCTGGCCGGAGGCTATATGGGATTCCAGGGTATGTTCGGCACGGCGCGTTTCCACGACACCCCGGTCGAGGACATGCTGCCCGTGCGCTGCCTGCCATTCTCGGACGGGCTGGAAGTGCCGCAAGGCCTGCAGCCGTCGATCCTTCAGGCGTCGCATCCGATCCTTGCCGGTGTCGCGGGTCCGTTGCCGCCGATCCTCGGCATGAACAAACTCGATTTCAGGCGCGACGGCTCGTCCCAGCTTCTGGCGACCTGCCAGTATCGCGGCACGGACTGGCCGCTGCTTGCTGCTCGCAGCGTTGGCCACGGCCGCACTGTCGCCTGGGCGACGGATATCGGCCCGCACTGGCTGTCGCAGGACTTTCTCGGCTGGCCGCTCTACGGCAAGCTGATGGGCAACGTCGTGCGCTGGCTGGCCGGCAAGGATTAAGCCTGGCGTGTTTGTAGGGCAGCTAGTCCGGCTTGCTGCTCAACGCTTCGCGCAGCGCCTGGATCCGCCGATTCAAGGCATCGAGATCAGCCATCGTCATGCCCGAGCGTTCGATCAGGGTTTCGTTGAGGCAGTTGCACTGGACGAGCAGCGCGCGGCCGGCAGGCGTCAGGTCGACCTGCACTTGGCGCTCGTCCGTCTGGCTGCGCTGGCGGGTGACGAGACCGGCCTGTTCCATGCGCTTCACCAGCGGCGTGATGGTGCTCGATTCCAAAGCGAGCCTGTGCGCAATCGAGCCGACCGACATCCCGCCGGCTTCGGCAAGTGCGTTCAGCACGAGATATTGCGGATAGGTGATGCCCATCTCGTCCAGCATGGGCTTGTAGGTGCGATTGATTGCCATGCTGGTGGCGTAAAGCGTGAAGCAGAGCTGGTTGTCCAACGGGAGAGGCACGAGGCATTCCTTTGCCGACTGAGCACATCAATATGTACCACGAAAAATGATATCGCGATACATATTTTCTGTAGACAAGGATTTGGACCTGCGCTAGTCGTATGGTTATCGCGATATTGATTATCGCGGAAGCAATCAATGGAGAGCGAGATGACCAAGCCCGGCAGCAGCACGATCACCACCAAGGACGGCACCGAAATTTTCTACAAGGATTGGGGAACGGGACAACCCATCGTCTTCCATCACGGCTGGCCGCTGAGCAGCGACGACTGGGACGCCCAGATGCTGTTCTTCCTGTCCAAGGGCTATCGCGTCATTGCCCATGACCGGCGCGGCCATGGCCGCTCCACCCAGACCGATACCGGCAACGAGATGGACACCTACGCCGCTGATGTCGCGGAGCTTGCGGCGCATCTCGACCTCAAGGACGCGATCCATGTCGGCCATTCCACCGGTGGCGGCGAAGTGGCCCGCTATGTCGCGAAGTACGGTTCCGGTGGCCGTGTCGCCAAGGCCGCACTGCTCGGCGCGGTGCCGCCGATCATGCTGAAGACGGCGGCCAATCCGGGTGGCCTGCCGATCGAGGTGTTCGATGGTTTCCGCTCCGCCCAGGCAGCCAACCGCGCCCAGTTTTTCCACGATATTGCGGCCGGCCCGTTCTACGGCTTCAACCGCCCCGGCGCCCAGGTGTCGCAGGCTGTCGTCGAGAATTGGTGGCGCCAGGGCATGATGGGCGGCACCAAGGCGCATTACGATTGCATCAAGGCGTTCTCGGAAACCGACTTCACCGACGATCTGAAGGCCATCGACGTGCCGGTGCTGGTGATGCATGGCGACGACGACCAGATCGTTCCGATCGCCGACTCCGCGCTGCTGGCTGTCAAGCTGCTCAAAAAGGGCGAGCTCAAGGTCTACAAGGGCTTCCCGCACGGCATGGCGACGACCCATGCCGATGTCATCAATGTCGACCTGCTGGCGTTCTTCAAGGCCTAGAATCGTTCAGTTGAATAGACATCGTCCAGTTGGATAGGCAAGGCACCCGCCGCCGGGCGGGTGCATTTGCTTTCGTCGAAATGTCAGCGGGACAGTGCCTATTTATCGAGAAAACCAGTGATCAGTTTGACGGTGTCGTCGGGGTTTTCCTCCATGATCCAGTGTCCGGAAGCGGGCACGATGCCGCCCGTGACATCGGTCGCAACAAGCCGCAGGAGATCGGCCTGCGTAGTGCCAGCGGATTTTTCACCGCCGACAGCCAGTACCGGCATGGTCAGTTTGCCGCCGGCGGCGAGCATCGCCTGGTTGTCGATCGCGTCCTGGTCAAACGCCTTGAACTGCTCGAAAGCGTCATGCATCGCATGCGGGCGGGCATAGAGTCTGGCGTAGTGCTTGCGCGTGGCCTCGTCGATCTTCTTGGGGTCTGCCGACAGTTCGTTGTAGAAGCGATCGAGATAGATGCGCTCGCGCCCTGCGACCAGCCGCTCCATATCCGGGCCGCGGAAGTTGAAGTGCCAAAGCAGCGGGCTTTGCTTGATCTTTTCCCAATCGCCGATGCCGGGCAGCGGCGCATCGATGATGACCCATTTGGTGATGCGCTTGGGATATTGCGCGGCAAGCGCATAGCCGACCATGTTGCCGATGTCGTGGGTGACGAGATCTGCCTTGTCGATCTTCAGGGCATCCAACACGCCGGCGATGTCGACGGCCTGGTTCTTCTTGGCGTAGCCCGCTTCCGGGTGGGCCGACAGACCCATGCCGCGCAGGTCCGGCACGATGACGGTGTGGTCCTTTGCGAGGGCGATGGCCGCGGCGCCCCACATGTCTCCGGTATCGGCAAAGCCGTGCAGCATCACGACGGCGGGACCCTTGCCGCCAACGCGCACATAGAGTTTGGTGCCGTTGGTTTCGACGGACTGCGTCTTGAAACCCGGCGGAAAAGGAACGATGCGTGCCGTCGCCGGCAAGGTAACAAGAAGCACACCCAATACGGCCAATACGGTCTTGCGCATGTCATCCCCCAGAGACGTCGAAGGCCCCAAGCCTTCGTTGATGACTATCTCTAGCAGGCTTTTCAACCAGCGCATGGTGAAAGAATCACAGAGGGCGCAGCAATGCCGCGCCCTGCGCCAAATCCGCAAAATCGACCGGTTTTATCTGGCCGCCGCTTGCGCCTTCCTGGCTTCCTTCATGTTGGGCAGGAACACCGTCAGCAGGCCGAGCAGCGGCAGATACGAGCAGATCTGGAAGACGAAATCGATGCCCTTCAAGTCGGCGACGACGCCGAGCACGGCGGCTGCAATGCCGCCCATGCCGAAGGCGAAGCCGAAGAAGATCCCGGCGATGGTGCCGACACGTCCCGGCACCAACTCCTGCGCAAACACGACGATGTTGGAGAAGGCCGAGGACAGGATCAGGCCGATCAGCACCGTCAGCACCATCGTCCATTCGAAATTGGCGTAGGGCAGCGCCAGCGTGAACGGCAGCACGCCGACGATCGAGAACCAGATCATCGCCTTCTGGCCGTAGCGGTCGCCGAACGGTCCGCCGAGCAGGATGCCCAGCGCCGAGGCGCCGAGGAACAGGAACAGCATGACCTGGCTCATCTGCACCGACACGCCGAACTTATGGATGGAATAGAAGGTGTAGTAGCTGGAGAGCGAGGCGATGTAGGCATTCTTGGTCAGCACCAGCAGCGTCAGGACGATGAGCGCACCCATCACTTTCTTGCGCGGGAAGGGCGAGACGAAGCTTGCCGCCTTGCGATTGCCCTGCGCGGCGCGCATCCGGCTGTACCAGCCGCCGACCCGCGACAAAACGATGATGCCGATCAGAGAACCGACGGCGAACCATGAAATGCTGGTCTGGCCGAAGGGCACGACGATGAAGGCAGCGAGCAACGGCCCCATCGACTGGCCGAAATTGCCGCCGACCTGGAACAAAGATTGCGCCAGGCCAAAGCGGCCGCCGGAGGCAAAGCGGGCAATGCGCGAGGATTCCGGATGGAAGATCGCCGAGCCGATGCCGATCAGCGAGGCGCCGACCAGAAGCAGCGCATAGTGGCCGGCATAGGCGAGCACGATCAGGCCAATCAGCGAGGACGCCATTCCGTAGGGCAGCGAATAGGGCATTGGCCGCTTGTCGGTGATCATGCCGATGACCGGCTGCAGCAGCGACGCCGTGACCTGGAAGGTGAAGGTCAAAAGACCGATCTGCCAGAAATCGAGACCGTAGTTCTCTTTCAGCAGCGGATAGATCGCCGGCAGCAGCGATTGCATGATGTCGTTAATGCCGTGGCAAAAGCTCACCGCCAGAATGACGGTGAAGGCGGTCGCCTGGGCTGAAGGGAGGCTGGCGCTTGGCTGCGGTGCAATGCTGGTGGCTGTCGTATCGGTCAAGGCAGGCTCCGAGGTCTTTTTGGCGGGTGTTTGCCCGCGGGCAGGCTTGGCGGCCGCTCCCGCGGACCGCCTTAAGGACGCTCGTCTGAAGCGCTTGGGCGACGCCCCTGCGGAGCGCCCTGGGGATGGCTGCCTTATAAGCCGCTTGCGAGGCGACTTCTTTCGTGGTTTGGTCCAATAGTTTCGCAAGTGGGCCATAGCCGATGCCACATGGCAGGGACATCTTCCGCGCCGGCAATGCCGATCTCGGCCGATTGCACGAAAGCCGCTGGCAGTGGCTGGAGGAGGTTTCCGGGCCGGCGGTGGCTTTGCCGACCGAATATCCGGACGGTTACCTCGTGCCGCAACACCGCCACAGCCGCAGCCAGCTGCTGCATGCGCTGGTCGGTGTCGTGCTGGTGACGACCAGGTACGGGCGCTGGATGGTGCCGCCCGACCATGCAATGTGGATACCGGCCGGCACCGAGCATTCCGTCGAAATGCTGGGCGATGTCTCGATGCGCTCGGTCTATGTGATGCCGGGCGCGATCCCCGGCCTGCCGGAAGGTTTGCGCGTCGTCGGCGTCACCGAACTGATGCACAGCCTGATCGTCGAATCGGAAAAGCTGCCGCAAGGCGGCGAACTGGAAGGCCGCGGCGGGTTGATCATGAACCTCTTGCTGCACGAGATCCCGACCTTGCCGGAACGGCCGCTCGGCCTGCCGTTCCCGTCTGATCCCAGGCTGGCGGCGCTCTGCCGACGCTTCGTCGCGGCACCGTCGCCGCATGCCACGATCGACGAGTGGGCCGATGCCGCGGGGATGAGCCGGCGCTCCTTCACCCGTGCCTTCCACCGCCAGACCGGACTGTCCTTGTCGACATGGCGCCAGCAGGCCTGCCTGTTCGCGGCACTTCCCAGGCTCGCCGACGGCGAGCCAATCACCAGGGTGGCGCTCGACCTCGGTTATGACAGCGTGCCGGCATTCATAACCATGTTCAAGCGCATGCTCGGCGCCTCGCCGCGCGGCTATATGCGCGGCGCCCGCGACGAAGGCATGCGGCGGGCTCAGCCTCGGCTTGAGGCCCCGGCGCCGTAGCGCCAGGAAAAGCCCGCAGTACTTTGCCGTAGGCCCTAGTCCAGCTGAACGCCGCTGGCCTTGACGATCGGTTCCCATTTGGCGAGTTCGGCCTTCACATGCACTCCAAGCTCTTCCGGGGTGGAGGCCACGATCGAGGCGCTGAACTGGGCCATGCGGGCGATCACATCAGGGTCTTTCAGGGCTTCAACTGCCGCCTTCTGAAGAACGGCGACGACCTCCGGCGGCGTGCCTGCGGGCGCGAACAGAGCGTTCCAGCTGTAGGTTTCATAGCCGGGAATGGTTTCGGCAATGGCCGGTATGTCGGGGAAGGAGGGAACGCGCTCCTTGGTGGTGACGCCAAGCGCTCTCAGCGTCCCGCTCTTGATATGGCCCGATGAAGAGGGGAGGTTGTCGAACATCATCGGCACCTGATTGCCGATAACGTCGTTCAAGGCCGGTCCGGCGCCCTTGTAGGGAATGTGCTGCATACTGACGCCGGCCATCGTCTTGAAAAGCTCGCCGGAGAGATGCAGCGGGGTGCCATTGCCTGATGAGGCGTAGGCATATTTGTCCGGGTCCTTCTTCAGCATCTCGATCAGTTCCTTGACGTCCTTGGCGGGGAATTCAGGGTTTACGACCAGGACGTTTGGCACCAGCACGAGCAACGATATCGGCGCAAAATCCTTCTCCGCGTCGTAGGGCTTTGTCTTCAGGATCAGCGGGTTGAGCGCGTGGGTTGCGACCGTGCCCATCAGGATCGTGTAGCCGTCCGGTTCGGCTCGGGCGACCTGGGCAGCGCCGATGCTGCCCCCGGCGCCGCCGACATTTTCGACGACAATCTGCTGGCCCAGCTTTTCGGACATCTTGTTGGCGACTAGGCGCGCGACCAGATCCGTCGAGCCACCGGCGGAAAAGGGGACAACCATGGTGATGGTCCGGTCCGGAAAATCGGCGGCCCAGGCCGCCGGTGCTGAAAGGGTGGCTGCGATGGAAACCGCGAGCCCGAGCAAAGTCCTACGCCGCATCTGCTACTCCTCCGTTGATTGGAGGGGCAGTATGGCCATGGTGAACTCCTCGCACAATGCAACCATGGACTGACTGCCCGCCTCAGGAGATCGGGCTTGACACCGATGCTTCGGTTGGCGTGCGCGAGAACGCCTCACCCCTCAGTTCAATCAGCCTTGGTCCAGCTGAAAACAAGCCATTTGTATCGTGACGTCTCTTCAGGCTCGGCCGTGTAGGTCATCTGCATGTCGCCGCCCTCGGCGTAGATGTCGAGCCTGGGCGCCGTGTCCAGTTCGAGCCAGAGGGAATCGTTCTTGAACGACCATGTCCCGCACCAGACGCAAGGCCCCGATGCCGGGTCACCCGGTTGGGTGAAAATTGTAGCGGCCGTCCGCCGTGATCTCCAGATAGTCGAAGGCGCCATAAAAGGCGGTCACAGTCTGCTGAAATTCGGTCGCAGCCGCATCCTGGTCGGGCTTCGCCGGCTCTTTCAGATCACGCGGTGGCCGGATTGCGGACCCTGCGATGCTCCATTTGCCGATGAAATCCTTTTCGGTGGGAAGATATTCCGTTTGCGCCTGCGCGGTCGAAACCGGAGCGATTGTCGGCGCATAGGCCGCGCTGGCGATGCCGATTGCGAGAAGCATTCCTGCGATGCCTGCAGCCTTGATTCGATTGCGCATCAGCTGCGCTCCTTTCACGACGGTTTGGGGCAGATTCCAAAAACGAGATTACCCCCGAGCCAGGCCCGTGGGCACGCTTTTGGGCAACATGGATTAATCGAACAGGCTCGACACGGACTCTTCGGTCGCTGTGCGCGAAATCGCCTCGCCAATCAGGTCGGCGATGGAGATGACGCGGATATTCGGGGCGTCGAGCACGCCTTGCGTCGGCTGGATGGAATCGGTGATCACCAGTTCCTGCAGCTTCGAGCCGCTGATCCGGGCGACCGCACCGCCCGACAGCACGCCGTGGGTGATATAGGCAGTGACGCTGGTAGCGCCGTTGGCGAGCAGCGCATCGGCGGCATTGCACAGCGTGCCGCCGGAATCGACGATGTCGTCGATCAGCAGGCAATCCTTGCCGGCGACCGCGCCGATGATGTTCATCACTTCGGATTCACCGGGACGTTCGCGGCGCTTGTCGACGATGGCCAGTTGTGCGTCGAAGCGTTTGGCGAGCGCGCGGGCGCGCACCACGCCGCCAATATCGGGCGAGACGACGACGACATTGGCAAGCTGTTTGTATTTTGCCTTCACGTCGCGGGCCATCACCGGCACCGAGAACAGATTGTCGGTCGGAATGTCGAAAAAACCCTGGATTTGGCCGGCATGGAGGTCGAGCGTCAAAACGCGGTCGACGCCAGCGCGGGTGATCATGTTGGCGACCAGCTTGGCCGAGATCGGTGTGCGGCCCGAGGCCCGGCGATCCTGCCTGGCGTAACCGAAATAGGGGATGACCGCGGTGATGCGCTTGGCCGAGGAGCGCATGAAGGCATCGATCATGATGAGCAGTTCCATCAGATGATCGTTGGTCGGGAACGAGGTCGACTGCAGGATGAAGACATCCTCGCCGCGCACGTTTTCCTGGATTTCGACGAAGATTTCCTGATCGGCGAAGCGTCTGACGCTGGCCTTGCCCAGCGGGACATTGAGATAGCGGGCGACCGCTTCGGCCAGCACCCGGTTGGAATTGCCCGCGAAAAGCTTCATGCACCGTTCCTGGCGAAGGATGGGGAGGTCCTCTTAATCGGGCTTGTAGCGAGCCGTGCCGGTATTGCAAGCCTCGTTGACGGGAATCCGCCGGCTAATCTCAAAAACGTCAACAGTGAACGGAAGCCGGTAACAGGCGGATCAGCCGGCGCTGCCGCCGAGCCAGGCCGCGAACTGGTCGATCGTCTGGTCGGCGATCGCCTGCATGGTAGCGGGTGCAACCGCGGGCCAGCCTTCGGCGGCATTGACCGAGGGCGCCTTCTGCTGGCCATTGATGCGGTGTAGCCGGTTGCCAGCGGGGTCATAGACGTCCCAGACATAGATAACGGTGGTATCCTTGCCTTCCGTCATGGTCGAGAAGTAGCCCTTCAGCACATGGGTGGCGGCCTGGTCGGCGCTGCCGGCAAGGGTGATGCCGCGCTGCTTGGCGCGTGTCTGCAGTTCGGCCGTCAGCGGCGTTGCCGCTTCCACGGAGGCGCCGACGATCGGCGCGATCTGCAGCCGAGTCTTCGACAAAGCGGCGGCGCTCTGCGCGGGGTTGGCGGGTGTCGTGGCGCCGACGGCCGGCTCTGGTGTGGCGGCGGGCGCGATGCCCGGGGCAGCCAAGGGCTGAGCCGGTTGGGCCGAGGCTGCCGGCGGCGTGATGGCGGACGGCTCAAGGACGTCCTTGGCATTGGTGCAAGCGGCCAGCACAAGCGCTGCGAGCAATGACACGGTCGTCACATGCGATCGTCTCATCTGCCCGAAAACTCCTTAGTCGCGAACGCCCCCGCGTGGACCAACCATTATGGATTCACTGTACGATCAAGTCGAGATCATGGCGTGAAAGCGGCTTCGGCTGGGATTCGGTGGTCAGGTAGGTGCGGCCAAGCGTCATCGCCGTCTCGGTTTCGGAGTCCATGATGATCATGTGCGCGAACAATGTCATGTTGGGCGCGATCGGCTCGGGATTGCCCTGGTAGAACATCGGCATATCCATCCAGGACGGGGTGAAGCGGGCGCCGACGGAATAGCCGCAGGCGTTCAACCGATGCTTGGTCAGGCTGTGCGCCTCCAGCGTGCGGGCATGCGCGTCGAAGACGTCGCCGAAGGTGTTGCCGGGCGTCATCGCCTTCTCGACCGCCAGAAGAGCCGCGCGGGCGGCGTCGAACAGCTCCTGATGGCGCTTCGACGCCTTGCCGGTCAGCACGGTGCGCATCATCGGCGCGTGATAGTGATGGAACACGCCGGCCCATTCGAGCGTCAGCTGATCGTTCTTGGTCAGCTTGCGGCGCCCGGCCTTGTAGCGGCAGAGCAGCGCGTCAATGCCCGAGCCGATGATGAATTCATTGGCCGGATAGTCGCCGCCGCCGGCAAACACCGCGCCCTGCATGGCGGCAAGGATCAGCGCTTCGTCGCCGCCCTGCTTGATCAGCGGCAGGGCCGCGTCGAGCGCGTCGTCGGAAAGGTTGGCGGCCTTTTCGGCCTTGGCGATTTCAGCCGGGCTCTTGAACAGGCGCAGACGGCCGACAATACCGGAGGCGTCGGCGATCTGGCCGAAGGTCTGCAGCTGCTCGTCGACGCGGCGGCCATTGAAGGCGGTCAGGCCATGGGTGTCGTATTCGACGCCGATGCGGGCGCCGAGGAGATTGAGGTCGTTGAGCAGGTTGCGCAGGTCGACCGCCGGGTTGGCGCCGTCGCGGTCGGTCCACAGCACGATGTTGTCGATGATCGATGTGTGGCGCGCCTGGCGCAAATCGGCCGAGCGGGTGAGCAGCACCATCGAGCCGTCAGCCTTCACAACCAGGCACTGGAAGAAACAGAAGCCGAACGTGTCGTAGCCGGTTAGCCAGTACATGCTCTCCTGGGCGAAAAGCAGTACAGCATCGAGCTTCTTTTCCGTCATCTCGATCATCAACCGGTCACGCCGGGCGTCAAATTCCGACCGTTCGAAATGCAGCGCCATTATCCGTTCTCCAAAACAATTGCCGAAACCTGCCGACCGTAGTCCGGTTCCTTGCGATGCGTCGCGCGCCGGTAGGAAAAGAAGAGATCCTCCTCGGCATAGGTGCAGCTGCCAAGCCCCTGCGCGGTCACGCCAGCCTTCTTCAGCCGGTCGACCGTATAGAGGTTGAGATCGAACATTGCATGCGCCGGATTGGCCGAAGGCGCGAAATAGCCGATGTTTTCGGCATCGGCTTCGACGAAACGGGCGACAAATTCCGGCCCGACCTCGTAATTGTCGGGGCCGATCGAAGGACCGAGAACCGCAATGATGCGCTCACGGCGGGCGCCGAGGCTTTCCATCGCGGCAATGGTGTTTTCAAGCACACCGGTGAAAGCGCCCTTCCAGCCGGCGTGTGCAGCGCCAATGATGCGCGCTTGCGCATCGGCGAACAGCACGGGGCCGCAATCGGCCGTCGAGGCGCCGATGGCGATGCCCGGCCGGTCGGTGACGATGGCGTCGGCCTTGGGCCGCGGGCCGGGAAAGGGTTCCCTGGCAATAACGACATCGGGCGAGTGGACCTGATGCGCGGTCAGGAGATGGCTGGCCGGCACACCCATCCAGGCAGCGACGCGGCGGCGGTTCTCGGCGACCAGCATCTGATCGTCATCCGAGCCGGTGCCGATGTTAAGTCCCTGATAGATGCCGCCGGAGACGCCGCCGATACGGGTGAAATAGCCATGGCGGATACCTCGCGGCTTGGCCGCTTCCAGCAGCGGCGAGCGAACAGGATCCGGTTTGGTCTGATTCATCATGGATGGGTTTGTTGTCCGCGCCGGCGTTTTCGTCAAGGCGAAGTTCGGCCGAGTGATTGCGACAGTGCTGCCGCGTCGACTTTGCATTGGCCAAAAGCAGGCATGCGACCACAAGCGACATGGCGAGACGGCTTGTAACGATCTCTGAGGGTCAGACTGGCTGATGCGGCAGGATTTTCAGGATTTTGAACAGCGTGCCCATGCCGTCGGGGCCGGCCAGGCGCTCGACGGCATCGGCAATGGTTTGTCGTGCCTCTTGGCTTGCCTGGCTGCCCAACTGGCCAGCTCGCTCAAGCAATCCCGTGCCAAGCAGAAAGTCGCCCTGCGTCGCCAATTCCACATCGAGGCCATGCGCCCGCACGACGGCGGCCAGTGCAGCGAAGTCGACATGGGCGGTGAGATCGGCTTCGCCGGGATTGGCCAGCACATCTTCGGGGGCGTGCCTGCGCACGGCCTGCAATGTGTCGCCGAAACCGGGCTGGAGATGGCCGTAATCGGGGAACAGCCCGGCGCCGCCGTGGTCGGCTATGCGTTCGGCAATGGTCGCCATCAGTGCCGCGCGGGCCGGTGCTATTTCGAAAATAGAGCCTTGTGGCGCCTCGGCGGCGTCTTCCGGCAGCAGCGTCGCCTCGACCGAGCCGGCGCCGGCGAAGAAGCTCAACTCGTCTGAGACATCGAGGCCGATCACCCGTTCGCGCCAGCCGGCGCCGGCGCGGATGAACTGGCGGATCGGCACAGCGTCGAACAATTCGTTGCCGACAATCAGCAACGGCGCCTGCGGTAGTGTGGCGATGGTTTCGTGCCAGCCGAGCTCAACCGAAGTTTCGGCAAGCGTCTGCTTCTGGATTTCAGTCAGCCGCGGACTGGTCTCGACCAGAGCGAAGGATGCTCCGGCGGCGATAGCCGGATCGAGCCGCGTCAGGGTGCGAAGCATGTCCTTCATCAGCGTGCCGCGGCCAGGCCCGATCTCCGCGATGGTGACCGGCAGGGGTCGGCCGATCGCCAGCCAGGCCTGATAGAGCCAGACGGCGACGAGTTCGCCGAACATTTGGCTGATCTCGGGTGCGGTGACGAAGTCGCCGGCGGCGCCGAACGGCTCGCGCGTGGTGTAGTAGCCGTCGCTGGGATCGAACAGGCAGAGCGCCATGTACTCGTTGACGGGGAGGGGGCCGAGCGCGCCGATCAGGTCGACGATGCGGGTCTTCAGCCGTGTCATGCCGGCTGTGGTTGCGGCGCCGGTTTGGCTGTGGCCATCGCCCAGATGCCGGCCAGCACCATCGGCAGCGACAGCACCATGCCCATGGTGAGCCAGCCGCCGAGGAGGTAGCCGAGCTGCTGGTCGGGCTCGCGGAAGAACTCGACGAAGATGCGTGACAGGCCGTAGCCGCAAATGAAGGCGCCGCCGACAAAGCGCGGCGTCTTCAGCTTCAGCCGCGAATGGGTGAGGAAGCGCAGGACCAGGAACAGCACCGCGCCCTCGAGCAGCGCTTCGTAGAGCTGGCTCGGATGGCGAGGCTCCAGGCCCGCGACACAACCCGCCACGGTCTGCTGGAGACGCTCGTTGCAGAAGACGACGCCCCACGACACGTCGGTCACGCGACCCCAGAGTTCGGCATTGACGAAGTTCGCGATGCGGACGAGGCCGAGCCCGACCGGCACGCCGGCTGCCACCACGTCGAACAGCGTCCAGGTGCGGATGCCGCGCTTGAGGGAAAACAGCGTCATGGCGAGGATGACGCCAAGCAGGCCGCCATGGAACGACATGCCGCCCTGCCAGACGGCGAAGATGTCGAGCGGGTGGTCGATATAGCGCTTTAAATCGTAGAAAAGCACATAGCCGGTGCGTCCGCCGAGCACGACGCCGACGGCGGCCCAGACGATGAAATCGTCGAGGTCGATCGGCTTCATCGGCAAGACGCCATCAGGCCACAGCCTTGTGTTGGTGACGAGCCGCTTGGCGTACCACCAGGCGAACAGGATGCCGACGATATAGCCGATGCCGTACCAGTGCACAGCCAGCGGGCCGATCTGAACCAGGATCGGGTCGATGTTGGGGAAGGACAGCGACGCCATCGGCAGCGGGAAATAGTCGTTCAACAGGATCTCCTGGGAGGGCTCGCGTTAGGGCGCGGACCATGCGGCAGGGTTTTGGCGGGGTCAAGGCAAGGTGACGACAGCCTGATCGTCAGAGATAATGGGCTCAACCCTGCGGCTTGCCGGCGACCAATTGCCTGAGCGCATCGTTGATCCTGTCTTGCCAGCCGGGGCCATCTTCCTGGAAATGGTCGAGCACGGCGCGATCGATCCTGATCGAGACAAGCTCGCGAACGTTTGGTGCGGCGGAGGGTTCGCGAATGGGAGGCGCGGGTTTCTTGACCGGCTTGAAGGCCGCTTCAGCGGCTTCCATCGGATTGGTCGGTCGGCGCGGGGGCGTTGCCATTGGTTGATCCTGAATGAGAGTGACTCTTGCCTGGAGCAAGTCGTGAGGAAAACTAGGCCGCTGGTCTGTGAAGACCAGTAACTTCACTTGGTTCTCTCTGCCATTGCCCTGTATTTGGCTTCAAGCCTGTCCAGCACCTCGTCGCCAGGCTAGACCCGGCCCGCACTGGCATCCGAAATGCCCTTTGCGAGTGCTGCATCGAGTGCTGCAATGCGCTTCTCCAAGTCCGCACTGTCCGTCACGGCAACCGTCGTTCCAAGAATCCATTTGCGATAATAGCAATCTGTCGGCCGGACCGTGAGCCAAATCGCGTCCGACATGAAGCCGCACCAGCTTCAACGTTCTTGCATTCCGCAGGCAGTGCCACTACGTCAATTCCAGCAAGCGAGGATTTGCCATGTCGACCGGACCGAACCGCATTCTCGATGAATTCGCCAAGCTGATGACCGATGCCGCGGGTGCCGCACAAGGCGTGCGCCGCGAGGTGGAGACTGCCTTCAAGGGGCAGGCCGAGCGCATCCTCAACACCATGGATGTGGTGCAGCGCGAGGAGTTCGAGGCTGCCCGCGACATGGCTGCCAAGGCCCGCGAAGAAAACACCAGGCTGGCCGCCCGCATCGATGCGCTCGAGGCCAGGCTTGCCGAATTGACCGGACAGGCCGCACCTGTGGCTGCGGCAAAGCCCAAAGCAAAAAAATAAAATTTGAACTTTTCCACAAAGCACAATCCGAAAAAATGCTTTGCCGTGAATCGTTTACCGGCGATGCATGAATCTTTGTGACAGCGCCTTTCCAC
This sequence comes from Mesorhizobium sp. M0139, assembly GCF_040322455.1. Taxonomy (NCBI): domain Bacteria; kingdom Pseudomonadati; phylum Pseudomonadota; class Alphaproteobacteria; order Hyphomicrobiales; family Phyllobacteriaceae; genus Mesorhizobium; species Mesorhizobium sp. M0139. The sequence goes on from NZ_JAMYTN010000005.1 coordinate 334,875, forward strand.
ATGCTGATGACGCAGTGCGAAAAATTAGGCTGTTCACGCGACTCCCGATCAATAGACTGAATTTGTTGCATGATTCGGAGCAGGGTCATGCGGCCGGGCGGTGGGGTCCGGTCCGGGGTCTTTGTGTCGTGAAGTCCTGGCCGTCCGAGTTCAAGACAAGATTGTTCGTCGTGTGTGCCCCGCGGAGCGTGTGGCGCTCCCCTGAACACAGGAAGCATTCCATGGAACTTCTCGAACTCGAATTCTCCCGCGAAATCCATCCGGTGGATGTCATCGAGCAGGTCGCCCATAACAATGACTGGTCCTTCGAACGGGCCGGCGATGACGAAATCTCGATCTCGGTTGCCGGCAGCTGGACCGATTATCACGTCTCCTTCTCGTGGATGGAGGACTTCGAGGCGCTGCATCTGGCCTGTGCTTTCGACATCAAGGTGCCGGAAGCCCGCGCGCTGGAAGTGATGCGGCTTTTGTCGCTGATCAACGAGCAGATGCTGTTTGGCCATTTCGATCTCTGGGAGCAGGAGGGCGCGATCATGTTTCGCCAGTCGCTGCTGCTCGCCGGCGGGGTCGAACCGTCGAGCCAGCAGGTCGAGGTGCTTTTGTCGTCGGCGCTTGAAGCCTGCGAGTGCTATTTCCAGGCCTTCCAGTTCGTTGTCTGGTCGGGAACCTCGGCCAAGGATGCGCTGGCCGGCGTCCTGTTCGAGACCTATGGCAACGCTTGAGCTTCCATGAGTTCGAGCAGCGCGCGCAAGCCCGAGATCAGCTTTGCCGATTTTGATCGTGTCGACATCCGTGCCGGCACGATCGTCGAGGCCGAGCCTTTCCCCGAGGCGCGCAAACCCGCCTTCAAGCTGAAGATCGATTTCGGCCCTGAGATCGGCGTGAAGAAATCCTCGGCACAGATCACGAAATACTATGCGCCGGAAACGCTGGTGGGACGGCAGGTGTTTGCGGTGGTGAATTTCCCGCCGCGCCAGATCGGTCCGTTCATGTCGGAAGTGCTCACGCTCGGCTTCCCTGATGAGGAAGGCGCCGTGGTCCTTGGCGCCATCGAGCGCAAGGTGCCGGACGGCGGCAGGTTGTTTTAGGAAGATTGCGTCAGGCGGCCAGCTTGCGCCTTGTGCTCAGCGCCTCTTCGACCGTGTCCATGAACATTTCGGCGCAGGCTTTCCAACTGTAGCGCATGGCGCGTTCGCGCGCCTCGGCGCGGTCGACATTGAGCGCGGCGAGCGAGGCCTCGCGCAGATCGGTCGACACCGCGCCGCCGATGCCGTCGCCGACAATGTCGATCGGTCCGGTGACCGGATAGGCGGCCACCGGCGTGCCGCTGGCCAGCGCCTCGATGATCACGTTGCCGAACGTGTCGGTGCGGCTGGGGAAAACGAAAACATCAGCCGAGGCGTAGATCTCGGCCAGCTCATCGTTCGGGCGATGGCCGAGGAAATGCGCCTGCGGGTATTTCGCCCTGAGCCTGGCCAGTTCCGGTCCTTCGCCGACGATCACCTTGCTGCCGGGCAGGTCGAGATCGAGGAAGGCGCTCAGGTTCTTCTCGATGGCGACGCGGCCGACGCACAGGAATACCGGGCCGGGAAAGCCGAGGTCCTTCTTCTTGTCCGGGCGGAAGTGATCGGTGTCGACGCCCCGCGTCCACGGCCTGAGCTTGGTGAAGCCTCGCGACGCAAGGTCCTCCGCCAGCGACTGGGTGGCGACCAGCGTGCCTTGTCCGGAATTGTGGAAATCACGCAGCCAGCGATAGGCCCAGCTCTCCGGCACCGGCAGGCGGGCGCTGAGATATTCGGGAAAGCGGGTGTGATAGCTGGTGGTAAAGGGACGGCCAGCATTGCGGCAATAGCGCCGCGCCATGATGCCGAGCGGGCCTTCGGTGACGATATGGATATGGTCGGCCTTGCGAGCCTCGATCAGCCGCGCGACATGGCCGGGCGTGGTCAGCGCCAGCCTCATGTCGGGGTAGGTCGGCAACGGCAAGGTGCGAAAGATATTCGGGGTCAGGAAGTCGACCGCAACGTCGAAGGTTTTCAGCGTTTCGGTGAGCCGCTCCAGCGTGTGGACGACGCCGTTGACTTGCGGCCGCCAGGCGTCGGTGACCATCAGGATGCGCATGGCGGTCCTTTGCTCGGGTCGACGGTTGCCTTGATGCGATAGCGGTACGGGCCGGCTGCCCTCGCTTCGCTCCACCGCACCCGGGCATGCACGAGGTCGAAGTAAGGCGGCTGAGCCGAATCAACTGAGGTCGCGCGCTTCATGCGCGCTCTTGACCATGGTTTCATGACGGGCGGATGAAGGTGGTTTTTGGCCGAGCCCGCCTTCCAGATCATGCTTTGGTCAGGCGGGCACCTTGATCACCGCCCGCAGGCCGCCGAGCGGGCTGTCTTCCAGCATGATGTCGCCGCCATGGCTGCGGGCAATATCGCGGGCGATAGAGAGACCAAGGCCGGTGCCGCTGGCGTCGAGGTTGCGCGCCTCGTCGAGCCGCACGAATGGTTTGAACACGTCCTCGCGCTTTTCCGGCGGGATACCCGGACCGTCATCGTCGATGGTGACGACGAGTGAGCCGCGGCCGTGATCGGCGCTGATCTCCACCGTCTTGGCATAGCGCAAGGCATTGCCGGCGACATTGGACAACAGCCGGGCGAAAGCGTGCGGGCGCACATGCACGTCCGGATCACCGGCAAGCACGGTCGATAGCTTGCGCTTGTGCAGCGACGCCTCCTCGCCGAGCTTTTGGAAATAGGCCTCGAGATCGAAATGGCCGGCATCTTCCGACGCTTCGCCGCGGGCAAAGGCGATATAGCCTTCCAGCATCGACTGCATGTCGTCGATGTCCTGGTTGAGCGCGGCCTTGGTCTCGGGCTTGCCGCCGGCCAGCGCCAGCTGCAGCTTGAAGCGGGTGAGGATGGTTCTGAGATCGTGGCTGACGCCGGTCAGCATGGCGGTGCGCTGTTCCAGCTGGCGTTCGATGCGCTCGCGCATCTGGATGAAGGCAAAGCCGGCCCGGCGAACCTCCTCGGCGCCGCGTGGGCGGAAATCGCGCGGCATCGGCCGGCCCTTGCCGAAGCTTTCGGCGGCCTCGGCCAGAGACAGGATCGGCCGGATCTGGTTGCGAAGGAAGGGGATGGCAATCGTCAGCAGCACCAGTGACGTCCCGACCATCCAGATCAGGAAGATGTGGGTGTTGGAGGCATAGGCCTGGCTGCGGCGCACGAATACGCGCAGCACCTTGCCCTCGAGCTGGATGCGGACCTCGACGATGTTGGAATTGCCGACCGTGTCGATCCAGAACGGGCGGTTGATCTGGCGGGTGATCTCGGTGGAAAGGACGTCGTCAAGGATCGAGAAGAAGGGCTTGGGTCCAGGCGCCGGCAACGGGTCGGGCGGCAAGAGGTCGACCTTCAACTGCATGCGGTCTTGGGCGATGCGGATGATGTTGGCGTAGTCGCCATCATGCGGATAGGTCTCGATCATGTCGATGATCGCGGCGATGTCGCGCACGGTGGCCTGCGACAGGCGCTGCGTCACGGTTGCCCAGTGGCGTTCCATGAAGTCGAAGGCGACGACCGACTGCAGAAGGATCATCGGCGCGATGACGATGATCAGCGAGCGGGCATAAAGCCGCTTGGGCATATAGAACGCAACCAGCCGCCAGAACCGCTTCCAGGCACGCGGCATTGCTTTCAGCGCGCGTGATACGCGCGCGCCAAAGCCGCCTTGTTCCGGCCGTTCCAGTTGCGTGGTCGCCATTTATCCTTCCGCTGGGTCAATGGCCGCTGGTCGATGGCCACACATCTATGGCCAAGGGCGGCCGTCAGCGGCATTCTATTCCACGCTGAGCCGATACCCAATACCGCGCACCGTCTGCAGCCAGACCGGATTGGACGGATCGCGCTCGATCTTGCGGCGCAGGCGGTTGATCTGGACGTCGATGGTGCGCTCGCCGACTTCCGAATCGTCGCCGACAAGCTCGTGACGCGGGATCGTTTCGCCGGCCCGCGCGGCAAAGATCGCCAAGATCTCCTGCTCGCGGTCGGTCAGCTTCAGCGCCTCGCCGCCCCGCTTCAGCTCGCGCCTGGCGATCTGGAAGGTGTAGGGGCCGAAGACCAGCTGCTCGACCTTGGGCGTCGTCGCCGGGCCGCCGCGGCGCAGAATGTTATTGATGCGCAGGATCAGTTCGCGCGGGTCGAAGGGCTTGGGCAGATAGTCGTCGGCGCCGGCCTCGAGCCCAGTGATGCGGCTGTCGGTTTCCGATAGCGCGGTGAGCATCAGGATCGGTACGTTCTTCTCCGCCCGCAGCGCCTTGGTGAGGTCGACGCCGGTCTCTCCGGGCATCATGACGTCGAGGACAAGGAGGTCGAAGTCGAGTCCTGCAAGCTTTCGCCTGGCCTCGCCGGCATTTCCGGCGACTGTGACGCGAAAACCATTTTCGGTCAGATACTGCTTGAGCAAATTGCGAATGCGGGTGTCGTCGTCGACCACAAGCAGATGCGGCGCGTCATCGTCCGGCGCCGTCGGCTGGTCCACCCTCTCAATGGTCTCCATGGCTTTTCCCTGACATGTTTGCAGGCACAATGTCGATCTGCGCCCTTAGTTCCGGATTGACCATGGCTTCCAGGAATCGTTCGATCAAGGGACGCTCGCTGGCTCCGGAATCTTCCAATGCAGCACGGATGCGGCGTGACTGTGGCCGCGCCAGGGCCAGCGCCAGGGCGCGCCCCTTGGCTGTCGGATAGAGCTCCCGCTGGCGGCGGTCGCGCGGACCCTGCAATTGCACGATATGGTCGGTGTCGATCAACTGCTTGAGCACCCGCGCCAGGCTCTGCTTGGTGATCTTGAGCACGTCGAGCAGTTCAGCGACCGTCAGTCCCGGCCGGCGGTTGACGAAATGCAGCACCCGGTGATGGGCGCGGCCAAAGCCGTAATCGGCCAGGATCTGGTCCGGATCGGAAGTGAAATCGCGATACGCAAAGAAGAACAGTTCGATGATGGCGAAGTCGATGCCGTCCTCGTCGGTGATCGGCGTCTTGATCGGTTTTCCGGCAGCTGGGCTTCGATCCGTCATCATTTCTCCGTCCATAGAGGGAAATTATGTCAGTACTATTGACGTAATTTCCCCGCAATGGTAATTTTTGACAAGCTTTTCGGCTGAATGCGAACGAAAAGGCAAGGGAGTGCGGTTTTTCCGGAACTTCCTGAGTTTGCCAGAGTTCGATTCTCCGCTTACGCTTCAAGGGCCGCCCGACGCGGCTGTCGCGCAACAAGAACAACACTAATGATGTGCGGGTCGCCGCCCGCGGGAGGTTTCCATGGCATCCGTTCCCTTCGACCAACTGGACGGCTTCATCTGGATCAACGGCGAGTTCGTCAAATGGGCCGATGCCAAGATCCACGTGCTGACCCACGGCCTGCACTATGCCAGCGCCGTCTTCGAGGGCGAGCGCGCCTATGGCGGCGCCATCTTCAAGCTCAACGAGCACACCGAGCGTCTGCATGAATCGGCGCGCCTGCTCGGCTTCAATATTCCCTATTCCGTGGCCGAGCTCAATGACGCCTCGACCACGCTTCTGGAGAAGCAGGGTTTCCAGGACGCCTATGTCAGGCCGATCGCCTGGCGCGGCAGCGAACAGATGGGGGTGTCGGCGCAGAACAGCCGCATCAACTGCGCCATCGCCATCTGGCAATGGCCGAGCTATTTCGACCCGGCGCAGAAGCTCAAGGGCATCCGTCTCGATCTGGCGGAATGGCGCCGGCCCGATCCGAGCACCGCGCCGTCGAAGTCGAAAGCCGCGGGCCTCTACATGATCTGCACCATGTCCAAGCATGCCGCCGAGGCCAAGGGCTATGCCGATGCCATGATGCTCGACTGGCGCGGCCAGGTCGCCGAAGCAACGGGCGCCAACATCTTCTTCGTCAAGGATGGCAAGATCCACACGCCGAAGCCCGATTGCTTCCTCGACGGCATCACCCGCCGCACCGTCATCGGCCTCGCCAAGGACCGCGGCCTTGAAGTCGTCGAGCGCGCCATCATGCCTGAGGAACTCGAAGGCTTCGAACAGTGCTTCCTCACCGGAACGGCAGCGGAAGTGACGCCGGTCTCCGAGATCGGTCCGTACCGATTCGAGGTCGGCGAGATCGCCAAGACTTTGATGAACGACTATTCTGCTGCGGTGCAACCTAAGCATGCGATAGCCGCAGAATAACGAAAGTCACAGCTTTTTTCGCAAGCAGGGGCGGTTTTGAGGCCGGCCCCTTTATTTCAGCATCTGTGCATTTGACTTTCGTACAATTCAGCGTCTCATGATGGTGTCGGCCCGGGAGGCTGGCAGCTATGGAGGGACTAGGTACATGGATACGAATACGCTCATTGCGCTCGTTGTACAGGTAATTGCAGGTGTTGTCGGTGGTCAGGCGGTCGGCGTTGCGCTGAAGAATGCGGCGATGGGCCAGTTGACCAAAATCCTCGGCGGCGCGGTTGGCGGCGTTGGCGGGGCGGCGATCCTCGGCAGCCTGCTCGGCGGCACGGCCGACCCGGCAGCGGCTGCAACGGCAGCGGGCGGATTGGGCGATACGCTGAACCTCAAAAACCTGCTCGGCGGCGCCGGCGGCGGCGCCATCCTGACCGGCATCATCGGTGCGGTCATGGGCGCGATGAAGAAGTAAGCCTCTAGATCATTCACCGTTTCACGGCGAATGATCTAGTTTGTTGTTTTACCCAATTCCGGACGGAAAACCGCTTTACACTTTTCCTGGAATTGCTCGAGACTCAGGCTTCGTCAAATGGGCGGCCGTTGGGCCGCCCATTTCTGTTTTGGGACGGACTGTTTGCCTTTCAGCAGTGGACGGCCTTCGCCCGTGCCTCTACATCACGCTGGAACAGCGAAAGGACAATCATGGGTCAGCTCAATGCCGGCATCGTGCCGGTCACGCCTTTCCAGCAGAACTGCACCATCCTGTTCGACATGGATGACAAGCATGGCGTCGTCGTCGATCCGGGCGGCGACATCGACAAGGTGCTGGCGGTGCTGAGGGACAATGCGATCACCCCCGCTGCGATCTGGATCACCCATGGCCACATCGATCACGCCGGCGGCGCCATGGAGCTGAAGGAAGCACTCGGCATCGAGATCATCGGCCCGCACGAAGCCGACAAGCTATTGCTCGACAATCTTGAGAACCAGGGCCAGCGCTACGGCATTGCCGGGGCGCGCAACTGCGTGCCCGACCGGTTTCTCGCAGAGGGCGAGACGGTTTCGTTCGGCTCACATATGTTCGAGGTGCTGCACTGCCCCGGCCATGCGCCCGGCCATGTCGTATACTACAATCGCGCGGCGAAGTTCGCCCATGTCGGCGACGTGCTGTTTCGCGGCTCGGTCGGGCGCACCGACCTGCCGGGCGGCGACCATGCGGCGCTGATCGCCTCGATTAAGAACAAGCTTTTGCCGCTCGGTGACGAGATCGGCTTCATCTGCGGCCACGGCCCGGGTGGCCGCTTTGGCGAGGAAAGGCGGACCAATCCCTTCCTGACTTAGCGATGTCTTTCTGCCAAGAAAAAAGCGCTGGCCTTGCGGTCAGCGCTTTTTGTGGGACAGGGAAGCTCAATTCGCGACGCAGAAATGCTGCTCACCGTCATTGCCGGTGAACGTGCCGCTGCGGGCATTGAAGCTCCGGTAGCGGTCCGAGCAGTATTCGTACCAGTCGCGGGTCCACGGCTCGGCATAGCGGTCGGCATAGACGACCCGCGGTTCGGCATAGTAACGGCGCACCGGCGCCGGCCGCACTTCGCGGTAGTCGTAATCGTCGTCATAGCTGCTGTAGCGCGGCTGCGGGTTGCTCAGCGCACCGGCGATCAGAGCGCCGGCCGCAAGGCCGACGACACCGGCCGCAAGCGCGTCGCCATTATGATGACGACCATGGCCATGATGCCAGCGGTTCCAGTCCTTGGCATTGGCGGCAGGCAAGGTGGCGAGGGTGGTCGCGGCGAGAGCGGCGCCCAGGATGGCGGTCTTGAAAATGCGATTCATTTTGGTCTCCTTCGTGCCGGCCCGGATAGTTTTCGGGGATGCGGTCCAGCCTAGGGGACGATTAATAGAAGACCGTGGCTGAACGGGGGCTGAACGGAATTGGCTGATACGATCCAGTTCTTGCGGCAAAACCAAGCGCGTACGCAAGGCGCTCCGCCTCGTCAATCTCCGTCCGGACTGTCTTGAGCCGGCTTAGCCGACCGACAGGTTGACGGCCTTTGGACCCTTGCCGCGCTTGTCCGGCTCGGTGTCGAATGTCACTTTTTGTCCATCCTCCAGACCGGAAAGACCCGAAGCCTGCACGGCCGAAATATGAACGAAGACATCCTTCTGCCCGTCGTCGGGCGTAATGAAGCCGAAGCCTTTGGCATGATTGAAGAATTTGACGGTGCCGGTCTGCGGCATGGGAAGCTCCCTTTGATCCCATAAAGTCCAGTTTCGGGCCGGCAAATGCCCGAAGGGAAATTTGTCCTTTATTTTAGCGCTATCGGCAAGAGAAAGTTTTGGCGACGGCGGCAACGCTGAAGGCTGCTCAAATAGATCGTGGCACCGAAGGCAATTCGCGCCAGACGATTGCTCCGGCGATCAGCCACGGCATTGACCGATAAAGCGTCCTTTGCCTCCGGCGACGGCGGTCATGAAAAAGGCGCAACGGGAAACGTCGCGCCTTCGAAACTCTGGACGGCTGACAAAGCCGGTTCAAACACGCTTTAGGTGCTTTTCGAGCGCCCTGACGGGCGCGCGGGCACCGCCGGTTCAGGCCGCGCGGAGGTTGACCGCCTTCGGACCCTTGCCCATGCGGTCGGGTTCAACGTCGAAGGTGACCTTCTGGCCGTCGACGAGGGTACGCAGGCCCGAGGCCTCGATCGCGGAAATGTGGACGAACACATCCTTGGCGCCGCCGTCGGGCGTGATGAAGCCGAAGCCTTTGGTCGCGTTGAAGAATTTAACGGTGCCGGTCTGGGCCATTGGGGAAACTCCTTCACCCGTGTCAGTCTTATGGTTTGCCCGCCGCCTGGCATCGTGGGCAAGTCCCGGTGGTTGCTTCGGCAGTCCTGCATTCGCGCATGGTAAAACCCCCCGCCGAAAACGGGGCCGTCAGAGATTCACAGTATCGGGGAAAGGTCGTCCAAAACGTTCCGCTCTCCGGGTCGCAAATGCCCGAACACAAAATTTATCGCACGGAAACGTGATAGTTGCAAGATAGCGCCGCGGGCCGCGTCCATCGACGCATCCCAACGAAGGCGCTTCGATAAACATGGGTTCTTAAGAGTTCATCAGCCAGAGCCCGGCCACGCATGGTCCAGCGGTCTGGTCCAGGGCCAAACCAATGCGCGGGCCGGGCATCGCATGGCTCCCGCGCCGCAAACGGGGGTTGCATTTGGCAAGGGAATGGCGAGGATCGACAGGCGCGTTTTGCGCCGGGGACGGGGGTCTCGAGGGAGGCATATTCATGAGATTTCTTGCGACGATCTTCTCGCGCCAGGGCTTTACTATTCTCTTCCTGTCGGGTCTTCTTGCGGCCTGCACCGTCGTCGTCGATGACGGGCCGGGACCACGTCCGCGCCCGCCACGGCCGGAACCGGAATTCTGCACCAGGCAATACGAGCCGGTCTGCGCGCGGCACCGCGGTGACCGCCAGACCTTCGCCAATGCCTGCCTTGCCGAACGGGAAGGCTACCGCATCGTTCGCGACGGCCCTTGCCGCGACGGCGGTGGTGGCGGTGGTGGCGGCGAAGAGCCGACATTCTGCACGCGCGAATACGCCCCGGTCTGCGCCCGCCGCCATGGCGAGCTGCGCACCTTTCCCAACGCCTGCGAGGCCCGTGCCGCCGACTACCGCGTCGTCGAGGACGGCCCCTGCTGATTTTCCTTCTCCCCTGTCGGGTGAGTCCGCCGGAGGCGAATTCACCGTCCCACTGGCACGATAAAAGGCGGCGAATGCCGGGACCCTGCGAAGCAGCGGGGACCGGGCGGGTGGACCGGACCACCCTTGGTCCTTCGCAGGCTCAGGGCGTTCGAAACTCGAAAAGCCAACAATTGGCTTTTCGTCTGCTGCGCGGACCGCTTCTCACCCCCAAGGGAGAAGGCAAGGTCGCGGATCGGAGTGGTTGCCTACGCCGAATACGCCCCGTCGGCCGGGCCGGCATAAAGCTCTGCGCCGTCCTCGTCGCAAATGCGCAGACGGTCGGGGATCTGCGGCATGGCGAGGCTGTGGAAACAGCGCGGTGGCGCCCTGCAGGGCGGCGCGCAGGTTCGGCGCGTCCAGCGATACCTTGTCGAGCGTGGCTTCGTCGACGTCGCGCGAGCGGCTCGACGAAGAACGTCAAGCAAGCCTCCGTTGCAGAGTTTTGCGCGAGATCGTCAGTCCGAGATCGTCAGTCCATTGCCGGCAGGTGCGCCAGGCGCGCCCTGCTTGGTCAGCCCTTCGACTTCGGCTTCAGGCTGCTCTCTGCTTGCTTGACCGAGGAACCGAACGGGGAGGCGGCCTTGGCCACCACCTTGTCTTTCTTGGGCTTGCGCGTTTCGCGATTGCTGCGCTGCTGACCCTTGGCCATCTGTCTGCTCCTACGTACGTGCTGGGTGGGTGCGGTGTCAGACGGCCGGGCTGTCGGGGACAGCCGGGGCGTCCGCCACTTCGAGGTTGTCTTCCGTGGTGACCCGCTCATAGGTCTCCTGCTCGCTGCGGATGCGATATTGCGGCGAGCCATCCTTGACCGGCAATCTGCTCTTGATCTGAAACAGCTCGGCGGTCTTCTGGGCGAGCCCGCTGCGGCTCTTCATGCGCACGGTCTGGCCGATGGCGAAGAGGTGCGAGGGCGTGTCGGTGCGCGGACGCGCATTCTGCTGGAAGCGGATCATGCTGCGTTCTCCTGGTCGCGCCTCAGCGCTGTTTCGAGTTCGAGGTAGTCGATGGCGACAAGCTGGCTGGTGGCCGGGTTCTTCACCGCCCTTGCCGGCAAATGGATGAAGGTGGCGACGCGACGCCAGGCAAGCCGCGACATGCCCTCGATCAGCTCTTCGTCGTGATCGATATCATAGTCGCCGGCCGGCAGTTGCCCTTCCAGCCCGCCAAGCACGAAGGGTGCCGCGAAATGGGCGATGGAACGGGTGGTGCGATCCGGCATTGGCTTGGCTCTGGTTCGTCGATGCTTTCCGGCATCAACCGGGAACTCAACCATCGGCGATTGGAATGAGTTTGGCGGGTCGAGTATCTCCGACGCCGCTATATGCCAAGCTTGACCCAAAAAACGATCTCAGATCAATAATCCGAAATTGTTGGTTATTCAAGCTGATTTCCGCCACGGCTCGACCGATATAAAAAATTTCTCCTATAAATCCCTAATAAGTCTGATATCGTGGGACAATATCAGCCAGTTTCTTATTTAGAGAGCACCGGAATAATTATTCCGGTGCCTAAGATTAATTTTTACGAAAGGGCAAAATATATGAGATTCATGAAAACGCCGGATCGTCCGACCGCAACGATCGAGCCAATCGTCCTCTTCCCCAAGTCAAGGTCAGTGCGCCTGACGATAAGAAGCGACGAAGCGGCACGGCGCAAGATTGCCGACACCGACGGCACGCAGCGGCGGGAGCGCCGGCTCGCCGAAAGCAACCGGTTGATTTGACCGGGCTGGGTTGCGTGGGTCTCAACCGCGCCGCACCACCTTGTCCGGACGAAGAGGATATCCGGCCGCACCCTTGAATCTGTCTCTTCCATGCCTTAGGTCCGGCAAGCGGACAAACACGGCAGGTTTCCCATCAACAGAGATCAGAGAAGAGCGGCGGGTGCTGGAGGTGGCGGACAGCCGCCGCTGGGCCTCGACCAATATGTGCAGCAGGCGCTGCAGCTGCATCAGGCCGGGCGCCGGCAGGAGGCCGAGACGCTGTACCGGCAGGTGCTGGCGCGCAAGGCCAACCACCCGGCGGCAGCACATTTCCTGGGCCTGCTGCTGCACCAGACCGGGCGCAGCCCCGAAGGGCTGGAGCTGATCGAGCAGTCGGTGCGTCTGCAGCCGAAGAATCCGGATTTCCTCAACAATCTCGGCACGGTGATGCGCGATCTCGGCCGCATTGCAGCGGCCGCCGATTTCTTCCGCGGCGCGGTCGATCTCAAGCCCGACCAGCTCGCGGCACGCGATAATCTGGGTTCGGCGTTGAAACAGCTCGGCCAGTTCGAGGCTGCGGAGGACATCTATCGCGGCACAATCGGGCGCAATCCCTTCCATGTCCGCGCCCGCATCGGGCTTGCCGAAACGCTGCAGGAAGCCGGGCGTCTGGACGAAGCGCTGGCGACCTTTCGCGAGGCGCTGACGATCCGGCCCAGGGATGCCGACCTGTTGCACGGGCTCGGCGTCGGGCTGATGGAAAAAGGCAAGCTCGATGAGGCGGCCGACCTGTTCCGGCAGGCGTTGGCGATCACGCCAGGCATGGCAAAAGCCTGGCTGATGCTGACGCAGGTCAAGCGCCAGAAGGAGCGCGACGCCGAACTCGCCGGCATGGAGGCCCAGCATGCCAAGGCGCCGGCCGACAGCCTGGCACGCATGCAGCTGTCCTTCGGTCTCGGCAAGGCCAATGACGATTTGAAGGACTACAACAGGGCCTTCGACTATTTCGCTGAAGGCAATGCGATCCGCCGCAAGGGCATCGATTATGATCCGGTCAGGACGCGGGCCGAATTCGAGGCGATGAAGACGGTGTTCAACGCCGGCTTTTTCGAAAAGCACAAGCCAAGTGCAATCTCCGACGACACGCCGATTTTCGTCGTCGGCATGCCGCGCTCCGGCACCACGCTTGTCGAACAGATCATCGCCAGCCATCCACAAGTCTATGGCGCGGGCGAGCTCAGCATGTTGAAAACCGCGGTCGGCAAGCAATTTCCGCTGACCATGCCGGGAGGTTTCCCCTGGGGACTGGTCGATGTATCCGACGCGGAGTTTGCGGAGGCGGGCCAAGCCTATCTCGACATGCTGCATGAGCGCTATCCCAACTTCAGGCATGTCACCGACAAGATGCCCGGCAACTTCCTGCTCATCGGCTTCATCCATATGATGCTGCCGAAAGCCAAGATCATCCATTGCGCGCGCGATGCGGCGGCGACCTGCCTTTCGATCTACAAGGTGCATTTCCGCGGCGACAACCACCGCTACGGCTATGATCTGGGCGAGCTCGCCGATTTCCACAACATCTACACCGACATCATGGCGCATTGGCACGATGTTCTGCCGGGCGTCGTCCATGACGTGCGTTACGAGGATTTCGTGGCCGACCAGGAGGGACAGACGCGGGCGCTGATCGGGCATCTCGGCCTGTCCTGGGACGACAAGGCGCTGTCGTTCCACGAGACCGACCGCCCGGTGCGCACGGCCTCGGCCGCGCAGGTGCGCCAGCCGATGTATCAGGGCTCGGTCGATCTCTGGAAGCGCTATGGCGACAGGTTGAAGCCGCTGCTGGACAAGCTGGCCTGAGCAGCGGCTAAAGCTCGATCAAGGGCTGGAAGCCGCCGAAGATCATGCGCTTCATATCGAAGGGCATGGGCCCCAAATCGGGTGTCAAACGGGGATCGGCCATCACCTTGGCCATTACCGCGTCGCGGCTTTGCCTGGAAATAGACGGCCCAAGCAAAGACGACGATCTCGTCGTCTTTTGCCTGAACGGCACGCGGAAACGAGGTCAACTCACCATACGGCACGTCGTCGGCGATACATTCGACATAGGCGAGCGCTCCGTGTTCCTTCCATATCGGGCCTGCGAGGTTGGCCAGCTTCTTGTAGTCATCGATATTTGCCTTCGGCACGGCGAGCACGAAACCATCGACATAGGACATCAGGTTCTCCTTGGAGTATCTCACAAAGCTCCTTACCGGCGTCAGCCGGTGAGGAGCTTTGTCAGCAGTGGTCAGTCTTTCTTCGCCGGCGCGTTCATCGCCCATTCGACCCCGAAGGGATCGCGCATGTTGCCCCACTGGTCGCCCCAGAACATCAGCTGCAGCGGCACTGCGACTTCGCAGCCGGCATCGACCGCGCGCTTCCACCAGTCATCGATCTCGTCGGCGCCGAGATGGAGCTGCATGGTATAGCCCTGCGGCTTGACGGCAGGCATGCCGTTTTCGGGGTAGAAATCGGAAATCATCAGCGTCGAGCCGTTGATGTGGAGATGGATGTGCATGGTGCGGCCCTGGTCATCGGGCGGATAGAAGAACACCTGCTCGGCGCCGAAGGCCTTCTTGTAGAACTCGGCGGCCTTGAAGGCGCCGTCCAGTTGCAGATAGGGGGTCAATCCACCGAGAACTTTCGCGGCCGGCTGAATGGGGGTCTGGTCGGTCATGTCTTGTTCCTCTTTGGGTTTGGTCTGGGCATTTGGTTTGGCCTTGCGAACCCTAGGACGAACGAGCCGGCCGCGATCCTACATGTCTGATGCGATTTTCTGGCGAAACGAACTTGCGTCGGCGGCGCCCAATCAGAGCGCAATGCTCGCTGTCAGCAGGCTAGAAAGGGGACTGCTCCTTTAACCCCGCTGAGACGACAATGATCCTCTATTACCAGACCCATTCGCCCTTTGCGCGCAAAGCGCTCGTCTTCGCCCATGAGGTCGGGCTTGCCGACCGGCTCGAGGTCATTCATCACGAGACCAGCCCGACCTTGCGCAATGCCAGTGTCTACGCCGAAAACCCGCTCGGCAAGGTGCCGGTGCTGCTGCGGCCGGATGCGCCGCCGCTCTTCGATTCCGATGTCATCTGCGCCTATCTCGATACGCTGCATGACGGCCGCAAATTGCTGCCGCAGGACGGCGAAGCGCGCTGGCAGGCGTTGCGGTTGCAGGCGGTCGCCCAAGGCCTGGCGCAGACGGGCATAGGCCTGCGCTGGGAGACGGAAAGGCGGCCCGAACAGTTGCGCTATGCAGCGCTTGCCGAAGGCTACCGGGAAAAAATCGAGGCCAGCTATGACTGGATCGAAAGCGCGCTGGACGACGAGACACCGCTCCATGTCGGCCATATAGCGCTTGCCACCACGCTGTCCTGGATGGCGTTCCGCCAGCTGCCGTCCTTTCGCGCGCGGGCGCGGCTGACGCGCTGGTTCGAGGCGTTCGAAAAGCGTCGATCGATGCAGGCGACGCCGCTGTCGGGCGATACGCATGACTGAGCAACGGTCGCCCCGCGGCGGCCTGCATCGATCTTTCCCGACCGCATGGTCAGGGCGCCCTGCAGATCCGCGGGCCGTTTTGCGCGTCGATGAGGATTTCCGGCCAGCCGATATCCTTGCGCAGTTCGATCGGCAGGGCCAGAAGCTCGCGCTCGCTGCGATAGCGGGCGCGGTTCTGTGCGTAACGGGCGGCGACGCGGCCTATGGATGACAGGATGGACATGATGCGTTCTCCTCAGATGAAGCCGGCATCATCGTGTCGGCATCCCAAGGACGCAGCAGGTTCAGGCGATCCGACAGAGCGCTGAAAATATTCTGGGAGATGTGAAACCATGGGCCGCAACACAGTGCGGCCCATGGTGGTAGTTCCTCAGCCCGCCGTTTCAGCCACTGAGCGGAAGAAATCCTCGGGGTCTTCGACTTCGGTCAGCTTCCGCTTGTCGATCAGCCAGAAGCGGTTGCCGATGGCGCGGATGAAGGAACGGTCGTGCGAGGCGAGCACACAGCTCGCCTGGTGCTTGAGCAGTTCCTCCTCCAGCGCTTCCTGGCCGTCGATGTCGAGATGGTTGGTCGGCTCGTCGAGCAGGTAGAAGTTGGGGTTGGCGAGTCTCAGCGCCAGCATCATCAGCCGCGCCTTCTGGCCGCCGGACAGCACGCCGATCTTCTTCTCCTGCATCTCAATGACAACGCCGGCGCCGGCAAGCAGCGAACGGGCGCGCTGCTCGCCGACATCGTAGCGGCGCGAGACCATGGCCAGCGGCGTGTCGTCGCCACTGATGCCGGCCAGCGCCTGGTCGCTGTAACCGAGCGCCGTCGACGGCGTCACCTTGACGTTCGGCACCGTGTCAGGCTCGGAGATGGCATTGCGGATCAGGTTGACGAAACGCGACTTGCCGACGCCGTTGCGGCCGAGCAGCACGATGCGATCGCCCTGGCAGATGTGGCGCTTGCCGGTCTTGAACAGCAGCATGCCGTCCGGCGTTTCCACCGTGGCGTCGTCCAGCGTAATCAGCACCTTGGCATGGGTGCCGCGGTTGGCCAGCCGGATCGCGCCGGCTGATTTCTCGCGATGCGCCGATACCGCGGCGTCTTCCAGCTTCTCCGCCCGTTCCCTGAGTTGCTTGGTCTTCACCGTCAAAAGGTCGCTGCCGGAATTGATGCCGATGTTGTTGAGCTTGGCGGCCTGCTTGCGCAGTTGCTGCGCCACCTTCATGTCGCGCTCGAACCGGCGCGCCGTCGAAGCGTCCAGGTCGTCGAGCGCTTGCCTCGCCCTGGAATAGGGCAGTGCAAACACCGGCGAGTCCTCCGGGCGCAAGAACAGCGTGCGGTTGGTGACGGCGTCGAGAAAGGCGCGGTCGTGACTGGCGATGACCACCGGCACCTCGCGAGGCAGGGCGTTCAGCCAGCTTTCCAGCTGGCTGATCTTGGCGAGGTCGAGATGGTTGGTGGGCTCGTCGAGCAAAAGCACATCGGGGTCGGTGACCCAGACGCGGGCAATCAGCGCCAGCCGCTGCCATCCGCCGCTCAGCGCCTGCATCGGCCGTTCGCGCATCGGCTCGGGCACGTCGAGCGAATCCAGCGCCACGTCGACCCGCCACATCTCGCTGTCGGCCTGCCCCGCCGGCAAGGCGTCGGCCACCACCTGGTGGAAGCTGCGGCCGAGAAGGGCTGGCGGAACCGACTGCTCGACATGGCCGACACGCAGGCCGCGCGTGCGAGAAATGTCGCCCGAGGTCGGCTCCAGCGCGCCGGTCAGGCATTTAAGCAAGGTCGACTTGCCGCGGCCATTGGCGGCGACGATGCCGAGCCGGTCGCCGGCGCCGATGGTGAGGTCGAGATTGGAAAACAGCGGCGCACTCATGGTGACGCCGAGGGATTTGAGGCTGATCAGGGCCATTGCGATTTCTCTGGTCTTGCCGGAGACAACTCCGGATGCACTTTGACGGTGTGCTTGCCGGCCGTCAGGCTCAGCTTTGCGCACCACGAAGGGCAGACCAAAAAATCGAAACGGGAAAAAACCCGTGATGTCCCTGGTCAGCCCTGCAAGCGAACTCGCAGGGCCGAAATCGGGCCACGCTGACGATGGTGATCGATAGACACGCAGCCCTCCTTTCAAGACAAAACTTTGAGTGTGTGGAGCGATTACACCAAAGGCGGGGGTGGAGGCAAGTGGCGACGGATGCGGCGGTGGTGGAGCGCTCTTCCCTTCTCCCACAAGGGGAGAAGGAAAGAGGTGCTATTTCCCCGGCCGCCCCGTCTTGCCCGGCCGGCGCTTTTCGCGGCGGGCGTCGCCTGGGTCTTCGTAGGAGCCGATGCCGGCGCGCTGGCGAACGAATGGTTTTGGGGAATCGTCGCGTTCCTTCGCGCCCCCCTCTGCCCTGCCGGGCATCTCCCCCACTCGGGGGGAGATTGGCTGGGGCTTGGCCGGCACTTTCCCTTCGACCGGCTTTTCCGTGCGCCGCACGGTCATCTCGTCGAGCGAATTCTTCTTGAACAGTGGCTTGGTGGCGCCGCCCGGAATGCCGAAGTCGGAGCCGTGCGCTTCCTGCGCCGACTGTTTCTTGAACAGCGAGCGCGACACCGCGCCTGACGGTGTCGGCATGTCGGTACCAGGCCCCATATCGTCGATCGACGGCTTGGCAAACAGCGGTTTCTTCACCGGCACGGCGCCGTCGGCGCCCATTTCGTCGAGCGCCGGCTTGCGGAAGAGGTTGGACCGGGCAGCCCTGGCCGCCTCTTCGGCGGCACGTGCCTCATCGAACTTGCGGAACCGCTCCTGTTCCTCAGCCGTACGGTGCTTGGCCACGCCCTTGTTGTGCTTTCCCTTCTCGCGGCCCGAAAGCGGGCTTTCCATGTCGGCATATTTGGCCAGCGGGTCTTCCGCGATCGACAGTTCCATTTCGCGCAGCCGCTTGATCTCGTCACGGATGCGGGCGGCCTTCTCGAAGTCGAGATTGGCGGCGGCGTCGCGCATCTGCTTTTCCATGGCGTCGAGATGAGCCTTGAGATTGTTGCCCATCATCGCACCGGCGCCGTCGGTGAACTGCGAGATATCGGCGCGGACATGGTCCTTCTCGTAGACCGAGTCCAGAATGTCGGAGATGCGCGACTTCACCGATTCCGGGGTGATGCCGTTGGCCGCGTTCCATTCCATCTGCTTTTCGCGGCGGCGGTTGGTCTCGGCCATCGCCCGCTCCATCGAGCCGGTGACCTGGTCGGCATAGAGGATGACCTTGCCGTCGACGTTGCGGGCGGCGCGACCGATGGTCTGGATCAGCGACGTCTCGGAGCGCAGGAAGCCCTCCTTGTCGGCGTCGAGGATGGCGACGAAACCGCATTCAGGAATGTCGAGGCCTTCGCGCAGCAGGTTGATGCCGACCAGCACGTCGAAAGCGCCGAGGCGGAGATCGCGCAGAATTTCGATGCGCTCCAGCGTGTCGATGTCGGAGTGCATGTAGCGAACGCGCACGCCTTGCTCATGCAAATATTCGGTCAGGTCTTCGGCCATGCGCTTGGTCAAAACGGTGACCAGCGTGCGGTAGCCGGCGGCCGTGGTGTCGCGGATTTCGCCGACGACATCGTCGACCTGGCTTTTCGCCGGGCGGACTTCGACCGGCGGATCGATCAGGCCGGTCGGGCGGATGACCTGCTCGGCGAACACGCCGCCGGCCTGTTCCATCTCCCAGGCGCCGGGTGTCGCAGAAACCGCGACGGAGAGCGGTCGCATGGCGTCCCATTCCTCGAAGCGCAGCGGACGGTTGTCCATGCAGGAGGGCAGGCGAAAACCATACTCCGCCAGCGTCGCCTTGCGCCGAAAGTCGCCACGATACATGCCGCCGATCTGCGGCACGGTGACGTGGCTTTCGTCGATGAAAACCAGCGCATTGTCCGGGATATATTCGAACAATGTCGGCGGCGGATCGCCCGGCTGGCGTCCCGTGAGATAGCGCGAATAGTTCTCGATGCCGGCGCAGGAGCCGGTGGCTTCCAGCATCTCAAGATCGAAGCGGCAGCGCTGTTCGAGCCGCTGTGCCTCCAGCAGGCGGCCGGCGCGCTCGAGCTCGACCAGCCGGTGCTTGAGCTCCTCCTTGATCGACTTGATCGCCTGGTTGAGCGTTGGACGCGGCGTCACATAGTGCGAGTTGGCGTAGATCTTGACGCTCTTCAGCTCGCCGGTCTTCTGGCCGGTGAGCGGATCGAATTCGGTGATCGCCTCGATCTCGTCGCCGAACATCGAGATGCGCCAGGCGCGGTCCTCAAGGTGGGCCGGGAAGATTTCGATCGTGTCGCCGCGCACGCGGAACGAGCCGCGCACGAAATTGATGTCCTGGCGCTTGTACTGCTGGGCGACGAGGTCGGCGAGCAGCGCCCGTTGGTCGAGCCGATCGCCGATCTGCATCTGGAAGGTCATCGCCGTATAGGTCTCGACCGAGCCGATACCGTAAATGCAGGACACCGAAGCGACGATGATGACGTCGTCGCGCTCGAGCAGCGAGCGGGTCGCCGAATGCCGCATGCGGTCGATCTGCTCGTTGATCGAGGATTCCTTCTCGATGAAGGTGTCGGTACGCGGGACGTAGGCTTCGGGCTGGTAGTAGTCGTAATAGGAGACGAAATACTCGACCGCATTGTCGGGGAAGAATTTCTTGAACTCGGAATAGAGCTGCGCGGCCAGCGTTTTGTTGGGCGCCAGGATCAAAGCAGGGCGCTGCGTCTGCTCGATCACCTTGGCCATGGTGAAGGTTTTGCCGGAGCCGGTGACGCCGAGCAGCACCTGCGTGCGGTCATTGTTATCGACGCCCTCGACAAGATCCTTGATGGCGGTCGGCTGGTCGCCGGCCGGCTCGAAATCCGACACCATCTTGATGGCGATGCCGCCTTCGGATTTTTCCGGGCGGGCAGGGCGGTGCGGCGTCCACAGCACGCCGTCCTTGTGCAAGGGGTTGCCGGATTCGATCAGCGCCGACAGCGCCGCGACCGTGGCGGTGACGCTGCCCGAGGCCATGGTCTCGGCGTCTTCCAGCGAGATGTCGAGGCCGGCGACCGGATTGAGGCCGGCTGCGGTGCGTTCGCGGGCCGTGGCCGCGCCGCCCATCGAGGTGCCGCGCGAACTGCGGCCGGGCGCAGCGGACCGCTCCGGGATCTTTTTCGCGGACTTTGGCGATCTACCATCGCTCTTACCGGTGAGACGGCCTTCCTTCTCGGCCTCCTGCTCGATCTGCTCGGCCCAGTCGGCAATCGAGCCGCTCAGCGGCGCGCCGGTGAAGTCGGCCTGCGGCGCCTCGGCGAAGCCGCCTCTGTGCAGAGGCTCCGAGGCATCGAGGAAATCGGTCAGCGGGCTGCGCCGCTTCGGCGGCGAAGCGCCGTTGTCACCCGCCGGAGACGGTGTCTTTTTGTCAGGGAGTTTGGCCATGCCCCAAATATGGGCAGAGTCCGCCAAAATGGAAAGAGTGCAGTGGCGAAGGGCGCTAAGCGGGTCGAAGCTCCTGACACAAGGGTGTCAGGAGCTGTGTTACGCGAAGCCAGGCCGCCTGCTCAATTGAACCACAGCGCGAAGGTCAAAAACCCACCGCCACCGAACTGGCGCTGGATCTGGTCGAACTCGCCGCTGGTCACGATCTCACCGCTCTCGAGGTAGGGCGCGATGGCCGGGCCGGTAATCGACAGCACGAGGTCGAAAGGCTTCGGTTCTTCGAAGAAACGCTTCATGTTGATGCCCTGGCCGGTGCTGGCCGTGATGCGGAAATGCGGCAGCAGCTTGCGGCCTTCCAAAAGGTCTTCGGCCATGGTCAGAGTGGCGAGCCAGGCCTCGACCTGCTCCTCGCCGACTTCGAGCCCGGTGAGCGGGTTCTCGCCCTTCTGCTGCGGTCCCGGCAGCCATTCGCGGTCATTGTCGGTCTCGGCGCGGATCGCCTTCCAGTCCTCGCGCGACAGCCGGATGATTTCGAGCAGATGGCGGCGCGCCGCTTGACGGCGCTCGGGCTCGACCACCGACCAGTTGACGAGGTGAACCATGGAGATGAAATCCGCGATGCGCCATTCCGATGAGAAGATGCTGCTGCCCATGTCGCCGGCGGGAGGCACGAGAATGTCCTGCAGCGGCAGTTTGGCGCGCGGAAACAGCATGTGGAACGAGCCGTCGAACATGGTCCTGAAATCATGCGCCAGCCAGAAATCGGCCTGCGCCATCAGGAATTCGGCATAGCCCTGCAGCCAGAAACCGTCGGCGCGGTCGAAGCGGAATGTGAGCGAGGAAGCGGCGCCGTCCGACGAGATACCGCCGCGCGACAGCGAGGCCATGATGGCGGCCATGCTTTCATCCGGCGCGATGGCGCCGTCTTCGTTGAGATCGATGCCGGCATGGGTGAGGTCGACGACCATGCCGATATCGGCATCGGCGGGTACCGAGCCCAGAGTGGCCGCGGATGTCTCCAGCCGGTCGCGGAAGGCGACCAGAATGGCGCGGAACTGCTCATAGGTCAGCGGTTCGGGATCGGGATTGTCCGGAATCGGCAGCCGCATCAGCGGCAGCATGAAGGATTGCGGGCTTTCGAACCCGTGGCGGTGCAGACCGCCGGCGAGGATTTCCAGCGCGGTGAAGAATTCGCCGGCGCCGGCGGCATAGGCTGACGCCGGATCGCCTTTCGCTGCAGACTCAAGCGTTGTGAGCGCACGGTTGCGCTCGGTCACCGTTTTGGCCTCGAACAAAGCGGTTGCCGCTTCGGGCGCGGCGGCGCGGGCCGAAGATAGCGGCAGCAACAGGAGGAAGGCGGACGCCAGCAGGCCTGCAAAACGTGTCATCTCATCCCTCCACTATGCGATGCGCAGACATTACACGCATTTGGCGCCGTGTCTGCCGGCGGCAGTGTTTCAAGGACTGACGGTCGACACTTCCCGAGCAGACCGTCTACACAAGCTAACCGATTGGGCAAACGATTGGGCGTCGCGTGTCGAATTATCCGCTTTCCTACAAACTGTCATGGCTGCCGCGCTTCCTGAAACCGTCTCTCGGCGGCGATGTCAGGGATTTTGCACCGAGGGCGGCGACGACGATCATCGATCCGCCGCCGGGGCGGAAGGTGCGGCTGGCCTTTGTCGGCGATATTTCGGCGGTGGCCAACCGTAGTGCGCCGGAGTGCGATCCGGAGATCGCAAAGCTCTTGGGCTCCGCCGATCTGGTGATCGGCAATTGCGAAAGTCCGGTCGTCGAGCGGCCGAGCGTGGCGTTTGGCACGCGGCTTGGCACTCACCATGCGATGAGCGAGCGGTTTCTTGCCGCGGCGCTTGCCGCCGTAGGCATCGCGCGCGAAAGGCTCGTGCTGTCGCTGGCCAACAACCATGTGCTCGACCAGGGCGTCGCCGGTTTCGACGAGACGGCTGCGGCGCTGAAGCGGCTTGGCATCCGCACCATCGGCACCGCGAAAAAAGGACCGGTCGAGCAGGTCAAGGCCGGGCCGCTGACGATCGGCTTTGCCGCCTTCACACTGTGGCGCAATGCCGACGCCGCAGTTTTCAATGAGCGTGTGTCGATGCAAAGCGATCCGGCGGCATGGCCGAGAGGCGCGGCCGACAAGAACATCGACCTCACCTGTGCGGTGCCGCACTGGGACTGGGAGTTCCGGCATTTTCCGCAGCCGCAAACGCAAACGCTGGCGAGGTTGCTGGCCGGTCACGGCGTGGGGCTGATTGCCGGGCACCACGCCCATGTCGTGCAGCCGGTGCAATGGGTCGGCAAGACGCTCGTGGCTTACGGGCTTGGCGACTTCCTCGGCACGGCGCTGGCGCGGCAGCCCTGGCCCGGCCGCATCGCCGGCATTTTCGTCGTCGATGTCAGCGCAGATCTCGGCAAGCGCGGCGCGATCGGCGGCTACCGGATGCATGCCTTCATGCGGTTGCGCGCAGGCGGGCATGAGCGGCTGGTTCCGGTCGAGGCGCTGACTGGCCGGATGAAGGGCAAGGTCGAAGCCAGGCTGAAGGCGATCTTTGGCGACTGACCACTTTCCCGCTATTATAGGCATAAACGGACTTTGCGAGGGGGCGATGGAAGCAGCTGAGTTCATGCCTGATGAAGCGGTGGTCGCCGGCATCAGGAAGAATATCGAGATCTATGAGGCTGGACGGGCTTCGGCCTACCGCCAGGTGCGCTGGCGGGTGCCGGTGTTTCTGGGGCTGCTGCTGGTTTTTGTCGTGCTGGTGGCCTGGCTGTTCAACAAGGTCGCCGACTTGAACGAGCAATGGTTCTCGACGCCGCATGTGTTCCTCTATGTCGGCGGTTTCTTCGCGGCGCTGCTGCTGTACTTCCTGGCGATCAGGCCGGCGACGCGGCTGCAGCAATCGTTCCGTGACACGCTGCTGCCGATCATCTTCGGCTTCATCAGGGATGTGCGCTATCAGCACAGCGTGACGCCGAATTCCTTCGACCGGCTGCCGCGCGCCGTGGTCGGCGCCTTCAACCGGCAGAGCTTCGACGACATCGTATCAGGCCGCTACGAGGATTTCCGTTCGAGCTCTACGAGGCGGAGTTGCGCCAAGGGTCGGGCAAAGGCTCGTCGACGGTCTTCAAGGGCGTCGTCGTCGCCTTCGAGACCATTGCGCCGTTCCCCGGCATATTGGTCGCGACGCGCCGCAGCAACGCGGTGGTCGGTTTCTTCCGCGGCATCTTCGCCGGCAAGATGGAGGAACTGTCCAGCGGCGATCCGCTGCTCGACGGCGACTACGAATTTCGCACCGACAATGTCGCCGCCGCGCAGCCGCTGGTGAGCGGCCGGCTGGCGCAGGCGCTGAAATGGCTGCACGAGACATGGCGCGATGATCCGGCGCGGGTGGCACTTAATGGCAGCGATGGTTTCCTGCTCTTGCCGCAGCCGAAGAATTTCTTCGAACTGCCCGCCATTTCCGTGCCGCTCGATTACACCAAGCACATCGCGCCGATGATCGCCGATATGGGCGCGATCTTGGCGACCGCGGCGCTGGTGCGCAAGATCGGCGCGACGGATGGCGAGGCCTAAAGCGCCGCGCGTCGAAACGAATTCATGCGACGCGCTTCAGGTCTTGTTTTCATGCATATCGTTGCCCCAAAACGGCGGTCCTGTTTGGGCGCATGCATTAGCCAGGCTGCCGCGCCTCAGCAGTCGAAGCCGTAGTTCTGGCGGTAATATTCGACGTCTTCTTGCGCCATCGTCTTGAACATCACGCAGACGGTGAAGCTGCCTACCTGGCGACCGTTTCTGGTGTAGCCCCAGTCGGAAATATCGTCCCGGTTGAATTCGAGTTCCTGGCCGGCCACGACATTGTGCACCGCTTGCGGCTCATTGGCCAATGTTCCTGCAAAGCCGGTCGCGGTCTTGTGGAAGGGGATGATCCAGAAATGCTCCGAGGCGTCTCCGTCCCTGACCTCGACTTTCAATTTGTAGCTGGTTGTCCCGGCTGGCGGCGCATCCGACAAGGACAGGAATTCATCGAGGCTGGCGCGCGCCTGCGCAATGGCCGCCGCCATGTCCGGATCGTCCCTGGCGACGCCTACAACCTTGTCGCCGCCCTGGCCGGAATCCTGCGCACCGGCCGGAATCGGCGCCAAGGCCAGCACCAGGGACAGCACGGTTCGAACTGCATGCTTCATGAAATGGCGCTCCTGCGTGTCGATGCCTGACACCATCATGCATCTATCTGGAGTTTTCAACGGCAGTGCGACAGCGTGGTATGGTCCGAACGGCAGGCCGCTCACAACCCGCTCGGCACCAGCCCCGCCAGCCAGTTCGCGGACCGCTTGGCAATGCCGACCGTTGCCGACGCGACGCGGCCGAGATCTGTCTTGACCACGGCGTAGCCGTTCCTGGTGCGGTAGAGCACGCCTGTTCCGCCATCGACCACTTGCTCGTAGGCGACGGGCCGTACCGCTGCTGCCTCCATGGCCGTCGTCGGGGAGCCGACGGGAACGCTCGGCCGATGGCTCAGTTCCGGCGGCAACGGGGTTTGGACATTCCGGCTGGCCGGCTTCAGTTCCGGGCGGGATGCGGCCGCCGCCAGTTGCGAAGAAGACGCCGACCCCTTGCTGCGGCAGATGCCAGAGACCAGCGGATAGTCGAAGTTCTTCTGGTGCAGCATCTGGCTTTTCATCGCCGCTTCGCAGTCGGCGATAGTCGCCCACTTCGCCGGCGTCTCGCCGATATATTCGCAAAGCTTGGCGTCGCAGTCGCAGCCGACAATGGTCATGGCGACAAGGGCGGTCTTGATCACGGTCTTGTCCTTCGGATTGCCCCCCGGCAGCCAGTCCTTCCATCGCGCGCGAACAAGGCGGGATTTTGGCCGCGATCACGCGATGAGCCGGGGGATGCGTTTTTCGGGTACGGCTCACTATAGGTGGATTTCGAGACACCCGGTAGCAGATAGGGCGGGAGCGTGATGCATTTGCAGGAAGAAGCCTGAATAAATCTTGTCGGCTATGGCCGCGACAACTGTTTCTTGGCCCGGTTTTCTACTACGATACTCACGGGCGATACAACAATATAGGAGGGGTTTGTCATGGGAAGAATTGTCCGGTCCGCCGAGCCTGTGCCGAAAAGGGATTCAACGCTCGAGGGCATTCCAGGCGATGCTCCGCTCGGCGTCGACGATGACAAGCAAGAAGATCAAGGATCGAAAGGCGGCGACGGCTATCTCGACCGGGTTGCGAAGTACGTGCCTGCCGAAGTCGTGGCATTTTTCATCTTCGTCAACTCCATCCTGGTCAATGCCACTGAGCAGCCGGTTGCCAAGGCGTTGACCGATGCGGTGGCGGAAGAGACCAAAGGCGATCCGGGGGACATTCCGGGTAAGGTGCAGGCAGCCATCTATAAGATTGAAATGGCCGGTATCAGCGTCTGGACCATTTCATGGATCATGTTGATCGTCGCGCTGGCGATGACGCCGGTGTATCTGAAATCGGTCAGCGATTCAGCCGACAATGCGGAGGCTCCGGGAGCCAACATCGTCATGTCGATGCTCGCCTTCCCATTCTGGGCCTATGCCGTCAACGCGCTGGCCCTCAGGCCATGGCATGACGGTGCGCTGGCCAGCATCATGCTCGCCACCTTCACGCTCATCAGCGGCGCCATACGGCCGGAATATATAAACGCTGGCCTCAATTTGATCCCGGGCATCGGCCCGAAGAAGTAGCTCGGCCCGCCGGGCAGGCCGCGTGCAGGGCGCGTCTTCAGTCGGAGAGGTGTTCCAGCCTGGCGCCTGCTTCGAACAGCGCCGGCAGCACGATGTGCAGCTTGCGCACGGCGACGATCAGCCGGTGCGACGGGTGGCCGGATCGATCGGAACCGGTTGGCTGAACGGCGTGCGGGAGCCTTTGGGCGGAGCGAAGTCCGCCGCCGAAACACGGTGAGGATGATCGCGTCGTTGCCACCGATCTCGACGAAGGACACGCCTCTGTCGATCAGGCGCGGGATCATGTCGGTGAATTGCTGACCGCGCCTGGTGATGAAGTGGTGCCGTCAGCGCCGAAATCGCGTTCCAGCAAAGTATCGGCTTCTTACGCGTCGCTTCGCCGACCGGACCCTTGGCCCAAAAGACAGTCGGCGCCGGGATTTCTCCCAGCGCCTCCCTGTCAGATCAGGACACGGTCGCGGCAGCAACTTCCGTAAAGTCGTCGCGCCA
Source organism: Mesorhizobium sp. M0139 (assembly GCF_040322455.1). Classification (NCBI taxonomy): domain Bacteria; kingdom Pseudomonadati; phylum Pseudomonadota; class Alphaproteobacteria; order Hyphomicrobiales; family Phyllobacteriaceae; genus Mesorhizobium; species Mesorhizobium sp. M0139. The sequence goes on from NZ_JAMYTN010000005.1 coordinate 361,696, forward strand.
TGCCGGCCTTGATTTTGACGGTCCTGCCAGTCACCGCCCGAGGGCAGTGCCCGTTCCAGACCACGCCGTTCTCCACCCTTGCGAGCTTCGTTCGGCGCGCCATCGAAGGTTTTCGCCGTCCTTCATGGCAGCATCGGTCCGCCGTTGGCGTTCGCACGCTTTCCGCGGCCCCGTAGGTCTCGGCATCCGTCCCTCGAACAAGCAAGCCTGCTCTCGCTTCGGGCCGTACGGGCCTCAGGAAATCCGCCTTTTCGCTTTGCCTTTCGGCGTGGCGATCGGTAGCCGCCTGAGATGAGTTAAACTTACGCCGGGTAAGGGTTTTGGGGAATGGGCGTGAGCCTGTGGATAACGGGATTATCGGGGACGGTTTGCCACAAAGCTCGGAATTTCGACTCCAGCTGCATTAGACAGCCCGCCCGCTTTTTGGCGCCTGATCGGCTGTGCCCCTTGCTCCGCCGGCTGGCGCGGGCTTCAATGCAGGCAAAGCATCGAGCCTATCGGCTCGGTGCGGGGAGGGTGCGCATTGAAAGTCGGGGTGGTGCTCAATCCGATTGCCGGCGGCGGCCGGCTGAAACGGCATTGGCCGGAGGTGGCTGCTTCGCTGAAAAAGCATTTCGGCGAATTCGAGCTGCGCGAGACGCAGGCCGAGGGCGACGCCGAAAGGCTGGCGCTCGACCTCGCGGCAAGCGGCTTCGAGCTGGTGATCGCGGCCGGCGGCGACGGCACCGCCAGCGAAGTGGCCGACGGATTGCTGCAGGCTTTCGATGAGAGCGGCCGGACAACCGAACTTGCCTTGCTGCCTTGCGGCACCGGCATCGATTTCGCGCGCGGGCTCGGGCTGCCGAAAGAGGTGGATGCGGTGCTGAAGCGGATCGCCGAAGCCAAGGCGCGCGAGGTCGATGCAGGGCGCATCTGCTACATCGACGACCATGGCGCGCTGGCCAGCCGGCACTTCATCAATATCGCCAGCCTCGGCCTATCCGGCGCCACGGACCGTGCGGTCAATGCCGACAAGCGCAAGGGCAGGATGTCGGCCAAGGCGCTGTTTTTCTGGCGCACCGTGGTCGAGTTCATCCGCTACCGCTTCCAGGACGTCAGGATCACCGTCGACGATGGCACCCCGGTCGAGGCGCGCATGGCGCTGGTGGCGGTCGCCAACGGAAAGTTCTTCGGCGGCGGCATGATGATCGCCCCGGACGCCGAACTCGCCGACGGCCAGTTCGACATCGTCATCCTGCGCGCGGCCGGCAAGCTGAAGCTGATCTGGGATATTCGGCTGCTCTATGGCGGCCGGCACCGCAACCATCCGGCCATCACCATATTGCGTGGCCGGAAAGTGGTGGTCGAACCTATCGGCGATGTCGAGAAGAACGGCGCGCTGGTCGACATAGATGGCGAGTCGCCGGGGCGTATACCCGCGACGTTTGAGATCCTGCCCGGAGCGCTGACGCTGAGATATTGAATCAAGGCGTTGAGGGATTGATTCAGGTGGTTTGAGCGGCGATTCCGGCGAACCGGCCAAAGGCCTGAAATCGCAGGACATATTTACCCGGCTTAGCTTTCCAGCTTGGCTGGGAAACCGGGCGCGCGCAGATCCATGTCGACGGCATCCTCGAGCAGTTTGACGATCTGGGTCGACCAGGCGCCGCCGCCATATTCCTGTTTGCCCATCAGGAAAATCTCACTCACAAGCGGCGCCAGTTGGAGTGGCAGTCTGAACTCTCTGCCCATCGCAAGCGCAAAGCCGAGGTCCTTCAGTGCCAGGTCCATGGTGAAGCCAATGTCGTAGGAGCCGTTGAGGATGAGCTGGCTTTCGGTCTCATGGACGAAGCTGTTGCCGGAGGAGGCGACGATGGCGTGGTAGGATTGCGCGAGGTCGAGGCCGCCTTGCTTGGCCAACATCAGCGCCTCGCCGGCGGCGACGAGATGGATGAAGGCCAGCATGTTGGTGATCACCTTGATCACCGCCGCGGAGCCGACCGGACCCATCAGGAACGACTTTGCGCACATCGCTTCGATGGCCGGACGATGGCGCTCGTAAAGCGCAGCATCGCCGCCGACAAGCGCGGTGATCTTTCCGACCGCGGCCAGATGCACGCCGCCGGTGACCGGGCACTCCAGCGTCTCGATGCCTTTGGCCGCGGCGAGGGCGGCGAGGCGCAGGATCTCGTCGCGGCCGTTGGTCGACATCTCGATCCAGGAGCCGCCCCTGGGCAGACCCTCGAGCAGGCCGCCGGCATTAGCCAGCACCGCTTCGCTGACCTTGGGCGAGGGCAGGCAAGTAATGGCATTGCCGGCCTGTGCCGCCGCTTCGGCCGGGCTGGTCGCGGCCGTGGCGCCGAGCGCCACGAGGCGCTCGACGGCGGCGGGGTCGCGGTCGAAGACGATGACGACAAAACCGTTGCGCAACAGGCTGGCGGCAAGGTTGCCGCCGAGATGGCCAAGGCCGATGAAGGCGTAGCGTTCGCTCACGGCATCAGCGGCGTTTGCATCATCTGCAAATGCAGGTCCTTGCCGGTGTAGGGATGCGCGTCGCAGACCGCTTCGTCCAGCTCGACGCCGAGGCCCGGCTCCTTCGATGGAATGACATTGCCGTCCTGCCATTCGATCTTCTTCTTGAGCAGTGTCGCGTGGAAGCCGTCCCACTGCTTCAGCGATTCCAGGATGAGGAAATTGGGCAGCGTCACCGCCAGCTGGATGTTGGCGGCCCCAACGATCGGCCCACAATAGCAGTGCGGCGCGATCTGGATGTGGTATGCCTCGGCCATGGCGGCGATCTTCTTGGTTTCGAGAATGCCGCCGGAACGGCCAAGGTCCGGTTGCAGGATGGTGGCGGCGCGGTTCTCGATGATTCGGGCGAATTCGAACTTGGTCGTCAACCGCTCGCCGGTGGCGATCGGGATCGACGTGCCTCGCGCCACCTGAGCCATCACTTCGGGCATGTCGGGCGGCACCGGCTCTTCGAACCACAAGGGATCGTAGGGCTCGATGGCGCGTGCCATGCGCAGCGCACCCGATGCGGTGAACTGGCCATGCGTGCCGAACAGAATATCGGCGCGGGTGCCGACCGCTTGGCGGATCGCCTTGACCATGCGGGTGGAGGCATCGATGTCGATCAGGCGCGGCTGGTGGCCGTCGAAGGCGGTGTAGGGGCCTGCCGGGTCGAGCTTGACGGCGTTGAACCCCTGCTCGACATATTCGAGCGCGCAGGCGGCCGCCAATTCGGGGTCATTGTAGACGTTCCGGCCGTCCGGCGCGTCCTCCGAATGGACGCTGCCGGTGTGCGGATAGAGATAGGTGTAGGAGCGCAGCGTCTCGTGCACCTGGCCGCCGAGCAGTTTGTAGACCGGCTTGTCGGCTTCCTTGCCGACAATGTCCCAGCAGGCCATTTCCAGCGCCGAGAAACAGCCCATGCCGGTAACGTCGGGGCGCTGGGTAAATCCTGAGGAATAGGCGCGGCGGAAGAAGGTCTCGATGTCATGCGGATCGTGGCCGATCAGGTAACGCTCGGCCATGTCCTCGACCAGCTTGGCCGTTATGTGAGCCGAGAAGGTGGCGTTGTAGGCCTCCCCATAACCGACCACGCCGCCATCGGTGGTCAGCTTGACGAATATGAAATACTTGCCGCCGATGCCCGGCGGCGGGTTGCCGACTACCCAGGTCTTGACGTCGGTGATCTTCATTCTTGGTCCTCCAGAACCAGTTCGGCGCCCTTCCATCCGGTCATGACCGAGGCGGCGTTGGTGTTGCCGGTGATGTTGGCGGGAAAGATCGAGGCGTCTATGACGCGCAGACCTTCGAGCCCGTGCACTTTCAGGCGCGGGTCGACGACGGCGGCCCCGGCGTCCGGCCCCATGCGGCAGGTCGAGACCGGGTGATAGACGGTGCCCGAGCGCTTCCTGAAATCCTGGATCAGGTCGGCATCCGATTGGATCGATGGGCCCGGCAAAACCTCCTCAGTGATGATCTCGGCCATGGCGGGCATCGAGGCTATCTTGCGCACGAATTTCACCGCCGCCAGCATCTCGTCGACATCGGCGTTGGTGGAATAAGCGTTGGCGACGATCCTGGGATAGTCCAGCGGATTGCTGGAGCGGATCATGATCTCGCCGCGGCTGGACGGGCGGCAGTTGGAGAGGCCGATGGAAAAGCCCGGCCACGGATCTGGCGTCAGGATCGGCCGCTCGCCGCTCTTCGGAATGACGGTCGAGAAAGCCTGGAAATAAAGCTGCATGTTGGGGCGCGAAAACGCCGGGTCGGTTCGGAAGAAGCCGCCGCCATGGTTCATCGACAGCGACAGCGGGCCGGAGCGGGTGAGGATGTACTGCATGCCGACCAGCAGCTTGCCCCACCAGGGCCGCAGGATTTGGTTGAGCGTCGGCACGTTTCCCTTGAAGGTATAGTTGATGCCGACATGGTCCTGCAGATGCGCGCCGACATTTTCGTTGGCGTGGACGACCGGGATGCCAAGCCCCTTGAGCAGTGACGAGGGGCCGACGCCGGACAGTTGCAAGAGCTGCGGCGAGTTGATCGAGCCGGCGGACAGGATGACTTCGCGGCCGGCCCGCGCCGTCTTGGTCTCGCCGTTCTGCAGATATTCGATGCCGACGGCTCGCTTGCCCTCGAACAGGATCCTGCTCGCCAGCGCATTCGTCTCGACGCGGACGTTTTTGCGCTTCATCGCGGGGCGCAGGAAGGCGCGCACGGCCGACATGCGGCGGCCGTTTTTGGTGGAGATCTGGTAGGTGCCGACGCCTTCCTGGGCGGCACCGTTGAAGTCGGGGTTGAGCGGCAGCCCGGCTTGCTGGCCGGCGGCGAGGTAGCGCCTGGTCAGCGGATGGACGGCGTTCGTGGTGTCGGTGATATGCAGCGGCCCGCCGGTGCCGCGCCATCTATCGGCGCCCGCCTCATTGTCCTCAAGCGCCTTGAAGCCCGGCAACAGATCGTCATAACCCCAACCGGGATTGCCGGCATCGCGCCAGTCATCAAAATCCTCGCGCGCGCCTCGGATCCAGACCATGGCGTTGATCGAGCTTGAGCCGCCAAGCAGCTTGCCGCGCGGCCAATGGTCGACATTGCCGGCAAGGCCGGGGTCCGGCTCGGGCTTGTAGTTCCAGTTGACCGCGGGGTCGAAGAAAGTCTTGCCGTAGCCAAGCGGCATCTGGACATAGAAGCGGCGGTCGCTGCCGCCGGCTTCCAGCACCAGCACGGAGTAACGGCCGGAAGCCGACAGCCTGTCGGCGAGAACCGATCCGGCTGAGCCGGAGCCGACGATGATGAAGTCATAGGTCTGCATGATTGGTGTTGGCGGCTCCGCAAAACTGAGCGCAGCCTATCCGCGACGGCTTGGCCGCGCCCCTGCGGCTTCCGGCATGGCTTGTGAAAAAAGCGACCGTGAGACGCCTGGTCGGAAAAGCCACCATGGAACCGACATTGCGCCGGGAGCCTCGCCCGTCGCGTTGACCTCTTGGGTCCATGACGCTACGGGATCAAGGGCTATCGCTTCAGGGGAATCTCGGATGGTGCATTACGCGGACGGACGGCCGATCGGTGATCTGACCTTGCGTACGCTCGCCATGCCGGCCGATGCAAATGCGGCCGGCGACATCTTTGGCGGCTGGGTGATGGCGCAGATGGATCTTGCCTGCGGCATCCGTGCGGCCGAGCGGGCCAAGGGCCGCGTGGTGACGGCGGCGGTCAAGGAAATGTCCTTCGCCAAGGCGATGAAGATCGGCGACACGCTGTGCATCTACACCCATGTCGAGCGCGTCGGCCGCACCTCCATGACGCTCAAGGTCGAGGCCTGGGCGCAACGCTACCTCTCCGACCTGATGGAGAAGGTCACCTACGCCGATTTCGTCATGGTGGCGCTGGATAGCGACGGCAAGCCGAAGCCGATTCCAACCGAAAGTTGACATCGTCGATTCTGCCAAGCTTGCGCTTATGTAACATCCCCCGCGCGGGCGATGCGCTGCGCGACATCCAATGGTTGCCTTCACATCCGATTCTGCGGGCGGCGGAGGGAAGACAATGCGTCAACACATGCTGAACGGCTGGCTCGTGGCGGCCCTCGTCGCGGTGATCTGCCTGCTTGGCACGACCGCTTATACCGAGATCAGGAAAGAGCTTCCAAGCGTTGCCTGCACGCACGACCGGACCGTTGGCAACGAGCGGACTGCCCAGCGGTCTGCAAGGGTAGAGACGTGCGGCGCAGTGTGTTGCAGCAACCCTGCGTCAAAGGCCTGAGGGCCCGTCAGCGGAAGACCTCGTCAGCCTCAAAATGATGATGCGCCGGCGAACGAAACGCTGCAGCTATGTCGCCATGGCGTGACCAACGATGCAAGGGCGGATCCAGTTAAACCCGGGTACGCGTCGTCGACGGCAAAATCCGTAAACTATTTCTGGGCAACGGTTTTCAGGCGTGCACGCCATCGAATCTTTCACGCGCCGCCTGGACCCGCGAGGTGTTCTTCCGCGCCCATTCGCCGAGCGCGCCGACCGGCACCAGCAGCTCATGGCCGAGCTCCGTCAGCTCATAGTCGACGCGTGGCGGGATGGTCGGGAACACGGTTCGGGTGACGAAGCCGTCGCGCTCAAGACCGCGCAAGGTGGTGGTCAGCATCTTCTGCGAAATGCCGCCGACAGCGGCGCGCAACTCATTGAAACGCAGCGGTCCGCCGCCCAGCTTGCCGACGACCAGAACGGTCCATTTGTCGCCGACGCGCTGCAGGATTTCCGAGACGGCGCGGCAGTCTTCGGTGTTGTGCGGGTGCCTCAGTAACATAACGGTGCCTCCTTGCGCTGCCATTTGTCAGTATCTCATATAGCGCCGGTATCCAAACGATACCAGCTTTTGCATATATGGAGAGCCCCATGTCCAAGCCCAAAATCGCCATCGTCGTCGGTTCGACACGCGCCGCGCGTTTCGCCGATGTGCCCGCCCAGTGGATCGCCAAGATCGCGAAATCCCATGCCGACATCGACGTCGAGACCGTCGACCTGCGCGACTGGCCGCTGCCCTTCTTCGACGAGGTCGCCTCGTCCGCCTGGGCGCCGTCGCAGAACGAAGTTGCCCAGCGCTGGCAAAAGAAGGTCGCCGAATTCGACGGCTTCATCTTCACCGCCGCCGAATACAACCATGGCCCGACGGCCGTGCTGAAGAACGCCATCGATTACGCCGCCAATGAATGGAACAAGAAGCCGGCCGGTTTCGTCGGCTATGGCAGCGTCGGCGGCTCGCGCGCTGTCGAACATTTGCGTCTTGCCGCGGTCGAATTGCAGATGGCGCCGGTCAAATCCGCCGTTCACATTGCCTGGAGCGATTTCCTGGCGGTGCGCCAGGGCGAGAAGAAGCTCGAGGAGATCGAGCATCTGAACCAGGCTGCCACGGCGCTGGTCAACGACGTTGCCTGGTGGGCCCGCGTGCTCAAGGCAGCGCGTCAGGCCGACGCGATTGCCGGCGAAGCCCAGGCGGCCTGAGCCTTATCCTCCCAAGGACCGATGATTTTTCCAAAGGGCGGCGTTTGCGCCGCCCTTTTTCATTCACGTGAAGAGGCGCTCTCGGCTCCCTTGGCCGGATGGTGGAGTCGGACCGGCAAGGTCGCGCTGATGCCTTGACGATCCCGCGCGAAGGATCGCCGCCTGTCACAGCCAACCGCCGGAAAACCCGGCCCGGCGCAGTCCTGTGGTGATGGCCGGCACGCGGCGCATCAATCGCCACAGGAAGTCGGACCGGTAGTTCTCGATCATCAGGGCGATCGGCCCCTGGTTGATGCCGACATGGTCCGGCGATACCCAACCGCAGGCGCGGCCGTCGTCGGCAGCGATCGTCGGGTTGAAGCTCGCGGTGAAGCCGTAAGGGTTGCCGTCGCGCAGGTCCATCTCGTGGAAATGGCGCAGCGCCGGCAGCACGATTTCCGGCGCAAAAGGCAAGGAGGCGATTGCCGCCCATGGCGACAGCGTGCCGTCATCGGGGCCAAACGGTGCGCCGCGGGCGAGATAACCGAAGAAGCGGCGTCCATCGGCTCGCCGCGCGATCGGACCTGGGCCGTCGCTGGCGGTGACGCCCCAGCAATTCTCGCCATAGCCCGCGAACCCCCTCGGATTGCGGATTGCGTAATCGCGCTGCAGATACGTCGCCTGGCGGCTGTTTTCGAAATAGTCCCGGTCGTGATCGCGCATGAAGGCATCGCGGATGTCGCGAAAATCGATCCAGATATGCGAGAACTGGTGGATGAAAAGCGGGCCGGCATAGACCACCTCGCGGCCGTAGATGGTCTTCCATTTGTAAGTGGACAGCCAGGCCGCGTAGCTCTCGGGAGTTAGCGAGTGGGTCGGCGAACCGAGACCCAGGACGTACAGGATCAGCGCCTCGTCAAATCCTTCCCAGCGGTAGCGGAGAAAGCCTTTTCCAGGCCGCCAGCCATGGGTGACGGTGGCGCCGCCGTTCTGCGCCCAGCGCCAGTCGGCACGGCGGTAGAGCGCATCGGCAAGCTGGCGGATTTCCAGTTCGAGCTCATCGTCCTCGTCGAAATAAGCGCCGGCGGCCAGAACACCGGCAAGCAAAAGGGCGGTATCGATCGTGGACAGTTCGCAATTCCAGACGCGGCGGCCGGTCTTCATGTCGAGGAAATGATAGTAGAAACCTTTGTAGCCGGTGGCATCGGGCTCCGGCCCGTGCGGGGCGTTCCAGAAGAAGCGAAGCGTGGCGAGCGTCCGCTCGATTGCGGCATCGCGCGTCATGAAACCGCGCTCGACACCGACGGGATAGGACGACAAAGCGAGCCCGACGGCGGCTATGCTGGCAGGCGACGCCTGCGTGTTGCGGTCGGCGACTAGGCCGTTGGCAGGGTTGGCCTCGTTGAGAAAATACTCGAAGGACAGGCGCTGGATATCTTGGAGAAGCTCGTCGTTTAGCGCGTGTTCGTTCGATGCATCCATGACAATCGATATAGAGGCTTTGGCTGCTTTTGCCATTCGTCCAGCGGATCAATCATGGGTGAGGGCAGGCTGGGGCCGATAGCGAAAGGCGCTGCCGACGCACCGAATTCAAATCGAGGGGCTGCGAAGATCGGTTGGACCGCCATATGCACGGCCCTGCCATCTGGCCTGGCCGTCCTCCCCTGATATATCCGGCTGCGATCCATCACATGAGCATGCCCCGTGAAGTTACCCAGCCCGTCAGGCGTCGTTTCCCCCATGACCCCGGTGCTGGTCTGTGCACTTGCGATCTTCCTTCTGTCCGCCATGGATGCGGCGATGAAAATCCTGGTGATCGCCGTCGGTGTCTACAACACGGTGCTGTGGCGAAGCATGCTTGCGAGCGTGGTCGCGGGCACGGCCTGGGCGGCGGGGCCGCGTTCCCTTCCCACGCCTTCCGTGCTGCGGCTACACGCGCTGCGCGCCGTGGGTCGTGGGCATCGTTCTGCTGTCGTTCTTCTGGGGCCTTGCCAGATTGCCGCTGGCGGATGGGATCGGGCTTAGTTTCGTCGCGCCGCTGTTCGCTCTCCTGCTGGCGGCGCTGCTTTTGGGCGAACGCATACAGCGCCAGGCGATCTGGGCGTCGCTGGCGGGCATCGCCGGCGTCGTCATCATCATGGCCGGACAGTTCGGGCAAGGGAATTATACCGGGGATGCCCTGCTTGGCACGGTGGCAGTGCTCGCATCGACGGTGTTCTACGCCTACAATCTGATCCTCTCGCGGCGGCAGGCGCTGGTGGCCAAGCCAGTCGAGATCATGCTGTTCCAGAACCTGTGCGTTGCCGCCGTCCTTCTCCCCGCCGCTCCCTGGCTCGCGGTTGCCCTGCCGGGCAATCTCTGGCTTCCGCTGGCCGGGGTGACGGCGCTGTCGCTCTCCGGCCAGTTCCTGATGAGCTGGTCCTACGCGCGGGCCGAAGCGCAATATCTGATCCCGACGGAGTATTCCGCCTTCATCTGGGCGATCGTGTTTGGCTGGCTGTTCTTCGACGAGGCGGCGACCTGGACCACGCTGGCTGGAGCGGCCCTGATCGTGGCCAGTTGCCTGATCGCCTCGCGCTCCAATCCGAAGCTTGCCGAACCGATCGAAGCCGCGGTCTGAGCGCGCTATTCGCTTTGACGGCAGAGCGTCAACGCACCACTTCGCGATGGCCGCTGGGCAGCCGGGTGGCGATCAGCTTGTCGATGCGGCGGCCGTCGAGGTCGACGACCTCGAAACGCCAGCCTTGCGCGTCGACGCATTCGCCGGTCGCCGGCAGATGGTGCATGTGCGACAGCACATAACCGGCGACGGTCTCGTAATCCCGATTTTCCGGCAGGTCGATACCGAGAACGTCAGCCATCTCGTCGGCTTGCATGTATCCCGCGAGCAGCCATGAGCCGTCCTCGCGCTTGACGGCGTTTTCCTCGTCGCCGGCGTCGGTATCGGCCCGGAAGACGCCGGTGATGGCCTCGAGAATGTCGGCAGGTGTGACGATCCCTTCGAAATGGCCGTATTCGTCATGCACCAGCGCCATCGGCACGTCGGATTCCTTCAGCTTCTGCAGCACATCCAGCGCGTCGGCCTGGTCGTAGACGATGGGGGCGGCGCGCACATGCTTGCGCGGATCGAGTGCGCGGCCGGCGAGCAGGGCGGCCAGCACGTCGCGCGTCTGAACAACGCCAACCATGACGTCGACCCCGCCATCGCCGGCCGGGAGGCGCGAATGCTGGGTCTCCATCAAGAGCTTGCGGATGGCGCCCTCATCGGACTGCAAATTGATCCAGTCGACCTCGGTGCGCGGCGTCATCACGGCGCGCACGGCGCGATCGCCGAGCCGCATGACGCCGGCGATCATGCGCCGCTCGTCGGATTCGATGGTGCCGTGATGCTCGGCCTCGGCGACCAGCATCTTGATCTCTTCGTCGGTGACCTTCTCCTCGCTCTCGCCGCGCTGGCCAAGCAGCCACAATATGGCGCGGCCGGAAATGTCGAGCAGGAACACCAGCGGCGCGGAGACGGTGGCTAGGATGGTCATTGCAGGCGCCGCGCGGGCGGCAACGCGCTCGGGATCGCGCAGCGCGATCTGCTTGGGCACCAGCTCGCCGACGATCAGCGAGAAATAGGTGATGATGGCGACGACGATCCCGACGCCGAGCGGGTCGGCGATGTTTTCGCGCATGCCGGTCGAGGCCAGGTACACCGAAAGCCTGTCGCCCAGCGTGGCGCCGGAGAAGGCGCCCGACAGCACGCCGACCAGAGTGATGCCGATCTGCACCGACGACAGGAATTTGCCGGGATTGGAGCCGAGCGTCAGCGCACGCCCGGCGCCATTGACGCCGCGGTCGATCATCGCCTTGAGCCGCGCCGGGCGCGACGACACGATGGCGAGCTCGGACATCGACAGAAGGCCGTTCACACAGATGAGGACGACCACGGTGGCGATTTCGACGTATAGCATCAGGGCTCAATAGCATTGCGGCGGGCCGCAGGAAAATAGTCCGCGATGATTTTTGGGAAATGACGGTGGTTCAGGGGAATTGCCTGAGCACCCCGACAAGAGTCTTGCCGTCGGTGAAATAGGGATCGCCGCCGCCGTTGCGTCCGGTCCTGGTGGCGCCGATGCCCGGGATGTCGCTCGCCGAGGTCACCATGCCGGCCGCCGACAGGTCGTGGATCACGAGATCGCGCTCGGCGTCGATGTCAGGGGCGATATGGTGGGTAATGGCGCCGGTATCGTGGCTGAGACCAACGCCGCGGTCGAAGCTGGCCGAGCCCATCCAGAGCGTTCGGCCGTCGTCGCCGGTCGCATCGCTGCGCCAGAAGCGGACATGATGGCGCCGGTCGGCGCTGCCGCCGACCGGCTTTTCGAAGGCGAGATCCTGGGCGCGGCCTTCGAACAGCAGCCGGCTGACCGGGGCGTCAGGATAGGGATGGTCGAACAGCACGCTCTCACCGATTTCGATCGCGGTCTTTAGCGTCACGCCATCGGCCGTATCCCATCCGGTCATGGCGAAGGCATGGACCATCTCTTTTTCGGTACCGACAAGGCCGATATTGATCGGGTCGCCGGGAATGCCTTGCGGCGTGTGTGTCACCATCTCGAAAGTCTGCGTGCGAAAGCCGCGGTCGCGAACCGTCCAGAATTCCGGCGCAGCGACATAGGCGAGGGCCAGCCAGACCGCCAGAAGAGCGGCGAGCCAGGTCAATGCGCGTCGTTGCAGGCTTCGTCGGCTCATGAAAGCGGCTCGATCCGTGCGGTATCTGTGCCTGACGGACCCTGGAAATCAATGGCCAGCGGCGAGCAGCCGTTCTATCGTCGGCCATCGTTTTTGCGGGGGGTGAGCAGGAATGGATAAGAAGCCGGTGGGTCGCAGCTCGATGGCATTGACCGCGGACCTTGTCGCAAGGGTCGAGCGTGTCGAACCGGATCCGGGTCCCGAGCCCGGAACAACCGAGCATACAGACGCGGAGTTCGATAGTCTTGTCGAGCAACTTCTGTCGGAGCATCGGCCTGAAGCGCTATGGGTCTTTGCCTACGGGTCGCTGATCTGGAACCCCGAATTTGCCCATGTCGAGCAGCGCCCGGCCACGGCGCCAGGATGGCACCGCTCGTTCTGCCTGACGCTGACCCGTTGGCGCGGAACCCGTGATTTGCCGGCGCTGATGCTGGCGCTCGATCGAGGCGGCAGCTGCAACGGCATCGTCTATCGGCTGCCCGCGGAAGACCATGTCGGGCAACTTGGCCAGTTGATGCGCCGCGAGATCGATGCCAATCCGCCGACTAACGTGCCATGCTGGATCAAGGTCAAGACCAAGGATGGGCCGTTGCGGGCCTTGGCTTTCGTCGCCGCGCCAGACGGCAGGGCCTATGCGGGCCGGCTGCCATTGGAGCAGGTTGCCGACACGCTGGCGCGGGCTGCCGGGCATTGGGGCTCGTCGGCTCAATACCTGTTCCGAACCGTCAGCAAGTTGGAAGAGAGCGGTATCCGCGACAGGAACCTTTGGCGCATCCAGGATCTGGTGGCCCAGCAAATCATCGCTTCCACCAGGAACGCCAATCCCGACTGATTTCTGAACGGTGAAACGCCTTAGCGGCAGGCGCGGTAGCCGCTTTTGCGGTTCTTGATGTCGAAATGGAAATGGTTGCGGTGATCGTAATTGTAGCCGGGACCGAGCACGGTGGTGAAATACTGGCAGCCGTCGGCACGCACATTGTTGAGGAAGCCGCGGGTGCGGAAGGCAAACAGGCCGGGCTTGCGCACGTCGATGTCGTCGCCGTTGTTGAGCTCGATGCTCATGACGTCGAGGGCGTTGCCCTTGCCGTGCTCGGACAGGACACCTTCGCCGGCGATGTTGCGGCAGGAATAGCTCGAGCCCTGGTGGATGGTCTTGACGCCCGAGAAATAGCGCCAGCGGGCGGAGGGAACCAGTTCGTTGCTGGTCCAGGCGGCGAAACTTGCGGCCATGTCGCAGGTCAATGTTGCGGCGGGCTTCATCTGGATGCCGCCGATGGCGGAGACCTTGACCGGCCAGTCTATGCCGCACTGTCCCTCGTGGATCGGCTGGACATCGGTGTAGACGACGCGAAGCCGCTTCAGCTCGCCACGGCAATCGGTTTCGCTGGCCGGCATCTGCTGCGGCTCCGACTCCGACATCGGCTCGTCCATGTGCGGATAGGCGGCAGTCATATAGGGATTGGACGGGACGAGCTTCTGCATGCCTTCATATTGCGGCACGGCCGCGGTCTGCGAGCCGACATCGACGGCCGGCTGCAGCGACAGCACGCTGCCAGTGTTGCAAGCCGAAACGGCGGCCAGCGCAAGACCGGCGGCCAGTATCGCTGCGCTTTTTGCCTTCGCGGCGCGAAATATTGCGGCCATGGGCGGAATCCTGTCCTTGATCGGTGGGATTTTAACGATCAAGGGTAAAGGAAAACTCAGCGTTCCCGTTCATGCCTGCGGCCGAAATGCGGCAGCCAGACCATCACCGGCATGACGATCACTGAAGGGCCATCACTGGCAGAAAGTGCCACCATTCCGGCGCGGTTCGAGATCGAGATGGAAATGCAGGGAATGGTCCGGGTCCGCGCCCGGTCCAAGCACGGTCTTGAACGGTCCGCAGGCGGCCTTGCGCACCGCATTGAGGAATTTGCCGTCCTTCTCGGGCGGCGTTGGACCGACTTCGACCTTTCTGCCGTCCGACAACGTGAAGCTGGCAATATCGAGCGCGTTGCCGAAGGCATGTTCCGACAGATGGCGCGTGCCGTTGCGCGGCCGGCAGACAAAGGCCGATGCCTGGTTGATCGATTTCAGGTCGGCTCCGAACTCGGCTTTCGCCGCCGGCTGTATGATTTCGGCGGCAAAGCGGGCTGCAGCCTCGGCCATTGGGCAGTTGAGTTCGGTCGCGGGGCCGATGGCGATGGATTTTCCGAGCGACTTCAGCACCAGGGGATAGGGGATCGAGCAGCCGATGTCGGGATTGCTTTCCGCCTTATGCTCCTCGAATTCGACACCAAGGGCCGTCAGCCGCTCGCGACAGGCGACTTCCGCCGCCGGCATTTTTGCATCGGGCACATCGGCCGAGCGCGCATCGGGCAGCATCTTCTTGTCGCCGGCATCGGGTTTTTCAGGTGGTTGCGGAGCAACGGCCAGCGGCTGAGCTTCAGGTTCCGAAGTGTCTGGCTTTTGTGTCGGAATCGGCACCGCGGCCGGCGGCTCGGGCTCGCTTTGCCTATCGGTCGACGGCTTCGGGGCTGACGGTCCGGGCCGCGCCTGCTTTTTAAAACGGGACTTTTCTTCGTTGAATCGATCGTCATTGGACCGGTTGGGCGCGCCAAGGGGGTTCGGACCTTCGGCCTTTTGCTTTTCGATCGGTGCCGCGCCGGTCTTCGGCGCCTCTGAAGGACGCGCCTCGGGCAGCGGGACAACGCGCGAGGGCTGCACCGGAACATCGGCGGGCGAGGGCTCTTTATCCGGGGTCTTTTGTTCCACCTGCTTTGGCGTGATGTGCCGCTGTGGCCTGGGCTTCTGGCGGTGTTTGCTGCGCGGCTTAGGATGCGAGTCGACCCGCGGCGAAAACAGCTGCTCCAACCGCTGTGACAGCGGCGTGTAATGCTTCTTGCGCTGTTTGGCGTCGGCTTGCGTCAGCAGGGGCGTCAGCAGCAGAGCCGTGACGACCATGACCAGCGCAACCCTGCATGTTCGGGAAAGTACAACAGACCCCATCGTCCTCAACGGCGCGAACGCCCGGAGGTTGCCTGCGGCCCATCACGAACGGTAACGACGTCGTTACGCGCCAATCGCTTCCAGCCCTTCTTCCAGCCAGTCGGCCAAAAGCGGCATGCCGAGCAGGTATTTCGCCGTGCGCTTGTTGGCGCGGTCGCGCGCGGCGGCAACCGCATCGGACCATTCCGCAGCGTCATAGTCGCCGCGGCCGACCCAGGCCAGCGCGATCAACTCGGCCGCTTCGTCAACGTTGAGGTCGTTGATCAGCTCGCGCAGCTCTTCCTCGGTGAGGTCTTCCGCGCTTTCCTCCGCCAGACCGTCATGGTGGTGATTGGCATGTGATTCACCATCGAGCTCGACCTCATGCTCGGCACCGTCGGCATAGTCTTCGTTGACGGCAGCACTCAGTCCCTTTGCCTTGAGAATGAACAGGCGCACGGTGTCCGGGCCGATCGATAGCTCCCATTCCCGCTCACGGCGCTGTTGCACTCGGCACCCCCGCTGATCATTTCCCGAATGATAGCGGATTTGCAGCGCGCGTCACGTCATGTTCTGATCCTTGGCTCCCGCCTTTGACCGAATTCAGGTTAGGCATGGCGCACAAATAGTTTCGGCGGCTGCGGGTTTCCGGGATGAAAAGTCTGCATCCCGGCGTTAGCTTTTCATTATCGTCATTTTCCCTCAAGCTCGTCATTATCCCTCAAGGAGGCTTCGATGCATAAAAGAGTGTTGATCCAGGCGGCTGCGGCGCTTGTGGCGCTGCAGTTCTTTGCGGTTCCGGTGTTTGCGGCCGGCGGCGGTGGCGGTGGTACCGAGACCACCACCCAGTGCAAGAAGGGGCAGGTCTGGGACAAGAAAAAGCAGAAATGCGTCGCGCCGAAGTACGGCATGCTGGACGACGATAACATCTATGATGCTGGTCACGACCTGGCCATGGCCGGGCGTTATGACGAGGCGATCGCCGTGCTCAGCCTTGCCGCCAACAAGCAGGATCCACGCATCCTCAACTATCTCGGCTATTCGCATCGCCATTCCGGCCGTGTCACCGTCGGCCTCGGCTATTACGAGGAAGCGCTCCGCATCAACCCGGATTACACGCTGGTGCGCGAATATCTCGGCGAGGCCCATCTGCAGATCGGCGATCTGGTCGGCGCCCAGGCGCAGCTGGCCGAGATCGAGAAGCGGACGGGCAAAGATTCGCGCGAATACGGCATGCTGGCCGAACAGATCTACCATTTCATGAGAAGCTGACCCCACCCCAACGGCTTTTCTGGGCCGGCTGCGAGCAATCGCAGCCGGTTTTTGTTGTCGCAACTGCAACACGCTGCACATGCCGTGACGGCAATTGCGCAAGTCGGCTCATGATTTTTCAAAAAGCCTGCTTTTTCAGCGTGAAAAACGCGCGAGGATCGCTATATTGGGGAAAATTGCGGTGAAACGGTTCCGTTAGCCCGAGGCTGCCGGACCCGTTTTCTTTTTATACCCATCGACAAGGCTTTCCCCGAAATGCGGGGGTGGCGGCAGGAAAGGTCAGGCATCATGAACAAGGTCCCGATGACAGGCGAGGGGTTCGCGTCATTGAAGGAAGAACTGCGCTGGCGCCAGCAGCAAGAGCGGCCGCGTATCATCGAGGCGATCTCCGAAGCGCGCTCGCATGGCGACCTGTCCGAAAATGCCGAATATCATGCCGCCAAAGAGGCGCAGAGCCTCAATGAGGGCCGTGTCAACGAACTGGAAGACTATATTGCTCGGGCCGAGGTGATCGACGTCACCAAGCTTAGCGGCGACAAGGTCAAGTTCGGCGCCACGGTGGTGCTGGTCGACGAGGACACCGAGGAAAAGAAGACCTACCAGATTGTCGGCGACCAGGAAGCGGATGTGAAATCGGGCCGTATTTCGATCTCCTCGCCGATCGCGCGCGCGCTGATCGGCAAGGAAGTCGGCGACGCCATCGAGGTCAACGCCCCCGGCGGCGCCAGGGGTTATGAGATCGTCCAGGTGCAATTTATCTAGCACCTCAGAATTGCTGGAAGGTCCTATGCCGAAGCTTGGAGCTTAAGGGCTAATAGCTTTTCTGCTTCCGGCACCACCTGTGCCGGCATGAGGCGCTCCCCCGCTGCGGCCAGCAACGTTGAGGCATATTGCCCGCGCGGGCCGGTCAAACCCGGCTCGGTCGCCAGGAACACCGCGACCGTCGGCAGGCCGAAGGCGCTGGCGAGGTGGGTCAGACCGGTGTCGGCGCCGATAACCAGCGTCGAGCGGCCAAGGATCGCGGCAATGTCTGCCAGCGGCGATCTCGGCACCACGATCGTTGACGGCACGGCTTTCGAGATCGCCTTGGCCACCGCCTTCTCACGCTCGTTCGACCAGGTGGTGACCGGCGTCATTCCGCTACCAACCAGCAGGCGAGCCGTTTCGATCCAGTCTTCGGCGGGCCATTTCTTGTCCTCGCGGCTGGTGCCGTGCAGCAGGAAGGCCGTCTTGCCGTCAATGCCGGCCAGGCCGCCGGGAGGCGGCACAATCCCGGATGCGAGCGCCGAAAGATCGGGCTCGTAGCCGAGCGCCAGCCCGAACAGCCGGCGCGTGCGTTCGATGGCGTGCAGGTTGCGCGGCACGGCGTATTTGCGCTGGTAAAACAACGTTGCCGAGGGCTCCCGCGCGCTTGCGCGGTCGAAACCTGCGATTGGTGCCGCTGCCTGTTTCGCAACCAGGGCCGATTTCAGCAGCCCCTGCGCATCGATGACGAGGTCGTACTCGCCTGCTTGCAGAGCGCGGCGCAAGCTTGTCGCCTCCCGCCATGTGCCGGCGTTGAACAGATGCTTGCGCCAGCGCCGGATGGCGACGGTATGGATCTTTGCTATCGCCGGATGCAGCGCGACGATGCCGGCAAAGGCCTCTTCGACGCACCAGTCGAAGGCGATATCGGGGCGCTTGCGGCGTGCATCTTCGACGGCGGGGAAGGTGTGGATGACGTCGCCCATCGAGGAGGTCTTGACGATCAACACCTTCATGCGGCGGCCGGGAGTTCCAGCAACCTGTCCGCCGCCGCTGCCACTCGGGCAACGTCCAGCGTCTTCAGGCAGTTGAGGTGGCCGAGCGGACAGACCTTCCGGTGGCAGGGCGAACAGGACAGATGCAACCAGATCAGTTCGCGCTGTTCAGCCAACGGCGGCGTGTTTTCCGGCGAGGTCGAACCGTAGACGGCAACGACCGGCGTGCCGACGGCGGCCGCGACATGCATCAGCCCGCTGTCGTTGGACACCGCCAGCCTGGCCGCGGCGATCAGGTCGATGGCGTCCTCCAGCCGTGTCTTTCCTGCCAGATCGACGACACCGGGCGCGAGTGCTGCGATCTCGGCGGTGACGTCGCGATCGTTCTTCGAGCCGAACAACGCGACCTTGAATCCTTTCGCCATCATCTCTCCGGCGAGGCCGGCATAGCTTTCGCTAGGCCAGCGTTTGGCCGGACCGAATTCGGCGCCGGGCATCATGGCGACGAATTTTCCCGGCTGCACTGCGAAGCGAGCGAGCAGATCTTTCTGATTGCCGGCGTCGACGGTGAGCCGCGGCGGCCGGAAATGTCCGCCTTGGGCGAGGCCAAAATAGGCCTGCGCGGTGCGCCGTTTGACGGCATCGGGCAGCGGCACGATGTCGGTCAGCAGGCCGTAGCGCATTTCCCGGAGATTGCCGAAGCGGCGGGGGATGCGGGCAAAGAACGGGATCAGCGCCGATTTCCAGCTGCCCGGCAGGACGTAGGCCATGTCGTAGCGGCCGCGCAGCAGGCGGCCGAAGCGGCGGCGAATGGTGAATTCGAGCGCGCCCGGTTGCAGCGGGAAATCGATCTGCTGGCGAATCTCGGGCATGCGCTTGACCAGCGGGGCCGCCCAGGCCGGGGCCAGCACGTCGATGGCGGCGTTGGGATGGACGTCCTTCAGCGCTGAAAACAGGCACTGCGCCATGACCATATCGCCCACCCAGCGTGGGCCGATCACGAGGATCGTTGGGCTTTCAGCCATTCGACATAGTCTCTGACGCCGGTTTCCACGCTGCGGAATTGCCCATTATAGCCGGCTGCGCGCAAGCGGGACATATCAGCTTGGGTAAAACTCTGGTAGCTGCCCTTGAGGTGATCGGGGAATTCGATGAACTCGATCTCGCCCTGGCCCAGCGTATCGATCACGGTCTCGGCAATGGCGCGGAACGGCTGGGCGCGGCCGGTGCCGCAGTTGAAGATGCCGCTCGAGCCGCGCTTCCACAGCCACAGATTGACGTCGGCGACATCGCCGACGTGAATGAAGTCGCGGCTTTGTTCGCCGGGGCCGAAGCCGTCATGGGCGCCGAACAGCTTTGGGTTTTCGCCGCGCCCGACCTGATTGAACAGATGGAAGGCGACCGAGGCCATGGCGCCCTTGTGCGCCTCGCGCGGGCCATAGACGTTGAAGTAGCGCAGGCCCGCGACCTGCGAATGATCGGTGTCGAACACGGTGCGCCTGACATAGTCGTCGAATAGTTTCTTCGAATAGGCGTAGACGTTGAGCGGCCGCTCAAGTGCGGGATCCTCGCGAAACTCCGAACCGCCGCCGTAGACGGAAGCCGAGGAGGCATAGAGGAACGGTATGCGCAGCGAAAGACAGCCATGCAGCAAGCGCTTTGAGAAGGCGTAGTTCACGTCCATCATGAACTTGCCGTTCCATTCCGTGGTGGTCGAGCAGGCGCCCTGGTGGAAGACGGCCTCGACGCGGCCTAGGTCGCCGGCTTCCAAGGTGGCCAAGAATTCGTCCTTGTCGAGATAGTCGGCTATCTGCAAATCGGCCAGGTTGGCGATCTTGTGGCCGTCGGTGAGGTCGTCGACGACGAGGATGTCATCATGGCCTTCGGCATTGAGTGCGGCGACGATGTTGGAGCCGATCATGCCGGCCCCGCCCGTGACGATGATCATGAAGGCCTCTGGTTGCTTGCGATTCCGGTCCTTATAAGGGAGGCCAAGCGTACTGTCGATGAAGCACCACGACGCCACAGTGAGACCGCGAAGCGGCCCGCTTTATTCGAGGCCCGCAAGCTAGGGGACAAAAAATGCCGTCGACCGAACTGCTCATTGCGTTTTTCGCCACCACGGCGATCTTTGCCTATATTCCAGGACCGGCGATGCTCTATGCCGCCGCGCAGACCATGGCGCGCGGGCGCTGGTCGGGGCTGACGGCGGCACTTGGCATCCATCTTGGCGGTTATTTCCATGTCTTTGCGGCTGCCGCCGGGCTGTCGGTGCTCTTCCATGCGGTGCCGCCGCTCTACATGGCGGTCAAGCTCATCGGCGCGCTCTATCTGATCTGGCTTGGCGTGTCCTTGTTCCGCAAGCGCGGGGACGGTGACACGGCGCTGCCGGCGATCGAGCGCAAATCGGTGCGCCGGGCATTTTTCGAGAGCATCACCGTCGAAGTGCTCAATCCGAAGACGGCGATCTTCTTCATGGCGTTCCTGCCACAGTTCATCGATGCCTCGGCGGGTTTCCCGGTGTGGCTGCAATTCGTCGTGCTGGGCACCATCGTCAATTTAATGTTCTCTTCGGCAGATATTGTCTGCGTGTTGCTGGCAGGCATGGTGATCGCCCGGCTGAAGCGCTCCAGCCGTGCGCAGCGCATCATGCAGAGGGCGGGCGGGGCGGTGCTGGTCGGACTGGGCGTCCACGTCGCGTTGCAGAAGAGCTGACGGCCGCCCTGACGTTGCGCTGCGCGGATTTGCGGTATATCGGCTTCGCCATGAACGATCCGGCCCGTAAATTGACAATTTTCAGCGTGATTGAGGTCGGCCTTTCCCTCGCATTGCCAGTGACATGATCAAGCACAATCCGCCTTCGCCCGAACCTTTGCACCGCGCCATTGCCCGCTTTGGCGACGTTGCCGTGCTGGTGGTCGGCGACTTCATCCTCGACCGTTTCGTCAACGGCGTCATCGAGCGCATCTCGCCGGAAGCGCCGATCCCGGTGCTGCACGGGCGCGGCGAGACCTCGACGATGGGCGGCGCAGGCAACGTTGTCGCCAACATCGTCTCGCTGGGTGCCAGCGCTATTCCCATATCGGTGATCGGCACCGATGTGGCCGGCGACAATCTGGTGCGCATGCTGCGCGAACTCGGCGCCGATACGGCTGATATGGCGCAGGAGCGCGGTCGCATGACGTCGTCGAAGAGCCGCTTCAGCGCGCTCAATCAGCAGGTGCTGCGCTTCGATGAGGAAGAGATCAAGCCGCTCGACGACAAGGAACGGGCGGACCTGGTCCGGCATTTTCGCGCCGCACTCACGCGCGCCGACATCGTCATTCTGTCCGACTATGGCAAGGGCATCTTGCTCGACGGCGTCGCCGCCGACCTGATCGCCATCTGCCGCGAGGCGGGAAAACCGGTGCTGGTCGATCCCAAGGGCCGCGACTATGCGCGCTATGCCGGCGCGACCGCCATCACGCCCAACCGCAAGGAGCTTGGCGAAGCTGTCGGTCGCCCGGTTTTCGCCGACGACGAGATCGTCGCGGCGGCACGCCAGCTGATTTCGGCACATGGCTTCGACTTCGTCGTCGCCACCCGCAGCGAAAAGGGCATGAGCGTCGTCGGCGCGGATGAGGCGCGCCACATCGCCACCCAGGCGCGCGAAGTGTTCGACGTTTCGGGCGCCGGCGATACGGTAATCGCGAGCTTCGCGCTGGCTCTGGCCGCGGGCGCCGATCGCGTCATGGCCGCCTCCATCGCCAATGCCGCCGGCGGTGTGGTGGTGGGCAAACGCGGCACCGCGCGGCTGACCGTGGAGGAACTCACCGGCGCGCTGTTCCGCTCGCACGGCCCCACCGCCCATAAGGACGCCATCCTCGATGCCGCATCGGCCGCGCGCATGGTGGCGGCGTGGAAGGACGAGGGCCTGAGCGTCGGCTTCACCAATGGCTGCTTCGATATATTGCATGCCGGCCATGTCAGTCTTCTCCACGCGGCGCGCAGCCAGTGCGACCGGCTGGTGCTCGGCCTCAACAGCGATGCCTCGGTGCGTCGGCTGAAAGGCGCAGGGCGCCCGGTCAACGATCAGCATGATCGTGCCTGCGTGCTCGCCGCCCTGGCCTCGGTCGATGCGGTCGTGGTGTTCGAAGAGGATACGCCGCTGGCGCTGATCGAGGCGCTTCTGCCCGACATTCTGGTCAAGGGCGCCGACTACACGGTCGAAACCGTTGTCGGCGCCGATGTGGTGCAGAAGGCGGGCGGGCGCGTCGTCCTGGTCGACCTTGTCGCCGGCAAGAGCACCACCGGCACGATCGGCAAATTGCGCGCCGGCGGCGGTACCAACTGAGGGATTTCATGTCCGGACTGAATGACTATCTGGTCCGCTCGGCGGCCGCGATCACCGCGACAGTCGAGCGTGACCTGACCGCCGAGATGGAACGTGCTGTGAGTGCGGTCGTCGCCGCGCTTTCCTCGGGCAAGGCGCTGCTGGTCTGCGGCAATGGCGGCTCGGCCAGCGACGCCATCCACATTGCCACCGAACTGGTCGGCCGCTTCCTTAAGGAGCGCAAGGCCTACAATGTGATTGCGCTGCCGGCCAACGCGGGCATGCTGACCGCCTGGGGCAATGACTATGGCTTCGACACCGTGTTTTCGCGCCAGGTCGAGGCGCATGGCGCGCCCGGCGGCGTGCTGCTTGCCATCTCGACCAGCGGCAATTCGCCGAGCATTCTGGCTGCCGCCGAACAGGCTCGGATGATGGGCATGACGGTGGTCAGCCTCACCGGCGACAGCGGTGGCAAACTCAAGCCGCTCACCGACATACTGCTCAACGTGCCCTCGACCTCGACGCCGATCATCCAGCAGGGACATCTCTGCCTCTACCACTATCTCTGCGAGGTGGTGGAAGACCGTCTGTCGAATGGCTGACACCGGGGCCTACGGTCCATACCCGCTGGCTGAGCCCGGCCTGTGGGTTGAGCGGGTGGGTTCGCGGGTGTTTCCAGCCAACGCGCCGGCGCTGTTCCTCGACCGCGACGGCACCATCAATGTCGACACCGGCTATCCCGACGATCCAGCCAAAATGGCGCTGCGCGACGGCATCGTGCCGGTCATCGCGGCGGCCAACCGGGGCAACATCCCGGTGGTCATCGTCACCAACCAGTCCGGCATCGCGCGCGGCTATTTCGGCTGGAAGGAATTTGCCGCGGTCAACGGCCGGGTTCTCAAGCTGCTTGCCGCCGGCGATGCCTTCGTCGACATGGTTCTGGCCTGCGCCTACCACGAGGCGGGCAGCGGGCCACTGGCGGTCGCCGACCATCCAATGCGCAAGCCCAATCCGGGCATGCTGCTACAGGCCCGGCAGCGTCTCGGCCTCGATCTCAAGCGCTCGCTGATAGTCGGCGACAAGGCCGCGGATATGCAGGCCGGACAACGTGCCGGCCTGCCGCGCGGCTGGCTGGTGGATGGCGAGGGAAGTAATGAGCCGGGCTTCGAGGTTCTGCCGCTGCGCAACCCCGATGATCTGGTAGCGCTTTTGGGGGCTATCGAGTCGCTCGCCCGAATCTAGGACGATCATGGGGCGCTGAACGCCACCAGCCCTTCGTCCTTGACGCGGCGGATGGTCAGCGCGGTGCGCACCGTGTCGACATTGGGGGCCGAGGCCAGTTCTTCAATGACGAAGGTCTGGAACGTGCCTAGATCGCTCGCCACGCAATGCAGCAGGAAGTCGGATTCGCCCGAGACCATCCAGGCATCGCGCACGATCGGCCAGCCGCGCGTGCGCTCGGCGAAGGTTTTAAGCTCCGCGTCGGCCTGGTGATGCAGGCCGATCAGGCAGAAGGCGACGACATCCATGCCGAGCGCCGGCGCGTTGAGCAAGGCGCGATAGCCTCTGATGATGCCGCTTTCCTCCAGCCGCCGGACACGGCGCAGGCAGGGCGGGGCGGAAATGCCGACACGGCTCGACAGTTCGACATTGGTCATGCGCCCGTCGGCCTGAAGCTCGCGCAGAATCTTCCAGTCGATGGCGTCGAGGTCGGCTTTCAGGAGCATGGCGGTCTCGGCTTAGGCGCAAGAATCTTTCGCGATCTCGTCCTTAAACGACTTTTGTGTCGATGCCAGCCCTTGGTCGGGCGATTTTGCAACCGCAACGAAAGCGGCCACTGCGTGAATGCGCCTGTAGGCCGAAGCTTTCCGGGGACGACGGCCTGATCGTCTTGCTGGTGTGGTTGGCAACCCTTACATTGCCAGCAGCATTTCACGTCGTTTTCCAAGGCACACTCGATTGTCTGCCCCGCAGAGGCTTTAGATGACCACCAAGCACGCGCCTGTCCTTATCATCGGTTCCGGCCCGGCCGGCTATACCGCCGCAGTCTACGCCGCGCGCGCCATGCTCAAGCCGATGCTCGTAGCAGGCTTGCAGCAGGGCGGGCAGCTGATGATCACCACCGATGTCGAAAACTATCCGGGCTTCGCCGATCCGATCCAGGGCCCGTGGCTGATGGAGCAGATGCTGAAGCAGGCCGAGCATGTCGGCACCGATATCATCAACGACATCATCACCGAGGTTGACCTCAATGTGCGGCCGTTCCGCGCCACGGGCGATTCCGGCACCACCTACACGGCCGACGCGCTGATCATTGCCACCGGCGCGCAGGCGAAATGGCTGGGCATCCCCACCGAACAGACCTTCATGGGCTTCGGCGTGTCGGCCTGCGCCACCTGCGATGGTTTTTTCTATCGCGGCAAGGATGTCGCTGTCATCGGCGGCGGCAATTCGGCGGTGGAGGAGGCGCTCTATCTCTCCAATCTGGCGAAGAGCGTGACCGTCATCCACCGGCGCAACGATTTCCGCGCCGAGCGCATCCTGCGTGAGCGGCTGTTGAAAAAGGACAATGTCCGAGTCATCTGGGACACGATCGTCGACGAGATCACCGGCCGGCCCGGCAAGACGCCGCTGCCGCCTTCGGTCGAAGGGCTGAAGCTCAGAAATGCGGTGACCGGCGAGGTCAGCCATCTCCAGGTGGACGGCGTGTTCGTGGCGATCGGCCATGCGCCGGCGGTGGAATTGTTTGTCGGCAAGCTGAAGCAGAAGCCGAACGGCTATCTGTGGACGGCGCCGAATTCGACCCGCACGGACGTTCCCGGCGTGTTCGCCGCCGGTGACGTGACCGACGATATCTACCGTCAGGCGGTGACCGCCGCCGGGCTCGGCTGCATGGCCGCGCTCGAGGCGGAAAAATACCTGGCCGGCATCGAGGTGCACCGCGAAGCGGCGGAATAAAATCTATCAAGACGGCGTCGCAAGCCGTTCAAAAGCCTGATTTTTCATTCAGACGCCAAAAACAGAACGAGGGGAACTCAATGGCGTTGGACTGGGACAAGCTTCGCGTGTTTCACGCAGCGGCGGAGGCTGGGTCGTTTACCCATGCCGCCGAGACTTTGCACCTGTCGCAATCGGCGATTTCACGCCAGGTCAGCGCGCTCGAACATGATGTCGGGGTGCCGCTGTTCAATCGCCATGCCCGCGGCCTGGTGCTGACCGAGCAGGGCGAAATGCTGTTCCGCACGGCGCATGACGTGCTGATGAAGCTCGAGACCATCAAGTCGAAGCTGACCGAGGCCAAGGACCGTCCCTCAGGCGTGCTGAGGGTAACGACCACGGTCGGGCTCGGCGCCGGCTGGCTGACCGAGCGGGTGCAGGAATTCATCGAGCTCTATCCGGAAATCAGCCTGCAGCTGATCCTGGCCAATGAGGAACTCGACCTCACCATGCGCCAGGCCGACTGCGCGATACGGCTGCGCCAGCCGCAGCAGCCCGACCTTATCCAGCGCCGCCTGTTCACCGTGCATTTCCACCTCTATGCCTCGCCGTCCTATGTCGGCAAGCACGGCAAGCCGACCTCGGTCGCCGATCTGAAGAACCATCGCATCGTCACTTTCGGTGTGCCGGTGCCGTCGCATCTGTCGGAGCTGAACTGGCTGGAAACGATCGGCGATTTCGACGGTGGGCAAAGGGTGCCGACGCTGCAGATCAACGACATCTTGTCGATCAAGCGCGCCGTGCAGGGCGGCGCCGGCATCGCCATGCTGCCCGACTACGTGATCTCCAAGGAATCGGATCTGGTGCAGCTTTTGCCGGAGACCGAGGTGCCGTCCTTCGACACCTATTTCGCCTATCCCGATGCAATGAAGAACCAGGCCAAGCTGCACGTCTTCCGCGACTTCATCATCGCCAAAGCGCGCAGCTGGTCATTTTAAACATGCCGTTGGGAGGTGCTGGTCACCCCCGCCAAGGCGTCAGCCGTGGCAGCCAGCCGGGAACATTGCGGCGGTAGGTCTCGTATTCGCCACCGTAGCGGCGGGCGAGAGTCGGCTCCTCATAGAACCTGACGAAAGAGCCCATGACGATCGCGCCGATGGCGGCATAGGCAGCGACGCTCCAGCTTGAAAACAGCAACGCCTGGCCGAGGATGATCGACAGCACGGCGACGTACATCGGGTTGCGGACATGGCGGTAGACGCCGCCGATCACCAGTCTCTCGGTGGGCGCGACAGGCGCCGGCGTGCCGAGGCCTTCGAGCGCGAAGCGGGCAAAGGACTGGACGAGCAGGGCGATGGCCGCGACAATCAGGATGGAGCCGGCCGGCACGAAGCCGGGCACCGTCGACAGCGGCAGACGGTAGCGGTCCGTGAGCAGCCAGGGCACCAGCCCGGCGACGACACAAGGTGCGGCGATGAAGAAGACCGCGCTGCCGGCGATCGCCTGGGGTGTCCGCATGTCAGGTCTCCCTTCTTCCGGCCGACCCTTCCCATCCCGCTGCCGCAAAAATAAACGCCTGGTGCCCGATTCAACGTCATTCGGCTTTTTGCCCGCGAGCGCGAGAATCAGCCCGACTTGCGGTTCTGCGAAGGCAACAGCATGGTCGCGCCATTCATTTGGCAACTTTTCGTGGTCCTATGGCCCCTAGACATGGGTTAGACCACAGCCTGTACCTTTTTGCATGCGTGTGTTGCAAAATAGATGCTTGTTTCTTGGGCATGAACAGCACATATATAGATCATCTCCTGGGTGCGTTCTCCTCCCATTAGCGCCCTCGAGTGTTCCCCTCTGGAGGTTAGCCTTAACAGGCACTTCCAATCAAACTCAGCCGGATCTTCATTGATCCGGCTTTTTTGTTTCCGGGCCTGCCGTAGCCAGCGAAAAATCGAGCAAAATCGCCGCGTAACAGTGACATGTAACCTCAGGTAACATGCCGCAGGCGTGATTCATCGTTTAAGCAGATCATAGGACGCGGTGTGGTTCGACCGGGAGATGGGGGCATCACTCGGAAGATCCGGGCTCAGGCGGCTACCGCGTCCGAACCTATTCGTCTGTCAGTGCCGTATGGCGCGGCGGATACGTGCGGCGGACCTGCCGTTTTCCTCCCAAGAAGACGGTCCGCAATAAGAGCGGCGTCCGGATCATCCGGGCGCCGTTTTTTGTGCGGATCATCCTTCGGCCTGTCAGGCAGCCTTGCCGTTGGCGTTCATCGCCTCGTCGGCCAACCGTCCGGTCAGCTCGGCCATGTGATCGAAGGCGCAACGATAGCTGGCGACGCCGGAGGTCGCCGAGCGCAGTTCGATGATCAGGTCGCCGATCTCGGCCTGCGGCATGGTCGCCTCCACGACATCCCATCCCGGCCAGTCAGGCCGCGCGTCGTAGCCAAGGATCTGACCGCGCCGTTGCGGGATCAGCGCGATGATCTTCGAAGTGGCTTCGGACGGCGTGACGATCTCGACCTTCATGACCGGCTCGAGCAGCACCGGCGAGCAGGCCGCCATGCCTTCCTTCATGGCCAGCTTGGCCGCCATCTGGAAAGCCATGTCGGAGGAATCGACGGCGTGGTAGGAGCCGTCGGAGAGGTTGACGGCGACATCGACCACAGGGAAGCCGAGCGGGCCGGATTTCAGATAATCGCGCACGCCGGTTTCGACCGACTGGATGTAGGTCTTGGGCACGACGCCGCCGGTGATGGTGTCCGAGAACTGAAAGCCGGAGCCGCGCGGCAGCGGCTTGATCTCGATCACCACATCGCCGAACTGGCCATGGCCGCCGGACTGCTTCTTGTGGCGGCCGCGCTGCTGCACCGTCTTTCGGATCGTCTCGCGATAGGGGACGGCAGGCGCATGGCCTTCGACCGGAATCTGATTCTTGCCTTCCAGCCGCTCGCGCACGACCCGCAGATGCATCTCGCCATGGCCGGACAGCACGGTCTCGGCCGAGTCCTGATTGTGGCGCAAGGTGAGCGAGGGATCTTCCTCGGCCAGGCGCTGGATGGCCGCCGACATTTTGACCTCGTCCTTGCGCTCCTTCGGCCGCAGGGCAAAGGCAAAGACCGGCTGCGGCGGCGTCAGCGTGACCAGCGGCTTGATACCGCCCTTCGTGGAGCTCAACGTCTGGCCGGTCTTGACCTCGTCCAGCTTGCCCAACGCCACCGTGTCGCCGGCCTTGGCAGCGGTGAGCTTGGACTGGTCCTTTCCGAGCATCTTGTAGATGCCGGAGACCTTCGCCGTCTCGCCATTCGACAAATAGAGTTCGGCTGCATCGGCGATCTGGCCGGAGAGTACGCGCGACACGGACAGCTTGCCGCCATGCGCGGTGTGGATGGTCTTCATCACCTGGACCACGGTGTGATTGCCGTCGGGGACGCCGAGCCGTTTGCGCGTCGCCTCGACATCCGGTGCGTCATGGCGGATCGCCTTCAAAAGGCGCAGCACGCCGTTGCCTTTTTCGGCGGTGCCGATCAGCACCGGCGTTATGGCGCCGGCGCGCAGGTCGGCGGACAGATCGTCGAAGACCGCGTCTTTCGGCGGCTCGATCTCCTCCAGCAACTGCTCCATCAACTGGTCGTCATGGTCGGCAAGCGTCTCCAGCATGGAGAAGCGAGCCTCCAGTTCGCGCGCCTTGTCGTCAGTTGGAATTTCGGCAACCTGGCTTTCGGCATATTCGCGGTAGATGTAGGCGCGCTCCAGCGCCAGGTCGATCGAACCGATCACCACATTGTCCTTGCGCAGCGGAATCTGGCGCAGCAACAGCGGCGCCGCGCTCGTCGGCTGCAGCATCTTCAGCGTATCGCGTACGCCGGCGA
The DNA here is from genome assembly GCF_040322455.1 of Mesorhizobium sp. M0139. NCBI lineage: Bacteria > Pseudomonadati > Pseudomonadota > Alphaproteobacteria > Hyphomicrobiales > Phyllobacteriaceae > Mesorhizobium > Mesorhizobium sp. M0139. The sequence continues at coordinate 390,986 of NZ_JAMYTN010000005.1, forward strand.
TTGCCTTGTCGACCTTGTTGAGGAACAGGATGCGCGGCACGCCGAGATCGTCGAGCTTGCGCATGATGAGCTGCAAGGCTGGGATCTTCTTCTCGTCGGCCTCGGCGACGACCACCGCGAGATCGCAGGCTGCCAGCACCGGCTCGGCCTCGAAGGAGAATTCGATCGATCCGGGACAGTCGACGAAGGTGATCTGCTCGCCCATGAATTCGGTGGTGGCAAAGGTCGCCTCGACGCTCATGGCGTGCGCCCGCGCCTCGGGCGAATGATCGGAAACGGTGCTTCCCGATGAAACGGGATTTTGGCGGGGGATGGCGCCCGTACGGGCGAGGATGGCTTCGAGAAGTGTCGTCTTACCGCTTGCAAAGGGACCGACTATGGCAATGCATTTCGGTCCCGTGCGTCGTCCTCCGGCGCGAGTACCCATGGCTGACCTCCACTCAGGCGTTGCCCTTGGAGTGCGATCAGCAAAAGTGGAAACGGTTTTGCGCCGATCGCACCCTGTCGTGAGCGGCGGCCGGCCTGTTCGACCGTCGCGGGCGGGGTTGTTTTCATTTAGCCACCTGCCCAACCCATCGTCCCACGGGTTAGCCGGGAGGGCAAGGAAAATAGAAATCGCGCCGCCGTCAGGCGGCCGAGGCAAGACCCGGGGATCAGAACCGTCGGGCGATTTCAGCTTGCCTGAGTGCGGCGCGTGGGCGTGGCGGCTGCACTCTGCTTCACCACCATCTCGGCGTAGCGCGACAGCAACGGGTTGAACAGGTCCGGACGTTCCCAGAAGGGCGCATGGCCGGCGCCTGGTATGACATGGCACTGTTCCCACAGCGAGCTGTAGGCGACGGTCTCGAAATAGCTTAGCCGCACCAGCGGATCATGCTCGCCATTGATCACCGCGACGGGGAACGGAGCGTGCTCGACCACCTGTTTCTGGTCGGCGCCCTTGCCCGCAAACATGGAGCGCGCCACGCCGGCGCGAAGCCGACCGTCGGTGCGCCTGATGGCTTCGCGGAAAGACGGACTGGCGGTGTCGCCGTAGCACAGAGCCTCAAAACGCTCGATGTCGCGTTCGGAGTAGACCTTCTTGGAGGCGAGCAGCATGTCCCAGTTGGCGTGAAAGCCGCGCAGCATGCCAAGCGGCCCTCGCGACACCGGCGGCGCTCCGGTCAGCACCAGGCCGCTGACCGCATGGTGAAAGCTGGCCAGTTCGACCGCCACATGGCCGCCGAGCGACCAGCCGAAGATGATGGCGTGGCCGATGCCCAAAGCGTCGAGAAGCCGGGCTGTGGTCTGGGCAAGGCCGGTAATCGTATAGGCGGTCGCCGGGTCGCGGGCATCGGAGGACTCGCCGTGGCCGGGAAGGTCGAAGGCGATCAGCCGATGGCCGTCGGCAAGCGGGCTATCGAACTGACGGGCAAACACGGCGCGCGAACTGCCCGAGCCATGGATCATGACGATGGGCATGCCGGACCCAGACGACTGGCTGAGGCGCAAGTCGGCCTGCGGCGTGCGGATGGTGCGGTGAGTGATGCTCATGCTGGATTAGACCTTGAGATTTGCCTGACCGCCAACATCGCATCGCTGGCTCTATATGTTCTTTAAACATGTGGTTAAGAAAGGATTTCTAAAGAGATAGCCGGCACGATCGCTGGCTCCATGGCAATCACGCGCGGAATCCCGACAATGGAACCAGTCCTCGATCTTCTTGTCTCGATCTGCAGCATCGCGATGCTTGGCCAATATGTCTGGTCGATGCGGGCGCATTTCCAATCGCAGGCGATGTCTCCAGGCGCCATGGTGATTTCGGCGGCGGTCATCGCCACGGCGCTGTTCTTTCTCGCCACCCTTTGGATCCAATCGCAGCCGGGTTCGGCAAAGCTCACCGGACTTGCCGTCGAACTGGCGAGCTCTGCCCTGTTCTGGTGGGCGATCGTCACGTCGCGCAAGGTGCGGCTGCGCTTCGTCTTCGCACCCGACGATCCGCACAGCCTGCTGACCCACGGCCCCTACGGCCATGTCCGCCACCCCTTCTATACGTCCTACATCGTCTTCTGGATCGGCTGGGGGATCGCGACCTGGTCGGTCTGGGCGTTGGTGCCGGTCGCCGGGATCGCTATCCTCTATGTGTTTGCGGCGCTGGACGAAGAGAAGAAATTTTCGCGCACGCCGCTGGCCGGAGCCTACGCGGACTATCGCGTACGTGCCGGCCTGTTCTGGCCCCGGCTGGGGTGGTAGCCGGCACCGGGGCAGGGTAGGTTCTGCCAAACTTAGGGGTCACCAGAGATGAAGATCATTGCCTGCGGCAGCGTGCCGACCATCATCGCACCGGAGAAGTATTTCACTGGCCGCGTGCTGCAGACGCCCATCATCGAGAAGGAAGCGCCGGCGCGGCTGCGGGCCACGCTGGTCAGCTTCGAGCCTGGCGCGCGTACCCACTGGCACACGCATCCGCTCGGCCAAACGCTCTATGTCACGTCGGGCGCCGGCCTTGCGCAGACATGGGGCGGGCCGATCCAGCAGATCAAGGCGGGCGACGTGATCTCGTTCGAGCCCGGCGAGAAGCACTGGCACGGCGCGGGTCCAAAGACGACAATGACCCACGTCGCCATGCAGGAAGCGCTGGACGGCGTCCATGCCGATTGGATGGAAGCGGTCACCAGCGAGCAGTATGGCGGCTGAGGTCTGCTCCTGACATGAAACCCGGCTCGAAGCCGGGTTTCATGTCTCGGTGCCGCCAGTTCAGGTCAGCGATGCCGTGAACCGCTGGATGCGCGTGCAGGCTTCCTCCAGCAGCGTCTCCGACGTGGCGTAGGAGATGCGGAAGTTGGGGCCGAGGCCGAAGGCAGAGCCGAACACCACCGCGACACCCTCGGCCTCGAGCAGTTCCGAGCAGAAGGTCTCGTCTGTGTCGATGACCTTGCCGGCCTTGGTCCTCTTGCCGATCAGCTGGGCACAGGACGGATAGACGTAGAAAGCGCCTTCCGGCGACGGGCAGGTTATGCCGCGCGCCTGGTTGAGCATCGACACGACGAGGTCGCGACGGCCCTGAAAGATCGCCTTGTTCCTGGCGACGAAATCCTGCGGGCCGTTGAGCGCCTCGACCGAGGCCCATTGCGCGATGGTGCAGGCGCCCGAGGTCTGCTGGCCCTGGATCATGTCCATCGCCTTGATCAGCTGGACGGGACCCGCGGCATAGCCGATGCGCCAGCCGGTCATGGCGTAGGCTTTCGAGACGCCGTTCATGGTCAGCGTGCGCTCGTAGAGTTTCGGCTCGACCTCGGCGATCGTCCTGAAGACGAAGTCGCCATAGGTCAGGTGTTCGTACATGTCGTCGGTCAGTGTCCAGACATGCGGATGCTTCAAGAGCACGTCGGCCAGCGCGCGCAGCTCGGCTTCCGTGTATGCGGCGCCGGACGGGTTCGACGGCGAGTTCATCAACAGCCATTTGGTCTTCGGCGTGATCGCATTTTCCAGCACGGCGGGAGTGAGCTTGAAACCATTGTCGATCGAAGTATCGGCGAACACCGAGGTGCCGCCGCAGATCGCCACCATTTCGGGATAGCTGACCCAATAGGGGCGGGGGATGATGACCTCGTCGCCTGGGTTCAGCGTCGCCATGAAGGCGTTGAACAGGATCTGCTTGCCGCCGGTGCCGACAATGGTCTGCTCGGGCTTGTAGTCGAGATTGTTCTCGCGCTTGAATTTTTTCGCGATCGCCTCACGCAGCGGCGCGATGCCCGAAACCGGCGGGTATTTGGTCTCGCCGCGGCGGATCGCCTCGATCGCCGCATTCTTGATGTTGTCGGGCGTGTCGAAATCCGGTTCGCCGGCGCCGAGGCCGATAATGTCGCGGCCGGCATTTTTCAGCTCGCGGGCTTTCTGCGTCACCGCGATGGTGGCGGAAGGCTTTACGCGGGCAAGGGCGTCGGCAAGAAAGGCCATGGCCAGATATCTCCAGAGGGGTCGGCGCAACCGCAAACAGCTGCGGCGCCTCTCATGTCGCATCGACCCGGCAAGTGCAAGCATTGTCGGATGAGCCAGGGTCAAGGACCCGTGGAGATCGGCTTTTTGGAGCGCGTGCATGACGGTTTCACTCTGCGTTGCGGGCTCTGCAATCGACGCCTATCCCCGGCAAGACTAAATTCATCAACGGCCGCTAAAACCTTTGACGGCAGGATCGCCAGCCATTTCGCCTGTCTCGCGGAGCGAGGGACCCTTGTCGCGCAGCACCGGGCTTGCCCACATCATCCGTCACGATGACGGCACCGCTTCAGGTGTCTGGGGTCCCTACACGCTGCAGAGCGCCTTTCAGCCGATCTTCGCCTTCAAGGAGGGCAAGCTCTCGATCGCAGCATTCGAGGGGCTGATCCGGCCGTTTCGTGACGGCGAGCCGCAATCGCCGATGAACTTCTTCCGCACCTGTCCGGCCGGCGACCGCCTGCATATCGAGGCGCTGACGCGCACGCTGCATTTGCTCAATGCCGGCGCCTGCCTGTCGCAAGAGGCTTCGATCTTCGTCAATTTCGATCCGTCGGTGTTTACCGAGCGCTCCATCGCCGATAACGCGCTGCGCGACATGCGGCTGGTGCTGCACGAAGCCGGGATCGATCCGCGCCGCATCGTGTGCGAGGTGACCGAGCAGAAGTCGGCGTCGCAGGAAACGCTCTACAGCTTTGTCGAGGCGCTGCGGGCCAATGGCTTTCGCATCGCTGTCGACGATTACGGCGCCGATGAATCCGACATCAACCGCATCAAGGAGCTCAAGCCCGACATCGTCAAATTCGATGCGCACTGGATCACGCAACTCATGGAATCGGGGGCCGGCTTTGCCCTGCTGACTGCCATGGTGACGAACTTCGAACTACAGGGCATCCGCACCGTGTTCGAAGGCATCGAGGAAGGCTGGCAGCTTGAATTGGCCGAGAAATCCGGCGCATCGATGGTGCAGGGCTTCGTGCTGGCGAAGCCGGAACTGGCGCCGACCAGCTTTCGCGCTTTCGGCAAGGATACGCAGCCGTCTGTCGCGGCGGCCGAGCCTGGCAAGACGCCTGCCGGCCCGACGGCAGCGCCTCCGGCGCGGCCGGGCAGGGTGTTCGGGCGCAGGACCGGGCCATGACCGGGCAGCGCGAGAGGCGTCGCGATATCGGCGAAGCGATCTTTGCCGACGAGGTCGGCATCGAATATGGCGTCTATGGCGCGTTCCGGCTGAAGAGCGCCTACCAGCCGATCTTTGCGCCACGCGGTGGCGCGTTGGCCGCGGTTGCCGTCGAGGCGCTGATCGAACCGCAGCGCGCTTCCATGCCGGTTGCACCGGCCATGTTCTTCGACAGTGTTGCGCCGGGCGACCGCCTGTTTGTCGAGACGATGTGCCGGATGCTGCATCTGAAAAACTTCCGCAACATCGGCGTCGACGGGCTCGACCTGTTCTTCAATTACAACCCGATGATCAACGATCATCTCGGGCGGGCGCTGGCCGAGATCCGGCTGATGACGCGGCATCTCGGCGATCTCGACCTGCATGCCGCCATGCTGGTCTGCGAGATCACCGAACAGGCGGCCGACGATAATGTGCTGGCCCCGCTGGTGCGCGAGATGCGGCGCCACGGCATCCGCATCGCCATCGACGATTTCGGCACCGGCCACTCGACCGCGGAGCGGATGAGCCTGCTTCAACCGGATATTGTGAAGATCGACGGCGGCTGGTTCGCCGAATTCTGCCGCCACGCTGCCGCCGAGCGCTTCTTCCGGCCGCTCGTCTCGTCGCTGCACGATCGCGGCGCCAAGGTGCTGGTGGAAGGCATCGAGCAATCCGTGCATCTGCGCGTCGCGCTGGATGGCGGCGTCGACCTGCTACAGGGGTTCCATCTCGGCCGCCCGGCGCTGGCCGGCACGATCTTCAACCGGGAGCCGCTGTCGATCGAGGCGCTGCTTGGCGCCGACAACAAGGTGGTGCCGCTGCATCTGCGGCGCTGATTTGTACTCGCGCTTGCCGCCGCTTCGCGGCTCGTTCCGGACGGGACGCCAACGGGCGCGATGCCCGGTTGGGCTTGCGGCCTTCGGCCGTAGCGCGCATTCAAAGAGGGCGAACTCGGCCCGCGTGAAGTTCAGCCAAAGCCTGCTCGGCAAACTTATCCAGCCGGCCAGCCTTGGCGTCCGCCTCGATCTGCATCTCCCACACCTCTGCCCGATACGCTGCGAACCATTTGGTAAAGGCCTTTAGTTCTTTGGTGTTCAGGGCTGCGATGGATCTTTCAATCTGTTCGAGCTTGGTCATGGGGCGAAACTAGCATGGCCATCGTCCAATTCCAGACAAACAAAAAGGCGGGATAAATCCCGCCTTCCCATTTTCGGTAGCCTGATCGGAGCTTTAAGTCCGGGCCGGCAGCTATCTGCTGATCCAGCTTGTCGGGTCTTTCCGCTCCAGCGCGCTTCTCGCGCGACCGTCAGTACATCCGTGACTTGCCGCGCGCCCCGAACTCTCGTCCGGCGCGCGCTATCGCAAAATCAGGCTGCCTTGCTCAGAGAACCAGCGGACGACTTGCCTGTGCGGCGGTCCTGCTCGATCTCGAAGTTGATTTTCTGGCCTTCGACCAGGGTCGACAGTCCAGCGCGCTCGACAGCGGAGATGTGAACGAAAACGTCCGCACCGCCCGAATCAGGCTGAATGAAGCCGAAGCCCTTGGTGGCATTGAACCACTTGACCGTACCAGTTGCCATATGAATAGTCCTCGCATTTGCTTTGGTTTGACCGAACCGAGGTTCAGCCGGTTTGTATCGAGATTTTGGAGATAGACGTCAGCAAACGCGAAGATCGCGAGGCCCGGATCGATCGGCCGAAATATCAATGGAGCTGATATAGGCGGGTTTCGCACCAAAAACAAGATGGCTCGAAAAATGGCGTTGCGGTGGCGCCGCCCAAAGGCCGCCCCAATCGCATGAAAGCGTCGAGCAATCGGGAAGATCGGGACGCCCGACGGCGTTTGTCCGGTTTTGGGAGACTGTCATGAAAACCGTTGTGAAAACCATTCTGCTTGCCGCCTGCCTGACGCTGGCGGCCGCCGAGGCGCAGGCGATCTCGCGCTACGACCCCACTCGTATGAGCTGCGACAGGGTGCAAGGCACGATCGCCCGCCAGGGCGCGGTCATCCTGCGCTATCAGTCCAGGCGCGTGCCGGGGCTGCCGCTCTTCGACCGCTATGTGCAGAGCCAGCAATTCTGCAATATCGGCGAGGTCAGGAAGCGCGCCTATGTACCGAGCGCCGATACCGAGTCCTGCCCGGTCTATCTCTGCAAGCGGATCGAGAACGACCATTTTCACCGCCGCTTCCTGCGCCGTCATTAGGGCGTTCGGGCTCTGATTTTCAGAACCCGAACGAGACCTGCGCCGCCGGCGGCGGGCCGACGCGCACGCCTTCCATGGCCAGCATCTTTTCCTTGGTGGCCGAGCCGCCGGGCGCCGAGAAGCCGCCGATCTTGCCGCCCGCGGCTAGTATCCGATGGCAGGGGATGACCAGCGGCACCGGGTTGGCGCCCAGCGCTGCCCCGGTTTCGCGCGGCAGGCCGGCTTGGCCGGCGCGCTTGGCCAGTTCGCCATAGGTGGTGGTTTCGCCGTAATGCAGTTTCCGCGCCGCGTCGTAGATGGCGAGACGGAAGTCGTCGACGCCGTCGAGATCGACCGGCACGCCGGAGAAATCGACGTCCTCGCCTGACGCATACGCCTTGATCGAGGCGATCAGCTCGACCACCCATTGCGGCTGCCCAATGTTCGCAGTCGTATTGGCGGCAACACCGGCATGCCGCATCAGCCGGCGCTCCACTGCTTCGCGGCTCCTTTCGGGCAGGCAGAGCCGGGTCAGGCCCTTTTCGCTCCAGGCGATGCCCATGAAGCCGATCACTGTTTCTAACACTGCGTGGCCGGCTGTGATCGAAGATGCCGTTTCCATGATGCGCTCCTTTCCGCAAAGCGGCGAAAACCGGGATACCGACCGGTACATATGCAGAACAATATGGCATCTGAGCCCGGCTCTCGCCACCCGAAAACCACCAGATGGTCCCGATTGCCCGCCAGGAATCGCTGGTGTAAGGACTTCTTAACAACCGACAAATCGGACCCGCGCGGCTTGCCAGCAAAATTCAACCTTTTCGCGATCTCTGTGATCGTCGGCGCAGCTGCCCTCAGCGGCTGCCAATCGACCTCGCAGATGAAGGCCACGCCTGCGCTGACCGAAACCGCGACCGCTGCCGGCAGCGATGCCGGCTTTACCGTGCCGCTGCCCGATACGGTTTCGGTGCTGCCGCAATCCTCGGGCATAACACCCGTTCAGTCGGCCGAAGCGACGCCGGGCACGCCAGCGCTCGATGCCGCTGCGCAGCCGGTTGCCGCGACCGCGGCCTTTGCCGGCGCGACGCCCACGGCCCCGGCCGTGCCTGCGGTGATGGCCGCCAATGCTTGGCAGGCGCCTGCGCCCGCCAAGGCCGGACAGCCGGTCGCGGCGCAATATACGACCGCCAGCCTTGTCATGCCGGCGACCGCCAAGGGCGGCCAGAACGCCATGCCCGGCGTGCAGCAGGTAGCCTATGTCGTGCCGCAGAACCCTGCTTTCCTGGGCCAGTTCCCCGCCGCGCCCCTCGGTCTCCCGGAAGAAGAGCATGCGACCGGCATGCGCGGCGACGTCGACCGGCTGATCCAGAAATACGCTGCTCTCTACGAGGTGCCGGTCGATCTGGTGCGCCACGTCGTCAACCGCGAAAGCACCTACAATCCCAAGGCTTACAATAACGGCCATTGGGGGCTGATGCAGATCAAGCACGCGACGGCGCGCGGCATGGGCTATGACGGGCCGGCCAAGGGCTTGTTCGACGCCGAAACCAATCTGAAATACGCGGTCAAATATCTGCGTGGCGCCTGGCTGGTGGCGGGTGGCAACGCCAAGAAGGCCGATTGGCTCTACCAGACCGGCTATTATTTCGACGCCAAGCGCAAAGGCCTGCTCGAGGCCACCGGCCTCGGTGTCGACCGCAAGCGCCGCCGGCTGCAGCCCGACGCCTGAGCGCGATGCCTGAACCGCGCCCGCCGGCTCCAAACGACATCCGGCTGCGCAAAATCCTCGACGAGACGCTCGTTGCACCGCACTGGCCGGCCGGCTTTACCATGCGCTGCTTCGAACATGGTGACGCGCAGCCCTTGCATGCGCTTTTGACCGAGGTGTTCGACGACGGCACCGACGGCCCGTTCGACGAATGGTGGCCGCGCATATCCAGCGATGCCGAATTCGACCCGGCGCTGTGTTTCCTGGTCATCGACGCCAAGGGACGGCTGGCGGCGGCAGCGCTGTGCTGGACCAGGGCCTTCGTCAAGGACCTCGCGGTCCATCCCGAAGCGCGCGGCAAAGGCATTGGCGAAGCGCTGATGTGGCAGGCTTTCAACGCCTTTCGCGATCGAGGCGCGGCCCATGTCGACCTCAAGACCAACACGGTCGAGAACGCCGCCGCGCTCAGGCTCTACGAGCGGCTGGGAATGGTGCCTGTCGCCTGGGAAGGGTAAGGGCTTTTTTCTTGCCGCAATTCCCTGGGGAAAACGCTACGCGCTTTTCCCAGGAAAACCGGTTCCCACTTTTCCTGGAATTGCTCGAGCGCTGTTGAAATCCTTCGGATTGTGAACTGCTTCACATAGGCCGCCGCAACCGGATGCTACCTCACCATCCATGCCTTTCGACCGATGGCGGATCGACGACTGGCAGATGTGGAGGGGCTGCACCGGCATGTGTTCAGCCACTCCTTGGCGGGTCCCAGGCGGGGGTTTGGGGCCCGCCAGTCGTTTTACGGCAGCCCTCAGATATCGGGCGCATTGCCGATCTTCTTTTTGAGCTCAAGCGCCCAGGCGCGGCCCTCGTCGCCGCCCCACAGCAGCCAGGCGATATGGCCGGCCGATGGATTGTCTTCATTGCCGTAATTCTTGCCGCGCTTGTCGACCTCGTGGCGGGCGAAGTAGCTGACCATGCGGCGGATAGTGGATGGCGCCAGCTTTTGGCGGTTCTTGAGTTCCGTCGCCCGCGCCACGCCGATCTCGGTGCCGCCCCGGCCGAATTCTCTTCGCAGCCTCAACCCCTTGGCGGCATTGTCGGCCACCACTTGCGGGCAGCGCAGATCGATCTCTTCATCCTCTTGCATGTGTCTCCCCAGCTCCGGAAATCTAACCTGCAGACGCAATACAGGGAAGTGCAACCGGCTCCCAATGCAGCGCCGTCCATTAGGATCAGCGCGCCATCGGCATCTGCGAGATCCTGTGGAACCTTATGGATTTCACGCCTGAGGGTCGGCCGAACTGGAACGAACAGCTGCAATATGGCGAGGCGTGCTGTCCTGAGGTTTGTCCGCCAGGGGCTCGGGACGGCTCTTCGGCAGATGGTCGCTGACGAATAGTTCTCCGGACGCAACCCTGCCGCCAATGCCGCGTTTGATTAGCCGAGGGAAATTTTCAAATCGGAGACCTCAGATGAAAACGCTTCTCACCATTGCCGCCGTCGCCTTGTTCGCCGGTGCCCCTGCCGCCTTTGCGGCCAACTCGACTGCGGTCGCGCCTGCCATGGCCGCCAGCAAGGTCGATACCCCAACCTTCGTCAAGACGGTGCCTAGCTCCAACGAATTCGAAATCCAGTCGAGCAAGCTCGCCGAGGAGAAATCCAAGGCGGCTGACGTCAGGAAATTCGCCAAGCAGATGGTCAAGGACCACACCAAAGCCGGCAAGGAGTTCAAGGCGGCGCTGAGCCAGGGCCAGACCACCGGTTCGACCAAAGCCGCGGGGCCGGCCCTGCAGCCGAAGGAGCAGGCAATGCTCGACGAGTTGAAGAGCGCAAGCGGCAAGGATTTTGATGCCAAGTACATCCAGATGCAGACGGACGCGCACAAGGAGGCCGTAGCCCTTTTCAGCAGCTATGCCAACTCGGGCGACGACCCGGCGATGAAGGAATTCGCCAAGAAGACGCTGCCGACGCTGCAGATGCACGAGAAGCACGTGAAGGAACTCGCGGCGGCGCATCAGGGTTGAGGGTTGGTGACTGGCCAGCAATAGCATTCTACGGCGCCCGCCTCTGTCCTGCCGGACATCTCCCCACGAGTGGGGAGATCAGCAGCGTCGGCGCCGTGCTTTTCTACCGACGGTGAAAATTGGCGAAGGCTGAGGCGACAGCCAATCTCCCTGCTTGTGGGGGAAATGTCCGGCAGGACAGAGGGGGGCGCCGTAGAGTGCGACGGCCGATGCCTGCCGTTGGCAAGGCATTGCGGCAAAGTGGCTCTGTGGCTGCGCCGGCAGTGACATACACTGCCGCCACCAATTCAATGGAGCTCCCATGCCCAAGATCGACCTGTCCACCGTGCCTGTCCGCAAGGGCTCCGGCTACCCCGCACCCTTCGACGCCCCTTGCGCCGAGCGCACACGCCATCGCCTCGGCGATGCCGGCGGCCTCACCGATTTCGGCGTCAACCTGATGACATTGCCATCAGGCGGCTGGTCCAGCCAGCGCCACTGGCACAGCCATGAGGACGAGCTCGTCTATGTCCTGGAAGGCGAACTGGTGCTGGTCGAGGATGGCGGCGAGACGCTGCTCAAGGCCGGCGACTGCGCGACCTTTGCGAAGAACAGCGGCAACGGCCACCACATGATCAACCGATCGTCGGCCACAGCGCGCTACCTTGAAGTCGGCTCGCGCAATCCGGATGATCTCATCACTTGCTCGGACATCGACATGATGAGCCCGAGTTCCGATGGCAGGTTTCTGCACAAGGACGGCATGCCCTATCCGGGGCAGGGGTGACGGCTGGACCATGGTTCGGCGCTGGCGTTCGCTGGGCGGGGGGATAAGCTCCTCACAATCAAAGGTGGCGCAGGCCCCCTCATCCGACCGCTTCGCGGCCACCTTCTCCCCACTGGGGAGAAGAGGGAAGCGCTGGCGCTGACCGGCTGCTCTCCCCTCGGGGAGAGGTCAGCCGAGCGAAGCGGAGGCTGGGTGAGGGGGCCTTGGCGCCAGCTTGGCAAACAAGGGGAAGATCACCATGAAAAAAGAAGTCATCGAAGTGCCCGTGATGTCGGCCAAGGTGCGGGCGCTCGGGCTGCCGTGCTCGACGGCGGTCAGGGCCAATGGCTTCGTGTTCATCTCGGCGACGCCGCCGGTGGACATGGTGACCGGCGAGATGGTGCGCGGCGATATCGAAACGCAGACCGAGGCGTCGCTGAAGGCGCTGAAACACTGCCTGGAAGCCGCCGGCACCTCGCTGGACAATGTGGTGATGGTGCGCATCTACGCCGTCAATTCGGGCTTCTACAACGCCATCAACCGGGTCTATGCCCGGTATTTCAGCGTCAACCCACCGGCGCGCAGTTTCGTGCCGGTGTCGTCATGGCCGATGGAGTTCGATATCGAGATCGAGTGCGTGGCGGTGGCGTGAGGGGCTGCGAACCGGAAGTTGCTATACGACTTCCGATCCCATTGACGCAACGAAATTGTTGTGTCAAAGATAGCGAATGATTCCGGACAATGACCGCCAGGCCAGTTTACTAAACGCGCGAATAGAACGTGTCACATCGAGCCTGAAAGCGCTCGATGGTTGGGACGCGCTTCGGACAGGCATCGAATTGTCCGTGATAGAGCTTCGTAAAAAGAGCCTGCGTGAAACTTTGAATCGCTTGCGATCGGACGTGTCCGTCTATGCCGGTATTCGATCGGGTGAGATTAAAACCTTTAATGCAGCGCAACTTGAAGGCTTGCCCGACATATTGAAGCGCGCAAGGTTGGCTCGGGGTTTGACACAACGTCAGTTCGCGGAACTATTGGGTCTTAAGGAACAACAAATCCAGCGGTACGAGGCAGAAAACTACGCTACTATCAGCCTTCGCAGGTTGTATGATTTATTCCACGTTTTGAACGTAAGTATAAAGATAGAAGCAAATCTTGAAGCGGGAGTGGTCGAATTATCCAGCAGCGAGCCGGCAGAGTTAAATAACCTACCTTGTAGAGAGATGCTGCGGCGGCGATGGTTTCCACTCGATACTGGAGAACCTGAAAATGTTCAGGCTGCAGCGCAAAGGTATGTGATTCAAAGCATTGGGGAGAACTGGAACAATTTCCTTCACCGGCAGGTTGTAAGGGCGAATTCCTCCGTTGACGGCCAAGCGCTGCTAGCTTGGCATGCTCGGGTTTGCGAGGTCGCGCGCACAAAGAAAAGGAATTTAAAGGGAGATTTCTTTTCGTTAGATTTGGATTGGGTGCGGCGGCTCGTGGAACTGTCGAGATTTGATGATGGCCCTCGGCAGGCGGTGGAATATCTTTTGAGCATTGGCGTAGTCGTAGTAATTGAACCGCACTTGGAAAAGACCCATTTGGACGGAGGTGCGACGATATTAGATGGTGATATTCCGGTAATCGGCCTAACGTTACGATTTGATAGACTTGATAACTTCTGGTTTGTCTTGATGCATGAGCTTGGTCACCTCGTTTTGCATACGCAATTTGACGATGTGATCGCTTTCTTTGATAGTGACGAGATTGGCGGCGAAAAGGGAAAAGAGTCGGAAGCGGACAATTTTGCAAGAAGCACGCTGATTCCAGACGAGAAGTGGAAAACCTCCCTTGTCCGTTTTGCCAAATCACCCGATGCTGTTAGATCGTTTGCAGCAGCGAATGGATTATCTCCCGCCATTGTAGCAGGCAGGATTCGCAGAGAACGAAACGATTTTAGCATTTTCAATGAACTTGTAGGGCAGGGCAGTGTTCGAAGGCAGTTTGGTTTTTAACGGAGACAACCTCGGTGATAAAACTGCAGCGCAGATTGTTGTTCGTTTACAGGATGAAGTTTAAGTTCGGAGAGTACGTTGGCCTATCTCGCCTTCGGTCGCGGGATCTGGACGACATGCTTCCCCATCTATCATTGCCAATGCCAAACGACTGGGACCATGAGGACAAACGCAAGCTTTCACTCGATGAATGTCAGTCGAAATTTGCGGATCGACTCTCAAAGCATCTACGGAAGCGGCCTGCAGTAATTGATAGCCATCGCTTCGATGAAGATGAAGAATTTAAGACGGCTTCGCCTCATCCTATTAGAGAGTTCGCAGAGCGGGCACGCCTTCTAGGTTGTTGCATTATACCAGCAATTACCGTTGAGCCGAGCGGCGCGTTGACCGTCGCTGTCCGAGAAATTGTAAGGCGAAATCAGTCCGGGATTGTTCTTAAGCTTGCCCTCGGTGATCTCGAAGACTCCAGGTTAGGGGAAAAAGTCGATACAGTTCTTGGAGGTGTCGGTATCTCTGCCAAAGATGCGATGCTTTGCATCGACCTTGGCGAGTTCGAAATTGAAAAACCGGAGGACGTTGCTGAGGCACTTTCATTTCAAATAGCAGCTGTGCCTTACCTTCAGGATTGGGCGCATGTCTATATTACGGTTGGAACGTTCTCCACGCAGATAGCAAAAATTGGATTCAACTCAACAAAGTCGATTGAGCGCGGAGAATGGGAGCTATATCGAGCGCTCATGAGTCGTTCCGATTTACCGAGGCGAGTGGTTTACGCTGACTACGGAATCGAGAATCCCAACTTCTTACGCAACCCTCAAAATGCGCGGGCCAGCGCTCATTTCAGATACACGCTTGATAAGGGCGGCCTCGTTTCAAAAGGTGGCTCAATTGCAAAGATGAGCTTTGCAGCGATCCGCGCTGCAGCGAAGAATATTGTGGACCATCCTGAATATAGCGGCCCCGCGTATTCGTTTGGCGATGCCTTCATCAAGAAGGTCTCGGATGGTCTGGCAGTTGGAAACCCATCTTACTGGCGGGCTGCGGGAGTTACGCGTCACGCGACAAAGACCCTAGAGCAAGTGCGTTCGATGTTCGGTGTGACGGTGCCGGAAGATCAAGCTGAGACGCAGAGGCAGGAAGAGTTGTTCTGATTTGTGCCTTGGTGTCACAAACGCGATTCCTGCAAGACTGCAACGTCGGCGGGACAGTGCCCCCCTCTGGCCTGCCGGCCATCTCCCCCACAAGGAGGGAGATTGGCTAATCGCTATGCAAAATACTCCTGCAGCGGCCTGACTTCCAGGCTCCCCGCCTTCAACGCCGCAATCGCCTCCGCCACCGCCGCGGCGCCCGACAGCGTCGTATAATACGGTACCTTCTGCATCAGCGTGGCGCGGCGCAGCGACTTTGAGTCTGACACCGCCTTCTGGCCGTCCGTGGTGTTGAAGACGATCTGGACCTGGCGGTTGCGGATGGCGTCTTCGATGTGGGGGCGGCCTTCCAGGACCTTGTTGATCTTCTGCGCGTCGACGCCGTTTTCGGCGAGGAAGCGGGCGGTGCCGGATGTGGCGAGCACCTTGAACCCTTGGCCGGCGAGGCGCTTGACCGCCGGCAGGATGCCGGCCTTGTCCTCGTCGCGCACCGAGACGAACAGCGTGCCGGAGCGCGGGAGGTCGACGCCGGCCCCTAACTGGCTCTTGGCGAAGGCCAGCGCAAAATCGCGGTCGAGGCCCATGACCTCGCCGGTCGAGCGCATTTCCGGGCCGAGCAATATGTCGACGCCGGGGAAACGGGCGAAGGGGAAGACGGCTTCCTTGACCGCAATGTGGCCGGGGTTTCTCGGGTCGGGCATCGCGCCGTAATGGGCGAAGGCGTCTTCCAGCTTCTCGCCGGCCATGATGCGGGCAGCAATCTTCGCAATCGGCCGGCCGATGGTCTTGGCGACGAAGGGCACGGTGCGCGATGCCCGCGGATTGACCTCCAGCACATAGACCGTGCCGTCCTTGATCGCATATTGCACGTTCATCAACCCGCCGACATTGAGCGCGCGGGCAAGGGCCGCCGTCTGCCGCTCCAGCTCGTCGACCAGCTCCGAAGGCAGCGAGTGCACCGGCAGCGAACAAGCACTGTCGCCCGAATGGATGCCGGCCTCTTCGATGTGCTCCAGAATGCCGGAGACAAAGGTCGACGTGCCGTCGCAGAGGCAGTCGACATCGACCTCGATGGCGCCCGAGAGATAGGTGTCGAACAAAAGCGGGTTCTTGCCCAAGAGCGTGTTGATCTGGCCGGTCTTGTCGTTGGGGTATTTCTGCTTGATGTCTTCCGGCACCAGGCCGGGCACGGTGTCGAGCAGATAGGATTGCAGCATGCTTTCGTCATGGATGATCTGCATGGCGCGGCCGCCCAGCACATAGGAAGGGCGCACTACCAAGGGGAAGCCGAGCTCGCCGGCGACAAGGCGGGCCTGCTCGACCGAATAGGCGATGCCGTTCTTCGGCTGGCTAAGGTTGAGCTTGTGCAGCAGCTTCTGGAAGCGGTCGCGGTCTTCGGCGAGATCGATCATGTCCGGCGAGGTGCCGAGGATCGGAATGCCGGCCTTCTCCAGCGCGTCGGCAAGCTTCAGCGGCGTCTGGCCGCCGAACTGGACGATGACGCCGACCAGTTCGCCCGAGGCCTGTTCGGCGCGCAGGATCTCCAGCACGTCTTCGGCCGTCAGCGGCTCGAAGTACAGCCGGTCCGAGGTGTCGTAGTCGGTCGAGACCGTCTCGGGGTTGCAGTTGATCATGATCGCTTCATAGCCGGCGTCGCGCAGCGCGAAGGCGGCGTGGCAGCAGCAATAGTCGAACTCGATGCCCTGGCCGATGCGGTTGGGACCGCCGCCGAGGATGACGACTTTTTTCCGCGATGACACTTGCGCCTCATTGGCCAGCGCGCCGGCGAAAGGCACTTCGTAGGTCGAGTACATGTAGGCGGTGGGCGAGGCGAACTCGGCCGCGCACGTGTCGATGCGCTTATAAACCGGATGAACGTCGAGCTTTTCACGAATCTTCGCAATCACTTCGGCGTCGGTCTTCGTCAGCGAGGCGAGGCGGGCATCGGAGAAGCCCATCGCCTTCAGCATGCGCAGATTGACGGCGTCTTGCGGAATGCCGTGCTCGCGGATGCGGGCTTCCATGGAAACGATGCCGGCGATCTGTTCGAGGAACCACGGGTCGATCTTGCACATGGCGTGCACGTCTTCCAGCGAGGTGCCCATGCGGATCGCCTGCGCCACCATGCGCAGCCGGTCGGGCGTCGGCGTGCCGAGCGCGGCGCGGATGGCGTTGCGGTCGTCGGCGTGGTTGGCAGCCACGGCACCGTGGCCGAGGCCGGGGATCTCGATCTCGTCTAGGCCGGTGAGGCCGGTTTCCAGTCCACGCAAAGCCTTCTGCAGGGACTCCTGGAAGGTGCGGCCGATGGCCATGACTTCGCCGACAGACTTCATGGCGGTGGTCAGCACCGGCTCGGCGCCGGGGAATTTCTCGAAGGCAAAGCGCGGGATTTTGGTGACGACGTAATCGATGCTCGGCTCGAAGGAGGCGGGCGTGGCGCCGCCGGTGATGTCGTTCTCCAGCTCGTCCAGCGTGTAGCCGACGGCGAGTTTTGCCGCGATCTTGGCGATGGGGAAGCCGGTCGCCTTCGAAGCCAAGGCGGAACTGCGCGAGACGCGCGGGTTCATCTCGATGACGACGAGGCGGCCATCGGCCGGATTGACGGCGAACTGCACGTTGGAGCCGCCGGTCTCGACGCCGATCTCGCGCAGCACCGCGATCGAGGCGTTGCGCATCATCTGGTATTCCTTGTCGGTCAAGGTCAGCGCGGGGGCGACGGTGATCGAGTCGCCCGTATGCACGCCCATCGGGTCGATGTTCTCGATCGAGCAGACGATGATGCAATTGTCCGCCTTGTCGCGGACGACCTCCATCTCATACTCCTTCCAGCCGAGCACGCTCTCTTCGATCAGCACTTCGGTGGTCGGCGAGGCGTCGAGGCCGGACTGGACGATATCGTAGAATTCGGCGCGGTTGTAGGCAATGCCGCCGCCTGTGCCGCCCATGGTGAAGGACGGGCGGATGATGGCGGGCAGGCCGACATGGTCGAGCGCCTGGGCGGCAATCGCCATGCCATGGCTGATGTAGCGCTGCTTGCGGTCGCCTTCGCCGAGGTTCCAGCGGGTTTCCAGCGCGTCGAGCGCGGCATCGAGGTCGGCAGGCGCCTCGGCCTTGACGGCGGCGCGCTCGGCCTCATGGGTCTTGCGGTCGGCGTTCTTGACGTCGGTGGCATTGGCAAGCATCGACTTCGGCGTTTCCAGGCCGATCTTCTTCATCGCCTCGCGAAACAGCGCCCGGTCCTCAGCCTTGTCGATCGCCGTGGCGTCGGCGCCGATCATCTCGACATTGTAGCGCTCGAGCACGCCCATGCGGCGCAGCGACAGAGCGGTGTTGAGCGCGGTCTGGCCGCCCATGGTCGGCAGCAGCGCGTCGGGCCGCTCCTTGGCGATGATCTTGGCGACGACTTCAGGCGTGATCGGCTCGATATAGGTGGCGTCGGCCAGTTCCGGGTCGGTCATGATGGTGGCCGGGTTGGAATTGACCAGGATGACGCGAAAGCCCTCTTCCTTCAGCGCCTTGCAGGCCTGTGTGCCGGAATAGTCGAACTCGCAGGCCTGGCCGATGACGATGGGGCCGGCCCCGATGATCAGGATCGACTTGATGTCGGTGCGTCTTGGCATCGTTGTGAGTTCCGTTCGGCGAGCGGCTTGCACGAAAAACCGGGACGGGAAGACCCGGCCGGTTGTGCTTGCGATTCTGGTATCAGGCTAGGAGGGCCTTATAGGGAAGAGTTTTGGGAGATGTAACCCCGAAAATGAGGCTATGCAGTAGGGATCAGGCAGCAGGGATCAGGCAGGAGCGAGGTTAAGCCGTCTATTGCCTATCCCTACTGCCTGACACCTAATCCCCCAGCGCGAGCTGATCCGTAATCTCAAACCGCTCGGCAGCGCCGATCCGGATCATGTTGAGGCTGCCTTCCCTTGTGAAGCGGAACTCGCTGGGCGAATCCGAGTTGGCCGGCATGCCGGCAGAGAAGGAGATGGCGCGCGTGCCGCCATCGGGCCAGGTCACGGTGATGTCTGCCTTGTCAGCGCCATTGTGGACGATGTTGACGGCGCAGCGGGTCATCGGTTGTCCGACATAGCGGGCGCAGGGGATCTCGGCGGTGGCGCCGAGGGCGGGCGGGGGTTCCAGCCGTGCAACGGTTTGCGTAGCGGTCGCAGCTTTGGCCTGGTCTGGCCGTGGCGTCGGGGATAGTACCCCCGGCGCGGACGCTGTATCCGGCGCTGCTCCCGCAGACGCGGCGGCGGCGAGTTCCGGCGTCCCTGTGGCCTCCGTTGCCGGAGCCTCTGTGGCAGGGATTTCATCCGTCGGCGGACTTTCATTCGCTGCGAAGGCAAGGCCGTAAGCATCCTGCATGGCGGTCCTGCCGATCTCGGCGGCGGACTTCGGCGCGCCTGGATTCGTGCCGCCAAGGCGCTCGGTCAGGTCGAGTGGAGCCGGCGCGGGTGCAGCCGGGGTGGGTGGAGCCTGAGTGGGTGCAGCCGGAGCGGCAGAGGCGGCAGGTGCAGTCGTCCGGGGCGCTGCGGCCACGTCGGCCGGCTGCGTCGACATGTCGGGCGCGAGCGTCGGGCCGCCGGCTTCAGCGCTGGCGGTCACCTGGGGCGGCGCGGCGTCAACTTCGACCACGGTCGGATTGTCGGGGATAAGATAGCGCGCGGGCGCCCAGCCTTTGACCAGTGGATTGTCAATCTCCTCGACCTTGCACCAGCGGTGGCCGTCCACTTCGTTGCAGCCGAAATTCCTGACGCTCGAGCCGATCGGCAGACGCGCCTGGGTTCTGCCGACCGGCGACGGCGTGGCGCGGATGTTGAGGAGATCGCCTGGGCCGAGCTCGGTCACTATGGAAACGATGTCAGCAGGCGCGTCCTCGGCATTGGCCGGCAAGCTCACCAACAACGGGCCCACCACCAACGGACCCGCCAACAACCGGGCTGCCCGCAGGAGCGGAGCGCCAGTCAGTCGATGCAAAATGGTTCGGATTGTGCGCCTCATCATTTGGCCGTGCGCCGATTACCCTTGCGGCAGCAATCCGCCGTAAGCCAAGGCGGTTTTATAAGGGACGATACGCGGCCATGTAAGTCTGAAAATGCGTCCGATGTTTGGTGCCGCGAGGCGGAAGCAGGACGCAGCCGTGCGGTCAAGCGGAGCCTTGCCAAGAGGGTTTGGGCATGAAGCCGGTCCTCAGCGCATGCGCCCATTCCGGTCGGCCCGCCTGTGCGGCCTGTCTCGCCGCCGCTTCGTGGTCGTAGTCGACGGCGATGGTCTCGAAACGGTCTGGACCATCGCCATCCAAGGTGAGGATGCCGTAGCGCGCATGCGGGCTGCCTTGCTCCGAAACATGCGCCGGGGGCGTGTCATCTTCATAGGCGGGGGCGCCGACGCTGCCGGGATTGAAGAGCAAGGGGCCGCCGGGGATACGGACCAGTTCCGCGCGGTGGCTGTGGCCGCACAGCACGATGCGGCAGGCCGGGTCCAGCGCCTGCAACCGCCGCTGAATAGCGGCAAGCGGCGCGCGCACCAGTTGGCCATCGACGATCGCGTCGAGCAGGTATTTCTCGTCATGGTCGGGCCGCGCATGGAAAGCGACTACGCCGGGAACAATCTCCAGCGTGAAGGGCAGGGCGAGCAGGGCTTCGCGCTGCGCTGATGTCAGCCGTTCCTGCGCATAGCGGTCTGAAGCCCACATCATATCGTCGGCCGGATCGACGGCGACGCGGCGGTCATGGTTGCCGCGCACCGTCGGCAGGTCGAGCGCTTCGAGCCGCTCGAACGTCTCGCGCGGCCAGAGCGGGCCGGAGACACAGTCGCCAAGGTTGACGGTGAGATCGGCGCCGCCGCGCCGCGCTAGATCGGCGAGCACGGCATCCAGCGCCAGCACATTGCCATGGATGTCGGCGAGAACGGCAATGCGCATGCGGCGGGCTCCTTGGTGCAGCCCGTTGAGGCTTGCGGCCCGGCTTCCTATCAAGCCGCTGCCTTCATTATCAAGCCCTTGAGATCGTTTGAGACAGCCGGGAGCCCCGCCTATCGCGGAAGCACTCCATCTGCTAGCGTCCACGCCGCTCCAGAGTTCATCCGGGGGAGGACAGGCGATGACCCGCGACCAGATGGTTGCCCACCTTCGCGCCGCCAATGATGTCGCGCGCGAGACTGCCGCGCACGGGCACCATCCTTTCGGCTGCGTGCTCGTCGGCCCCGACGATCGCATCCTGATGCGGCAAGGCAACATCAACACCGTCCGCCACGCCGAAACCGAGCTCTCCCGGCGTGCCGCCGACACCTATCCGCCGGATTTCCTCTGGTCCTGCACGCTGGTCACAACCGGCGAGCCCTGTGCGATGTGCACGGGAACGCTGTACTGGGCCAAT
This sequence comes from Mesorhizobium sp. M0139, assembly GCF_040322455.1. Lineage (NCBI taxonomy): Bacteria > Pseudomonadati > Pseudomonadota > Alphaproteobacteria > Hyphomicrobiales > Phyllobacteriaceae > Mesorhizobium > Mesorhizobium sp. M0139. Next base: position 412,291 of record NZ_JAMYTN010000005.1, read on the forward strand.
ATCGGCCGGCTGGTCTACGGCTTCGAGGAGACCAAGCTTCTCGCGCTGACTGGCAACCACGCCGAGAATCCGACGATGAACCTCTCGTCGCGCACAGTCCTCGGCTCCGGGCAGAAGCCGGTCGAGGTCCACGGCCCTTTCCCCGAGATGGACGAGGAACTCCTCGCCCCGCATATCGGTTTTTGGCAGCGCTAGGAGCGGCCTGACTTCGGCACCAGCTACGCCGGCATTTCGATGTCGTGGCCGCCGACGATGGGTAGAGCCGGGTCATCTCCGGCCGCCGCAATCACGCTATCGAGCAGGCCGGGGAAGCGGGCGTCGAGGTCGGCGCGGCGCAGCGTGATCATCCGGTTGGTGCCGGCCACCTCGGCGCGGGTGACGCCGGCCTCGCGCAGTTTGGCCAGGTGATAGCTGAGATTGGTCTTGGAGCCGAGGTCGAGGAACCGGCTGCAGTTCAGCGGCACGCCTTCCTTGCTGGCGAGATAGCGCACGATGGCGAGCCGGGTCGGGTCGCCAAGCACGCCGAGCACAACCGGCAGGCTGATCTGGTCTGTATTGGGGTGCGGCAAAGTCATGGCCCGAAACTAAGCACAGTCGGTGGCGATTTCAACGCGTCGATCTTTCGCGGGCATGCACAGTCCGTTTTCGCGATTGGCCCAATGGCTGTCCTGACACAGGGCTGTCAGCAGGCTTCAGCTATTTTCACCTGGCTTCATTGACATCATGTCCTGTTATGTCCAATTGTTCAATAAGTTTTGAACTAAGGACACGCCCTATGGACAAGCGCCTCTTCTGGCTTGCGCTCGGATCGTTCACGATCTCGACCGAAGGCTTCGTCATCTCCAGCCTGCTGCCTGATATCGCCACCGACGCCCGCATTTCCATTCCGCTCGCCGGCACGCTGATCACCGCCTTCGCGCTGGCTTACGCCATCGGCACGCCGATCCTGGCAACGCTGACCGGCGAATGGGACCGGCGCCGCGTCATCTTGTGGACGCTGGCGTTCTTCGTCATCGGCAATGTGGTGGCGGCGCTGAGCTCGTCCTTCGAGCTGCTGCTCATTGCCCGCATCATCATGGCGCTTTCGTCAGGCCTGTTTGCCGCGACCGCTCAAGGCACGGCGGTGGCGCTGGTCGATGACCACCACCGGGCGCGGGCCATTGCAGTCGTCGTCGGCGGAACCACGGTGGCGGTTGCGCTGGGTGCACCGCTCGGCGCGCTGGTTGCCACGATAGCCGGCTGGCGCGGGACCTTCTTTGCCATTGCCGGGCTCGGCGCGCTGGTCGGCGCCATCCTGTGGTACCGGCTGCCGCGCGGAATTGTCGGCACCAAGCTGCCGCTCAGGCGGCGGCTGGCTGCGGCGCTGCGCCCCGGCGTCATGCCGATCCTGCTGACCACCGCTCTTGCCCTGATCGGCGCCTTCTCGGTGTTTTCCTATATCGCGCCGCTGGCCATCCAGAGCGGCGGCCTCAGCCCGATTGCGCTGCCCGGCATGCTGCTCGCCTTCGGTGTCGGCGCCGTCATCGGCAACATAGCCGGCGGCCAGGCGGCCGACCGTTTTGGTGCGACGCGCACCGTCGGCTGGTCGCTGGCGCTGAGCGCCGTCATGCTGGTGATGCTCTCGGTCATCCCGACCTTCCTGCCGCAGCATCTCGCCGGGCCGGCATTGATGGCCATGATGGTGCCGTGGGGCATGGTCGGCTGGGCATTTCCGCCGGCGCAGGCCAGCCGCATCATCAAGCTGGCGCCCGACGCCGCCCCGATCGTGCTGTCGCTCAACGCTTCGGCCCTCTATCTCGGCGTGGCGCTGGGCGCTGTGGCCGGCGGCGCCGTGCTTCGCTACGGCGTGCCGGCCGACCTCGGCCTAGTCGCCGCCATCTTCCCGCTGATCGGGCTTGGCGTGGTGCTGGCCGGCCGCTGGGCGGCCCGGCCGGTCGCCATGCCGGCGGAATAGATCTTTGCAAAGGACCGGCGGCCGTTCTTTCAGCTTGAAGGGGCGGCCGCCGGCACGTCGTAGTCCAGCGCCGCGACTTCATCCAGCATAGCGCGCAGATCTGCCGCTCGTTGCGGGCCGAACAGCGCCTCGAAGCGCTGCTGAGCAGTGCTCCACAATTGCGTCGTCTCCTCGAGCTTGGCCTGGCCTTGCGGCGTCAGCCGCACCCGCTTGACGCGGCGATCGTCCTTGTCAGCGAAGGTGTCGACATAGCCGTCGCGGATCAGCGGCTTCAGCGTGTGGCCGAGCGCCGAGAGATCCATGACCATCGCTTCGGCTATCGTGCCCATCGCCGGCTCGTTGCTGACATCGATCTGGTAGAGCAGGCCGTACTGCGTGCCCTTCAGACCCGAAGGCGAGATTACATCGTCATAGAAGCGGCCGAGCTTGCGCGCGGCGCGCCGCAGCGTGGCGTTGTTGCAAAGGCTGAATCCCGGCAGCACGGTCTTGCTCATCACGACTCCTTGCCGGCAAAACCGCTGCCGGCCTGTCGCAGAAATAGTTTCTGCCGCCTCCGTTGACAAGATGGTGGTATATGCCTACTTCCCGGAAAGTGGTATATGCCACTAATTGGAGATCAGGGCGGGACGAGGGTTCATCGACCTGTCTCGCCGGGCAGAAAAAAGGAACAGGACAATGAGTGGACAGGACAACAAGGGTACCGCAGTCGTCACCGGCGCATCGGCCGGCATAGGTGCTGTCTATGCCGACCGGCTGGCCGGGCAGGGCTACGATCTGGTGCTGGTAGCGCGGCGCGCCGACCGGCTGGAGGAACTGGCTGAAAAGCTGCGATATGCTTACAAGCGCAAGGTCAGCGTGATATCAGCCGATCTTGCCGACGACAATGATGTGCGCCGCGTCGAGCAGGCGATCGCAGCCGACGACAGCGTCACGCTGCTGGTCAACAATGCCGGCATTGGTGGCCAGGCCGTGGTGGCAACGGCCGACGCCGACGAGGCCGAGCGCATGATCAAGGTCAACGTCATCGCCTTGACCCGCCTGACCCGCGCCGTTCTGCCGGGGCTTCTTGCGCGCAACCGCGGCGCCATCGTCAACATCGCCTCTGTGCTCGCCTATGATACCTCGTTCGGCGGCATCTACAGCGGCACCAAGGCCTATGTCGTCAACTTCACCGAGGCCCTGCACCGCGAAGTCGCCGGCACCAATGTGAAGGTGCAGGCGGTGCTGCCGGGCGCGACCCGCACCGATTTCTGGGAGCTCGCCGGTGGCGATATCGACAATCTGCCGAAGGAGATCATCATGTCCGCCGACGATATGGTCGATGCCGCGCTTGTGGGCCTATCCAGGGGCGAAGCCGTCACCGTGCCGGCACTTGCCGACACAGCCAAGCTGGACACGTTCCTCGGCGCAAGGCAAGTCTTCTACGGCAGCCTGCACGCCGACAAGCCGGCTGCCCGCTACGCGGCTTGAGAGTAGCTGGTTCGCTTCGCGAACCAGGACCCCCACCCCGCTCACTTCGTTCGCGACCCTCCCCACACGGGGGAGGGTAAAGTGCGCGCTCCCTACCTCCCCCTTGTGGGGAGGTCGGACCGCAGGTCCGGGTGCGGTACTGGCGCCGACCTCTGCGTTTACGCTCCCCGCCACATCGGAATGATCGACGCAGCCAGCACCAGCGCCAGCACGATGTTGAGCGCGCGCCATTGCCATTCGGTCTTGAGCAGCCGTGCCAGCACCATGCCCGCCACGCACCAGATCGACAGCGAGATGGCTGCGGTGAAGCCGAAGGTCGAGCCGAGCAGCAGCGCGAGTTGTCCCGGACCGTCGGCAAGGGCTGCGAACGAGGCCGCCGCACCCAGTCCCATCGCCCAGCCCTTCGGGTTCATCCATTGAATGCCGGCGCCGCCCAAGAAGCTGTTGGGTTTTGCCATCGCCACATCGAGATCAGGCGGCCCGGCGCGGCCGATCTTGATTGCCAGCCAGATGAGATAGAGCGAGCCGATGATTTTCATCGCCAGTTGCAGCGACGGCATGGCCAGCAGCAGACCGGCGAGCCCGGCGGCGGCAACACCGGTCACGGTGGCGAGGCCGGCGGCGCTGCCGACCAATAGGGGAACGGAACGGCGAAAACCGAACTGCGCACCTGAAGCAGTCGACAGGGTGGTGGCGATGCCGGGCGTGACGGTGGCCACGAAGGCAAACAGGATGAGCGGAAAGATGGGCTGCAACATGAGGCGTCCTCCATCGAAGGCCCTACGGTAGACTTCTGCATACTTCAGTAAATGCAATGTTTGCGATGGTTGGCATTAGCAGATATAATGCCAACTATGATCCGCAACCTCGACACAGCGCTGATCCGCACCTTCGTCACTGTCGCCGACAAGGCCAGCATGACGGCGGCGGCGAACGCGCTGCATCTGACGCAAGGCGCCGTCAGCCAGCAGATCAAAAGGCTGGAGGAGGCGCTGGGCTGCAGCCTCTTCGAGCGCGACCGGCGTGGCTTGCGGCTGACGCGGCCCGGCGAGCGGCTGTTCGGCAAGGGCAAACGGTTGCTTGGCCTCAATGACGAGATCTGGGCCGAGATGGCGGGCACCGAGGCCGCCGGCCAGGTGCGGCTCGGTGTTCCCTATGACCTTGTCGGCACCTTGCTGGCGCCGGTGCTGAAGGCCTATGCCGAGACCTATCCGCAGGTTGAGATATCCCTACTCTGCGCCGCCTCGCCGGATCTTGCCGCGGCCCTTGCGGCCGGCACTATCGATCTTGCCGTCATCGAGGAACGGGTTGGCCCGTCGGCCGGCGAATGCCTGGCCATTGACCGGCTGGTCTGGGTCGGGGCCAAGGGCGGAGTCGCCTGTGCCAAGCGGCCGCTGCCGGTGTCGATCGTCGCCGACACCTGCGCCTTCCGACCGGTGGTGCTGTCGGCGCTGAACGAGCACGGGCTGGAATGGCGCACCGTGTTCGAGAACGGCAACATCGACGCGACGACCGCGACAGTGCGCTCCGACCTTGCCGTCACCGCCTGGCTGGCCTCCACCGTGCCTGCCGATCTTGACATCCTGGCTTTTGATGCCGGGCTGCCGCCGCTGCCGAATTTTTCCATCAATCTGCATTTGCCGAAGTACGGCACGGCGCCGGCAGCGCAGGAGTTCGCGCGGTATATCCGGGGTGGGTTGGCACGGCGGGCTGTGGCGGCTTGACAGAACTTGCATTGTCCAGCCGATAGATGGGTAACACTTTGAACCGGATACATAGGTGACACTTCTCTCCCCCTATGCGTCCGCCGCAGCGCCAAGCGGATTGGTTGGCGCGGCGCTGCGGCGGACAAGCTTCATGTGCCGTGTGTCGATGATGCCGAGCGGGTGGGCATGGAATGAGAGTGTCCATTGTCCGTCTTCGGTCTCCAACGCAGCGCTGATGAAGCGCACGACAAGCGGCGTCAGCCCGGTGACGCCGGCCGATGCGAAGGGCGGGCCATTGTCGCTTCTGAAGCGATCCGGCAGGCCATGCTCTTCAAACAGCCGTTCGAACACCGGCCAGGCTTCGCTATCGGCCGTCGACCCCGTCGCTTCGAGCGCCAGAAGACAGCGGCTCGACGCATCCATCACCGTCAAGGGTTCGCAACGCCAGCCGTCGCGGGTCCGGAACCAGCCCTTGTGATCGCCAGTCCACACCGCGTTCGGTTCTTGCGGCTGTGGCCAGGGTCCATTGCCGCAGGCCCGCAGGCGGGGTCGCTTGCGGGCGCGGACAAGCCCATGCCGCGCAAGGATCGCGCCGACCGTCGAGGCTGAAGGCCACATGAACTCGGGAGCCGTGCGCCTGAGCCGTGCCACGATCTTCTTTGGACCCCAAAGCGGATGCAGCTCCTTGGCCGCCACAATCCGCTCAACCAGATCCTGAGCTGTCGCCCGGCCATGATTGAGCGG